>DASTHF010000189.1:0-3764 GCA_035605615.1 Solirubrobacterales bacterium
CGCCGCACCCTCGGCCTCACGGCGGGCAACCAACCGCCGGCACCCGACGGCAGCGAGCGGCCGCCGATCGACCGCGACCAGCTGACCGGCTTCGAGCGCCACCTGAGACGGGAGCTCGAACGCGACCTGATCGAGCGCACCCAGACCCTTCCCCCTTCCCGCCCCCTTGCCGAGCTCGACCGGACGCTTCCGACCAGCCCGACCCAGGACCTCGCCGCCGTCCACCGCGCCGTCTCGCAGATGAAGCGGCGCCTGGCCACCCTCGGGCACGAGCAGCGGGGGCGGAAAAAGGGCCAGATGGTCGACGTGCGGCGGACGATGCGCGCCTCGCTGGAGACCGGCGGCGTGCCGCTGCGCCTCCGCTACCGGCCGAAGCGGCCGCGGCGACCGGAGATCTACGTCCTCTGCGACGTCTCCACCTCGGTCACCTCGGCCAGCGTCTTCTTCCTCTCCGTGCTGCACGCCCTGCACGACTCGTTCCGCAAGCTGCGCAGCTTCGTCTTCATCGAGCGCATCTCCGAGGTGACGGAGGTCTTCGAGCGCGAGCGCGACTTCCGTGCGATCGCCGAGCGGATCTCGCGCGAGGGCGGCGTCGCCGACGTCTCCGGCTATACCGACTACGGGCGCGTCTGGCTCGAGTTCCTGGCCGAGATCTCCGAGGACCTGGACCCGCGCTCGACCGTGATCGTGCTCGGCGACGCCCGCACCCACGGCCGCGAGCCGCACGCCGAGGTCTTCGCCGAGATCGCCGAGCGAGCCGACCGCCTCTTCTGGCTCAACCCCGAGCCGCGCCTCTACTGGAACTACGGCGACTCGGTGATGGCGGCCTACGAGCGCCACTGCGACGGCGCCTTCGAGTGCTGGACCACCCGTCACCTGGAGAGCTTCGTCAACATCATCGCCGGCGGCACCCCCACCGGCCGCTGACCGTTCCGTTTATCCAGCCGGATTGTCGGCGATGATCTGAGCAACTCTCGGAAAGGGGGAGCAGTGCAGCCATCGGACTATCCAGTCACCTTCTCGGTCGAGTACCCGGAGCGGGCGCTGAGCCGGTTGTCGACATTCTTCCGGATCTTCGCGGTGATCCCGATCGCCATCGTGGCGGCCCTGCTCGAGGGCGGGAATTTCTCGGCTGGCTCCTCGCAGGGCGGCTTCTACTTCTCGGGAGCGGCCGCGGGTGGCGGCCTCGTCATCCTGCCGCTCGTCCTGATGCTGCTGTTCAGGAAGAAGTACCCGCGCTGGTGGTACGACTGGAACCTGGAACTGCTGCGCTTCGGAAACCGGATCGGGGTCTATCTGGCCCTGATGGACGACCGCTACCCGTCGACCGACGAGCGCCAGGCGGTCCAGCTCGACTTCCCCTACCCCGATACGGCCGAGCTCGGCCGCGGGATGCCGCTCGTCAAGTGGCTGCTCGCCATCCCCCACTACGTGGTGCTGTTCTTCCTCTACATCGGCGCCTTCTTCGCGGTGGTCGGCGCCTGGTTCGCGATCCTCTTCACCGGCCACTATCCGCGCGGGATCTTCCGCTTCGTCGAGGGCGTGATCCGTTGGCAGAACCGCGTCTACGGCTACGCCTTCGTGCTGGTCACCGACCGGTACCCGCCCTTCCGCCTCTCGCCCTGAGCGGCGGAGGTGGAGCCCTCGGGCAGACTCAGCGGGCGGCCCAGGCGTCCGGCGAGGAGGCGAGCGCCTCGACGGCAGCAGGCAGATCGCCGGAGACGAGGTCGGCGAGGGTGACGTGCTCGACGACGGCGCGGAGGCTGGCGCGGACGGCGATCCAGACCTCCTGGAGGTGCTGCGCGTTGCCCCGGTACTCGATCGACTCCGGCGGCGCCGACTGGACGTGGGCGATCGGGCCCTCGACGGCGCGGACGACGTCGGCGACCGTGATCGTGTCGGCCGGGCGGGCGAGCCAGTAGCCGCCCTTGGCGCCGCGCCGCGCGCGCACGATCCCCGCGTGCTTCAGCTCGAGCAGGATGTGCTCGAGGAACTGGAGTGGGATGTCCTGCGCCTCGGCCAGCCGCTCGCCCTTGACCGGGCCCTGCTCGGCGGCCGCCAGCTCGGCGGCGGCGCGCACGGCGTAGTCGGCCTTGGCTGAGACTCGCATGCTTCCAGTAAATCAGCCGATCGTCTCGGGAGCCAGCTCCGGCGCCGGGCCACCGTCGCGGGCGCGGCGGCGGTTGAGCCAGTGCGGCGCGGCGAGGATCAGGCCGAGGCCGACGCCGGCGACAGCGGCGGCGATCGGCCAGACGGTCGGGTCTCCCTTCTGGATCGTCACGATTCCCGAGGCAACGAGGACGAGGCCGAGCGCGGTGCGGATGAAGCCCTGCGGCGCCTTGTCCGACAGGGCGGCGCCGATCACCACGCCGGGAAGCGAGCCGATCAGGATGTTGCCAGCGAGTGTGAAGTCGACGTTGCCGCCGACCCAGTGCGCGAGGCCCGCCGCCCAGAGCAGGACGGCGGCATGGAAGACGTCGGTGCCGACGACCTTCTTCGGCGCGAGGCGGAAGACGGCGATCAGCAGGATCGCGATCACCGTCCCCGAGCCGGCCGAGGTGATGCCGATCACGAAGCCGGTGGTGGCGCCGATCGTGACGGCGGCGACCTTGTGGCGGCGCTGCACCTCGAAGTTGTCGCGCTCGTCGACCAGGCCGCGCAGGATCAGCGCCCGCGTCAGCGTGACCACGCCGACCATCAGCAGCGTGCCGCCGAGCACCGCGTAGACGAGCGAGTCGAGCCGTTCCGGGTCGATGTGCCGCTCCAGCACCGAGATCAGCCCGACGCCGGCGACGGCGGCCGGCACGCTGCCCAGCGCCAGCCACTTGACGAGGTCCATGTTCACGGTCTTCATCCGCAGGTGGCGCCAGCCGCCGACCGTCTTGGTGATCGCCGAGTAGAAGATGTCGGTGCCGATCGCGGTGGTCGGCTGGGTGCCGAAGATGAGGATCAGGAGCGGCGTCATCAGCGAGCCGCCGCCCATGCCCGTCATGCCGACGAGGGTGCCGATCCCGAAGCCGAAGATGATGATCGTGGGGTCCATCTGGGTTGCCGCCCCGCCCGTTATGGACTTTCTTGACCTTCTTGGTCAGGAGGGCCGAGTGCGCCAGGATACCAGGATGCGCGCGGAAGCCAAGGGATTCGCCGTCGCCGGACCATCGCCTCCCCGTGAGGGTTCCCCGGCCGCCCCCGTCTCAATCCGCGCCCTGCGTCACTCCTACGGCGAGCTGCGCACGATCGAGCGCCTCGACCTGGAGGTCGGCGCGCACGGGGTGCTCGGCCTGGTCGGCCCCTCCGGCTGCGGCAAGTCGACGCTGCTGGAGCTGATCTGCGGCCTGCGGGAGCCGGCGGCGGGCGAGATCGAGGTCGGCGGGGCACGCGAGGCGCGCGGCCGCCTCGCCCACTGCGCCTTCATGCCGCAGCGCGACCTGCTGCTGCCCTGGCTGGCGGCGATCGACAACGCGGCGCTGGCGCTGCGCAACCGCGGCGCCGGGCGGCGGGCGGCCCGGCGCGAGGCGGCGCGCCTGTTCGAGCGCTTCGGCCTCGCCGGCTTCGAAGCCACGCGGCCCGCCCAGCTCTCCGGCGGCATGCGACAGCGAGTCGCCTTCCTGCGCACCCTCCTTGCCGGCAAGCCGGTGCTGGCGCTCGACGAGCCCTTCGCCTCGCTGGACGCGATCACCCGCGCCGAGATGCAGACCTGGCTGGCCGAGGCCCTGCGGGCCGACCCCCGCACCGTCGTCCTCGTCAGCCACGACGTCGAGGAG
>DASTHF010000197.1:0-2196 GCA_035605615.1 Solirubrobacterales bacterium
CTGCTCGAGAAGCAGACGCCCGACCTCGTCGTCTCGAAGATGAAGAAGGTCGAACGGCGCGGCAAGGTCTTCGTCGACTGGTCGCAGAACCACCGCCGCAAGACGACGATCGCCGTCTACTCGCTGCGTGCCCGCGAGCGCCCCACGGTCTCGACCCCGGTGAGCTGGGAGGAGGTCGAAGGCGCGCTCGACCGCGACGACCGCGACTGCCTCGTCTTCGAGGCCGCCGACGTCCTGAAGCGAATCGAGCGCCAAGGCGACCTCTTCGCCCCGGTGCTGGAGCTGAAGCAGAAGCTGCCGGAGCTATAGGGACTGCCGGATTACGGGGCGGCGGGTCGCCCTGACCTCGTCGAGGCGGCGGACCGGGGTTGTGTAGGGGGCGTTCTTGGCGACCTCGGGGTCGCGCTCGGCCTCGGCGAGGATCTCCTCGACCGCCTCGGCGAAGGCGTCGAGGCTCTCCTTGGTCTCGGTCTCGGTCGGCTCGACCATCAGCGCCTCCTCGACCAGCAACGGGAAGTAGACGGTCGGCGGGTGGAAGCCGAAGTCGAGCAGGCGCTTGGCGAGGTCCAGCGTGGCGACGCCGAGCTCCCGCTTCATCGGCTTGCCGGAGAGGACGAACTCGTGCATGCAGTGGCGGTCGAAGGCGATCGGCAGTCGCCTGCCGGCCCGTCCCTTCATCAGCCGCGCCTTCAGGTAGTTCGCGTTCAGCACCGCCGTCTCCGAGGCCTCGGCGAGGCCGTCGGCGCCGAGGCTGAGGATGTAGGCGTAGGAGCGGACGAAGACGCCGAAGTTGCCCTGGAAGCCGCGCAGGCGGCCGATCGACTGAGGACGGTCGTAGTCGAGGTCGAAGAGGGGGCCGCCGCCGTTGGAGCCCTCGCGGCGGACGACCTGCGGCCGCGGCAGGAAGGGCTCGATCCGCTCCGAGACGGCGATCGGCCCGGCCCCCGGGCCGCCGCCGCCGTGCGGCTGGCTGAACGACTTGTGGAGGTTGACGTGGACGATGTCGAAGCCCATGTCGCCGGGCCGCGACTGCCCCATCACCGCGTTGAGGTTGGCGCCGTCGTAGTAGAGGACGCCGCCGGCCGCGTGGATCGTCGCGGCGATCTCGGCGATGTTCTCGTCGAAGAGCCCGAGCGTGTTGGGGTTGGTGAGCATCAGGCAGGCGACGTCGCCGGGGCCCCCCTCGATCTTCGCCCGCAGGTCGTCCATCTCGACGCCGCCGCGCTCGTTGGTCGCCACCTTGACGACCTCGAAGCCGGCCATCGTCACCGAGGCGGGATTGGTGCCGTGGGCGGTGTCGGGGATCAGCACCCTGCCGCGGGCTTCGCCGCGGTCGGCGTGGTAGGCGCGGGTCAGCAGCAGGCCGGCGAGCTCGCCGTGCGAGCCGGCCGAGGGCTGGAGGCTGACGTGCGGCAGGCCGCAGATCTCGGCCAGCGACTCCTGCAGCAGCCACATCAGCTCCAGGGCGCCCTGGGCGCGCCGCGGCTCTTGGGCCGGATGGAGGCGGGCGTGCCCGGGCAGCGCCGCGACCCGCTCGTTGACCCGCGGGTTGTGCTTCATCGTGCAGGAGCCGAGCGGGTAGAAGCCCGTGTCGAGGTCGAAGTTGCGGCGCGAGAGGCGGTTGTAGTGGCGGACGATCTCCGGCTCGGAGACCTCGGGCAGGCGAGGCGGCCCGGCGCGCAGCAGGTGCGCCGGGATCAGCTCCTCGAGCGGGCGCTCCGGCACGCCGGCGTCGGGCAGCACGGCGGCGCGCCGCCCCGGCTTCGACTTCTCGAAGATCGTGCGGGCCCGTTCGCCCTGCATCGGCGTCTCGACGAGCGCCATCAGACCGCCACCCCTTCCCGCTCCGCGGCGATCGCGGCGCCCAGCGCCTCGGCGAGGGCGTCGATCTGCTCGCGGGTGCGGCGCTCGGTGATCGCGACCAGCAGGCCGTCCCCGTACTCCGGGTAGTCGCGCCCGAGCGGGTAGCCGGCGGCGATGCCGCGCTCCGCGCAGCGCTCCAGCACCGCATCGACCGGCGCGTCGAGGCGGATCGCGAGCTCCCGCGCCACCGGCGCCTCGTGCAGGAGCTCGACCCCGTCGACCGCCGCCAGCCGCTCGCGCGCGAAGGCGGTCCGCCGCGCCAGCAGCTCCCCCAGCTCGCGGAAGCCCTCGCGCCCCAGCCAGGCGAGGTGGATCGTCGCCGCCAGGGCGTTG
>DASTHF010000232.1:0-6699 GCA_035605615.1 Solirubrobacterales bacterium
CATGGTTTGATGGGTTCCCTTCTGCCAGGTGGATTCCTGGCTTCAAGGTCTCCGTCAAACCTGGACTGGCTCAGTGGTCTATGGCAGCTCGAAGCAGGGGAAGACCTGCCTCCGCAAGTACAACCTGGGTGATCACGAACATGCCGTCGTCACCTGCTCGAATAAATGGTCGTTGGCGCTGCTCCACACAGCGATCCTGAAGAGTGTCGGATACACGGTTACCGCCACCGAGACGCTCACCGAGAGCGGAGCCCGGAAGATCAGCGCGAGCTTTACGGGGAAGGTTGGCCTTCCGGGAGTCGGTGAGATTGGGGGTTCGATCGGTGGGGAGGAAGGCGGTGACACCCAACGCGCAACGACGACCGAGCCGCTGGAGTTGGACCCCGAAGACGTCAACGACGTAATCGCTGCAATGGAAGCCTGCGGAGCTCCGACATATGTCGTCCTCGAGGACTTCCACTACCTGAGCGACGAGACACAGAACGATTTCTCGGTCTCGCTGAAGGCGTTTCACGAGAACTCTGCCTACTGCTTCATCGTCGTCGGCGTGTGGCTGGACGAGAACCGGCTCATCGAGCTGAACGGCGACCTTGCCGGTCGGGTGATCGCCGTCGACGCCGACGAGTGGAGCGAGGAGGAGCTTCGTTTGGTGATGGAGAAGGGCCAAGATCTGCTTAACATCGACTTCGACGCCAGACTTGCGGACGACATTGTCAAGGGCTGTTCGGAGAGTGTTTCTGTACTTCAGGAAGCCTGTTACCGAGCCTGCGAGGCCGAGGGCGTCCTTGTCACCCAGCAGGACCGGGAGACAATTGGCGCGGGCCTCGACGCCCCCGACCTCATCAAGTCTGTCGTTGATGAGCAGTCGGCCCGCTACAACGCCTTCATCTCAAACTTCGCTGACGGATTCAGCCGGACCGATCTGGAGATGTACCGGTGGCTGCTCTACCCGGTGCTGACCTCGAAGGCCGGAGACTTGGAGCGCGGCCTTCGACTGACGGACATCAATCGGACCCTTCGGGAGGTCCACCCGAAGGGCGGCGATTTGAACCCGGGCAACGTGACTCAGGCGCTCAAGTCGGCCGCGTCGCTGCAGGTTCAGAAAAACATCAAACCGCTTGTTCTGGACTACGATCAGTCGGCGCGGCGGCTCAGCGTGGTCGACCGCGGGTTCCTGATCTGGTTGAGCTACCAGCCGACGGAGGAGCTGCTTGAGACGGCAGGTATCCAAACCGGCGAAGGCTCTCCGGCCGCCTGACGTCCCGAAGTCGCTTCGGCGCATGGGATCCGCCGCCGTCGCCTCCCCCGATTCGCCTCGCGACCGATCGATCCCGGCTGAATCTGAGAGGTGTTCCGGCTGGCAGCTCTGAGATCCAGGAGGCTACGCACGGTCGCTTGCGTCCTCGCTTGGCGGTCGGCGCATTCGCCCAGTGGTTCTTGCCGCTTCCGATCATGTCCGAGCTTCCCGCAAGACTTTCGGAATATTGGCGGTAATACGGGAAGATTCCGAGTCCCTCTTCTTCACCAGGCTTGAGCACAACGAGCACAAGTTCGTAGAGCGCTGCAACGGCGACACCGACGGCATCGTCATCAACCTTCGCTTCGACTCTCCGGGGAAGCATGGTCGACTGAAGCGGGCCGCAATCGAAAAGCGCCTACCCTTTGTGATCGACATCGAGACCTGGCGCCTGCCTTTTCTCTCCGGCCCGGAGGACGAGTCCTTTGGCTCCGATGTTCACACCCCGTTGGCCGCCGCAGTCCCCCTGCCGCTCAGCCCAGAAGTTCTTGGGGACCAAGCGTTGTTTGAGGCCCTGGTCCGAGCTGCGGTTCAGGCACAGGCGGGCGCGCTCTACACCTTCGCTCCCTATTTCCTCGCCTCCTCGCTCAGCGATCCTTGGTTGGAGGTCAATCTGCGCGCGCTCGCCGAGATGCGTCGAATCGCTCCGCGCCAGCCGCTGGCCGCGTGGATCTACGTCACTTTCGAAGCGATGATGGACGGTCTCGTTCCATACCTGGCCGACCGCTACCGCGACATGCTGCCGCCGAGGAGCCTTGTTGTCCTTACCGTGAGCGACATTCGTGCGGGAGAACGAACCTCCGAGGAGATCGCGACCTACCTCGAGGCGGTCGAATCTTTTCGATCCACTGGTCTTCAGGTAATCGCTGACCGTGCCAGCGAGATATCGGTGGTGGCCATCGCCAGTGGAGCTCGGGGTTGCATGCTGGGCAACCGCATCTACCGAACCGCGCCCGCGAGTCCGATTTGGGACAACCCTTACAACCCTGCGATCAAGCTGCGCTATTTCGACGGCGCGCGCGTGGAGAAAGTTGATCGTCAGACTGCCAGGGCCCGCGCCGATATGGGCAAGCTCGATTGCCGCTACGCACCCGGGGACTGCGGTGCGATCAAGGCCAAGAAGGGAGAAAACGTTCTCGTGCGTTTGCACGCCTCCCACGAAATGCGAGACGCGCTTCGTCGAGCCGAACGTCTCGGCAGTGCTGGCCTTCGACGACTGTGGAGGGATGCGCCATTGAAGCAGCTGCGCGACTTCGCTCAGGCCATGGCGCTGGTTGACGCCCGGAGCCAAGAAGCGTAGGCCCACTCTCCGAGTGAGCGGGAGGCTTCCGCCGCGGCGGCCTCCCAGGCGACGCATTTGGGCGGAGCTTCCTCTAGCGCTGCAGCGATCCACCGCGGCATCTCAAGTCGGGCCACGCTTGCCGCTGCGTTCCAGGCGCCGCTGATCTCCTCGGGAAGCCGGAGCGCCAATACCGCGCCGACCTCGCTGGCGCGGTGTCCCTTTCGGAGTTGGGCGGCATAGCGGCATAGGTTGGAGGCTCCAAGGGTGTGTGCTCCGCCTGTCGGTGCCGATGCCGCATGATCGAGATGCGCGATGACCTCCGAGCGGGGACGGGCCGCCCGGGATGAGATCTCGTTTACCAGGCGGGAGGTCTCGGCCGCGATCCGTACCCACAGCTCGACTGGGACCGCCGCCTCTTCCGCTTGTTCCCGCAGCGAATTGCGCGTCGCACGATCAAGTGGGATCCAGGCGGTAAGTGGAAGCTCGCCGGGACGAAAAGGGGCGGAGGCAAGCGATGGTGTCGGATGGGCCGGGTGCGCCGGGGGACTTTCGGAACTCGACACCAGACGCAGTCGTGGCGCCCCTCCGCGTTTCTTGGATTCGCAGTTCACCGAAATGCACTTTGCCTCGCCTTCCCGCGCTCCTGCGTTGGAATGCTTGCTTGCAGAACCACTTGACTTCCGATCCCGTGGTCGGCGCGAATAGGTAGATGCAGCCCCATGAGACATAACTGGGTAGAGTCCGTCGCCTGTAATCGGTTTGCGTCTACTCGCAGGCAAGCTTGCGAGACTTGGCGATGGGCGCAAAAATCCGCTGATGTTCTGGCTCTATAAGTGGCTCGAGGATCGCGACATCACCTCAGCGGGAGAGGCGGAGTATCGACTGAAAGAGCCGAAGGAGCTGGCTGGACTCCACGACCTTGCGGCGGCGGTTCCCTATACGACGGAGCCTCTGGACTCCACGACGGGTGAGTGGGATCTCCTCGGTGGGCGGGGTGTCGATCTTTCGGGCGAGCTCGATTGCTTCGCCTGGGAGTGCCGCAAGGCCCAGGTCGACAAGCTGCTCTCTCACGCATGGCACTACTTCGACCGCATCGTAGTCGTTGGGCCTAGCGCCCATCGGGTGGCTGGCGACCTGGAAAACGGTGCAAGCGAGGCCGGCCTCGGGAGGTTGACCTCCGACATTCGATTGCTGCTTTACCTTCGCGAGATCGGCGCCGAGCCGCTAGTGGTCTTCCGGCAAAAGCCGCCGCCATGTGAGGTCCATCTTGATCTACATGCGCGCGAGGTTGGGTTGGACCAGGCGCTGGTCTGCCTCGATGCGCTTGCCGAGAGAGCTGCCAGGGTGGCGGAGATCCAGACCCAGAGGCATGGGGACCATTTCCACTACGAATTCGTCCACCCGCGTTTTGAGCACACGGTCTGGGGGACCGTTCGACCCGAAGGGCAAGACCTGCCGTTCGAGGTCTCGCGAGCCGTGTTTCGTCGTTATATGTCTCACCTCACCTCTGACGTGCGGGCCGCTCAGACGCTCTCGCTACCGTTGGCTTCGACGATTCAGGTGCATGGCGATCTCCTTGGCCTGACTGCCCGGAGCCCTTCGGCCGCCGAGCTGATGTTCGATTTGCGACTTCCGGTCGTGGACGGAGCTGACGTTCGGACCCTGCTGGAGCTCCGCGAGGCTGAGGGCGAGTACTTCGAGCGTTTTCGCCTGGCATTACGGCTTGCGGCGGAAGAGCGACTCCCGGCCGGCGACCATGACTCAGTTGCGATTGCCCAGCAGATACAGCGAGAGGTAATCGAACCGGCGATTGCCGATATCGCCGTCCGGCTAAGGGCGGCAGCCGACACCCTCGCGGTCAAGACGCGACTCACTACCCGTTTGAGCGCGGTGCTGATCGCCTGCGGGGTCTACCTGCAGGAGCCCTTGATCGTGAGCGCCGGTCTAACTGCGGCCGGGGCATCCATGCAGGCTTGGATGAAGCACGAAGACGAAGTTGGCCGAGCCCGACTCTCCAACATGTTCTTCCTTTGGGAGGCGGAACAGCATCGCCACTGATTGAGAATCTGGCACGGGCTGCCTCCAAACCTCCCTGCAAAGCCTTTACGCCGGTTCGATTCCGGCGGGCGCCTTTCGCTCTGGCAAGCGAAATTTCGCTTGCCAGAGCCGTGAGCGGTGTTTTCGCGCTGCTTTCTCGTCCGGCTGATTCCGGTTGTAACCGGCTATTTTCGTGTCTGATTGGCGCACGATTGGCGCACAGATCTCGTCACGGACGCGCCTCAATGATCGTCTGGAGACGACTCAGGTGATGTGGGGCGACCGATCACCTTGTGTGTCTCATTCGGCTTGACGGCGATCAAGAGCGCCATCTCCAGCCACTTCCAGTAGCAGTCGACGTCATCGAAGCCGAGCTCGCGCAGCCACCTGAGCTGTGCCTCGACATCGAGTAGCCGGTCGGAGGGATCCTCATTCTCAATCGGCTCATCGATCGCCGCAAAGAACGCCAGATGCAGACGGTGCGTCGGCGAGGCGACGTGCTCGACGTTGGCGAAGACGCCGCCCGGCTCCAGCAGCTCGAAAACTTCGCCATAGAGCCGGTGCTTGCGCTCGTGCTCAAGATGGTGGATCGCAAACGACGAGACGACGGCATCGAAGCGCCCAAGATCAGGCAGTGGCTCCGCGAGGTCGTGTTTGACGAGCGTTATGCGCTCCTCGCCCGAAAAGCGCTCGCGTGCCGCCTCGAGCATCAGGCCTGAGAAGTCGACGCCCACGCCGAGCATCTCCGGGCGGTCGTCCTGAAGGAGGCTCAGCAGCCGACCGTCGCCCGTGCCGAGGTCAAGGACGCGGCGGGCATCGCATGGCACATGTTCGAGTAGGACGCCCTCTCCCTCGGCACGATGCGGGAACTCGTCGGCGCGGCCGAGATAGCGGCGGACTTTCTGCTCATCGGCTGTCCACTCCTCTCCGAGCATGCACCATTATCCCGCCGCGTCGCGACGGGACGGCCTATACCCGGGAGCCGAGCCAATCGTCGCTCGCGCTGGCGATGGCGGTGACAGCATCGACAATCTGGGTCGGCGCCTTGGAGGGCGAGCCGGCGTCGAAGGGAGGCTGCGGGTCATACTCGATGCCGAGCTGGATCGCTTGAGCCACCTCCGGCCCCGCCTCCTGACTCACCAGATGCAGCGCCATGTCGATCCCGGCTGAGACTCCCGCCGCGGTGACGAACTTGCCGTCCTCGACGAAGCGACCGCCGACCGGATCGGCGCCCAATTCGCGCAGCTGCTCCAGATAGAGCCAATGGGAAGTCGCGCGCTTCCCGTCGAGCAGGCCGGCGGCCGCAAGGACCAGCGAGCCGGTGCAGACCGACGTCGTCCACTTCGTCGACTCGTTAACCCCGCGCAGCCAGTCGAGCACCGTCTCATCCTTCAATAGCGGCCGGTTTCCTTCTCCACCGGGCACCAGCACGATGTCTGGCTCAGTCACCTCCTCCAGCGCGTAGTCGGCGCTCAGCCCGAGCGCGCCGCTGTCGGTCCGCACCGTGCCCTTACGCGGCCCGACGAACCGAACTTCCCAGCCCGGCACCGACCGAAGCACCTCATAGGGCCCGATCGCATCGAGGGCGGTCAGTTTCTCGAAGACGAGGATTGCGACTTGCATGCGGCGGATTATGAGCCAATGCCGGCCAGGTCCGCAGAGCGGGTGGGTGCGGCCTTCTCAGCCCTCCGACTCGGCGCACGGTCGTCCATTCGTCGCTCTCCAGCACCTCCAGGGTGATCGCGTAAAGAGATCGGCGGCGGCGCCTCGCTGCGGCGAAAGCAGATGCGCGTGCCTGGGCTCCAGGTCGATGAACACCTCTCGCTTGGAGCCAGCCACGGCGAGAGCCTTTCACAGCCTTAGGCGCGTCGACACAACGGCAGGAAAGCTCAAGCGGCAATCGGGACGATCCCAGGCTGAGCTGCGATTCTCGCGAGCCACCCCCGCACTGTCGGGTACGGCTCGAGGTCGAAACCGCCTTCGGGCGCGACGTGCGTGTAGGCGTAGAGCGCGATGTCGGCGATCGTGAAGCGCTCGCCGATTAGGAACTCGCGGCCGCCGAGGTGTCGCTCCATCGCCTCGA
>DASTHF010000233.1:0-6863 GCA_035605615.1 Solirubrobacterales bacterium
GGCCGGCAGCGCCAGGCCGGCGTAGAAGCTGGCCCGGCGCCAGGCGGTGACGCCGCGGCCGCGCCGGGCCAGGGTGCGGCAGCGGCGGGCGTAGGCGAGCCCGGCGGCGGCGGCGAGCGCGATCGGGACGGCGTCGATCACCGTCCGCACGTCTACCCGCCGGTAAGAGGTCTGACGCCGCCGGTTTTCGCCGTCCCGCGACGGGTAACCCATGGCGTCCGAGCAAGCCACCGCGGAGGGAGAGATGTCGGAAACGGTCGGTGCCTTCATCCTCAAACGGCTTCACGAACACGGCGTCGATCGCATCTACGGCTACCCCGGCGACGGCATCAACGGCGTTCTCGGCGGCTTCCACGAGCACGGCGAGGACATCGAGTTCGTGCAGACCCGCCACGAGGAGATCGCCGCCTTCGCCGCCTGCGCGCACGCCAAGCTGACCGGCGAGGTCGGCGTCTGCATGGCGACCTCCGGCCCCGGCGCGATCCACCTGCTCAACGGCCTCTACGACGCCAAGCTGGACCACCAGCCGGTGGTCGCGATCGTCGGCCAGCAGAAGACCTTCTCGCTGGGCGCCAACTTCCAGCAGGAGGTCGACCTCAACACCCTCTTCAAGGACGTCGCCTCGGAGTTCGTCCAGGTCTGCATGTCGCCGGGGCAGGCCCGCCACCTGATCGACCGCGCCGTCCAGGTGGCGCGGGCCTCGCGCTCGGTGACCGCGGTGATCATCCCCGAGGACGTTCAGGAGGCCGACTACGAAGACCCGCCGATGGCCCACGGCTCGGTCTTCACCGCGCCGATGGACCACCTCCAGTCGCGCGTCATCCCGCCGGAACACGAGGTGCGGCGAGCCGTCGAGATCCTCAACGCCGGTAGCCGTGTCGCGATCCTGGTCGGGGCCGGGGCGCGTGACGCCGCCAAAGAGGTGACCGAGGTCGCCGAGCTGCTCGGCGCCGGCATCGCCAAGGCGCTCAACGGGCGCGACGTGCTGCCCGACGACCTGCCCTTCGTCACCGGGCCGATCGGCCTGCTCGGCTCGAAGCCGAGCTACGAGATGATGGACGGCTGCGACACCTTCCTGATGATCGGCTCCAGCTTCCCCTACTCGGAGTGGCTGCCGAAGCCGGGTCAGGCGCACGGCGTGCAGATCGACATCGACGCCCGCCTCGTCGGCATCCGCTACCCGATGGAGGTGGGCCTGGTCGGAGACGCCCGCGAGACGCTGCGCGAGCTGATCCCGCAGCTGGAGCGCAAGGAGAGCCGCGCCTGGCGAGAGGAGATCGAAGCCAACGTCGAGCGCTGGTGGCGGATCCTCGCCGAGCAGGCGATGGTCGACGCGCAGCCGCTCAACCCGCTGCGCGTCTTCCACGAGCTCAGCCCGCGCCTGCCGGACCGCTGCATCCTCACCGCCGACTCCGGCTCGGCGACAAACTGGTGGGCGCGCCACCTGCGGCTGCGCGAGGGGATGCGGACGGCGCTCTCGGGGACGCTGGCGACGATGGGCCCCGGCGTGCCCTACGCCTTCGCGGCGAAGATGGCCTACCCGGACCGGCCGGTGATCGCAGCGCTCGGCGACGGCGCCATGCAGATGCTCGGCATCAACGCGCTAATCGACGTCGCCAATCGCTGGGAGCAGTGGAGCAACAGGCAGCTCGTCGTCATCGTCCTCCACAACAACGACCTCAACCAGGTCACCTGGGAGCAGCGCGTCCTCGCCGGCGACCCGAAACTCGAAGCCTCGCAGCGGATCCCCTCCTTCGACTACGCCGGTTACGCCGAGCTGCTCGGTCTGAAGGGGATCAAGGTGGAAGCGCCCGACGAGGTCGCCGGCGCCTGGGACGAGGCGCTCGCCGCCGACCGCCCCGTCGTCTACGAGGCGGTCACCGACCCCGAGGTGCCGCCGCTGCCGCCCCACATCAAAATGGACATGGCGACCTCGATGGCGAAAGCGCTGGTCCGCGGCGACCCCGACGCGTCGCGCGTCGTCAAGCAGTCGTTCGCCGGCAAGCTGAAAGAGCTCGTGACGCGCTGATGGCGATGGCGGTGAGGGCCGGCCGCGCCGTCGAGGCGCCGATTGAGCGGCTCGCGGTCTCTGCCTTCACCGTGCCCACCGACGGGCCGGAGTCCGACGGCACGCTGGAGTGGGACTCGACCACGATCGTCGTCGTCGAGGCGGCGGCGGGCGGCGAGCGCGGCCTCGGCTACACCTACGGCGACGTCTCGGTGGGGAGGTTCGTCGAGTCGCAGCTGGCGCCGGCGATGGAGGGGGGCGACGCGCTCGCCCCGGGCGCCGCCTGGGCGGCGATGCAGGCGGCGATCCGCAACGCCGGCCGGGTGGGCGCCGGCGCGATGGCGGTCTCCGCCGTCGACATAGCCCTCTGGGACCTGAAGGCGAGGCTGCTCGGCGTCGCCCTCGCCGACGCGCTGCCGCGCTTCCACGCCGCGGTGCCGGTCTACGGCAGCGGCGGCTTCACCTCCTACGGGCCGGCCCGCCTGCGCGAGCAGCTCGAGGGCTGGATGGAGGCGGGCATGCCGCGCGTCAAGATCAAGGTCGGCCGCGCGCCTGAGGAGGACCCGGAGCGGCTTGCGCTCTGCCGCGAGGCGATCGGCGCGGAGGTCGAGCTGATGGTCGACGCCAACGGCGCCTTCGACCCCAAGCGGGCGCTGCGCTGGGCGCGCCGCTACGCCGACCACGGCGTCACCTGGTTCGAGGAGCCGGTCTCCTCCGAGGACCGCGAGGGGCTGCGCTTCGTGCGCGAGCGGGCGCCCGCCGGGATGGAGGTCGCCGCCGGCGAGTACGAGTGGGACCTGGCCGGGGTGGAGGCGGTGGCGTCGTGCGTCGACGTCGTCCAGGCCGACGTGACCCGGGTCGGCGGCATCACCAACCTGCTCCGCGCCGACGGGATCTGCCGGGTGCGCCGGCGCCGCCTCTCGGCCCACTGCGCGCCCGCCGTCTCCGTCCATGCCTGCTGCGCGCTGGAGACGCTCGCCCACCTCGAGTACTTCCACGACCACGTGCGGATCGAGCGGATGCTCTTCGACGGCACGCTCGACCCGGAGGGCGGCCGGCTGGAGCCGGACCGCTCGCGCCCCGGCCTCGGCCTCGAGCTGAAGCGCGCCGACGCGGCGAGGTACGCGCTGTGAGCAGCTTCCGGTGCGCCTTATGGACCCTATGCGTGCATAAAGCGCACCGGAAAGTGGGGGGATGATGGGGGACGGCCATACGACGCTGGCGCCGGAGGGGGTCGAGCGCATCGACCTCAGGGCGCTGGAGCGCGAGCTCGCCGAGGCGGTTGCGGGCGAGGTTCGCTTCGACGCCGGCTCGCGCGCGGCCTACTCCCACGACAGCTCCAACTACCGCCAGCCGCCGCTCGGCGTCGTCGTCCCGAAGACGAGCGAGGACGTCGTCGCGACGGTCGAGGCCTGCCGCCGCCACGGCGCGCCCGTGCTGCCGCGCGGCTGCGCCACCGGGCTCGCCGGCCAGACCGTCAACACGGCGGTCGTGATCGACGCCTCCAAGTACCTGCGCGGCATCCACGAGCTCGACGGCGAGCGGCGCCTCGCCCGGGTCGAGCCCGGCGTGGTCCGCGACCGGCTCGCCGAGCTGGCCGAAGAGCGCCACCAGCTCACCTTCGCCCCGGATACCTCCACCCACGCCTACGCGACGATTGGCGGCATGGTCGGCAACAACTCCTGCGGCACCCACTCGGTGATGGCGGGCAAGACGGTCGAGAACGTCGAGGAGCTGGAGGTGCTGACCTACGACGGCCTGCGGCTGCGGGTCGGCCCGACCGGCGACCAGGAGCTGGAGCGGATCGTCTCGGCGGGCGGCCGCCGCGGCGAGATCTACCGCGAGCTGCGCGAGCTGCGCGACCGCTACGCGGAGGCGATCCGGGCGCGCTTCCCGCGCATCCCGCGCCGAGTCTCCGGTTACAACCTCGACCAGCTGCTGCCCGAGAACGGCTTCAACGTGGCCCGCGCCCTGGTCGGCACCGAGGGCACCTGCGTGACCGTGCTCGACGCGACGCTGCGCCTCGTCCACAGCCCGCCCGCCCGCACCCTGCTGGTGATCGGCTACGAGGACGTCTTCGCCGCCGCCGACCACGTGCCGGCGGTGATGGAGCACGGGCCGACCGGCCTCGAGGGCGTCGACGACGTGCTGGTCGAAGACATGAAGGTGCTGGAAATGCACTCGGCGGACCTCTCGCTGCTGCCCGAGGGGAAGGGCTGGCTGCTCGCCGAGTTCGGCGGCGAGAGCCGCGAGGAGGCCGATGAGAGGGCGCGCGCCTGCATGGAGGCGCTGCGCGGCGAGAAGAGCCTGCGTGAGATGAAGCTCTACGACCAGATGGAGAAGGAGCACAAGCTCTGGGACGTGCGCGAGAGCGGCCTCGGCGCAACGGCCTTCCGGCCCGCGGCAGCCGACCACTGGGAGGGCTGGGAGGACGCCGCCGTGCCGCCTGAGCGCGAGGGTGACTACCTGCGCGACTTCCGCCGCCTGCTCGACGAGCACGGCTACGACACGGCGCTCTACGGGCACTTCGGCCAGGGCTGCATCCACGCCCGCATCGACTTCGAGCTGCGCTCGGCGGGTGGCCTCGAGCGCTGGCGCTCCTTCCTGGACGACGCGGCCGAGCTGGTCGTCTCCTACGGCGGCTCGCTCTCCGGCGAGCACGGCGACGGCCAGTCGAAGGCCGAATTGCTGGAGAAGATGTACGGGGCGGAGCTGGTCGAGGCGTTCCGGCGCTTCAAGGCGATCTGGGACCCAGACAACCGCATGAACCCGCACAAGGTCGTCGATCCCTACCCGATCGTCTCCAACATGAAGCTGGGCGCCGGCTACGACCCGCCGCCGGTGAAGACCCACTTCTCCTATCCCGAGGACGGCGGCAGCTTCGCCCACGCGACGATGCGCTGCGTCGGCGCCGGCAAGTGCCGCGACCTCGCCGGCGGCACGATGTGCCCGAGCTACATGGCGACGCTCGAGGAGGAGCACACGACGCGCGGCCGCGCCCGCATCCTCTACGAGATGCTCGAGGGGAGCACGATCGAGGACGGCTTCCGCTCCAAGGCGGTCCACGGGGCGCTCGACCTCTGCCTCTCCTGCAAGGGCTGCAAGGGCGACTGTCCGGTCAGCGTCGACATGGCCACCTACAAGGCCGAGTTCCTCTCCCACCACTACAAGCGGCGCCTGCGTCCCCACGCCGCCTACTCGATGGGGCTGATCATGTTCCACGCGCGGCTCGCCCAGCACGCGCCGCGGCTCGCCAACTTCGCCACCCACGCGCCCGGCCTGAGCCGGCTCGTGAAGCTGGCCGGCGGCATCGCGCCGCGCCGCGAGATGCCCCGCTTCGCCGAGCAGACCTTCAAGGCCTGGTGGGAGGAGCGCGGCGCCGTCAACCCGCACGGCGACCCCGTCGTGCTCTTCCCCGACACCTTCGGCAACTTCCTGCGCCCCGAGCCGATGAAGGCGGCGGTGGCGGTGCTGGAGGACGCCGGCTTCCGCGTCGTCGTCCCCGAGCGGGCGCTCTGCTGCGGGCGGCCGCTCTACGACTACGGGATGCTCGACACCGCGAAGCTCTTCTGGCACCGCATGCTCGACACGCTGGAGCCGCAGATCCGCGCCGGCGTGCCCGTGGTCGGGATCGAGCCGAGCTGCGTCGCCGCCTTCCGCGACGAGCTGCCCAACCTGATGCCGCTCGAC
Source organism: Solirubrobacterales bacterium (assembly GCA_035605615.1). Classification (GTDB taxonomy): domain Bacteria; phylum Actinomycetota; class Thermoleophilia; order Solirubrobacterales; family 70-9; genus VRUE01. Next base: position 5,699 of record DASTHF010000233.1, read on the forward strand.
GAGGACGCCAAGCGGCTCTCCCTGCAGACGCTCACCCTGGCCGAGTTCCTGGAGCGGCACGCGCAGGGCTGGGAGCCGCCGCGGCTGGAGCGGCGGGCGGTCGTCCACGGCCACTGCCACCAGGAAGCGGTGATGGGGATGAGCGCCGAGCGCAAGCTCTACGAACGGATGGGGCTCGACTTCGAGGTGCTCGACTCCGGCTGCTGCGGCCTGGCCGGCTCCTTCGGCTTCGAGCGCCGCCACGACGCGATCTCGCGGCGGATCGGCGAGCGGCGGCTGATGCCGGCGGTGAGGGAAGCGGGGGAGAGCGCGATCGTCGTCGCCGACGGCTTCTCCTGCAAAACGCAGATCGAGGCGATGACCGACCGCCGCCCTCTACATACGGCGGAGCTGGTGGAGCTGGCGCTGGGCGGTGGCTAGCGCCGCTGCGGCGGCGGCCGTCGAGAGGCTGCTCCCAACCGCGACGCGGTGGCGGCTCAGCCACCACTGGGCGCTGTGGGCGTGCGCTTTGGCGTCGAAGCGGCCGCGCGCGCCGGGGTCGCCGGCCTGCGGAGCCAGCAGGTTGCCATCGCGGTTGCCCTGCTCGGGCGGCTCTTCGGACTGCTGGCCGTCGATCGCAGTGCGGGCCAGGTAGCGCTCCGAGAGCCAGGGCGCGAATTTGCTGCCCAGCACCGTGTAGACGGTCGGCATGCCGACGTAGACCTGGCGGCGCCGGTGACCTGCCGCCCAGTGGACAGCGTCGGCCGCGACCTCGGGCTGGTAGACGGGCGGCACCGGCATCGGGTGGCGCGGCATCTTCGAGCGGCAGTGGTCGAACTGCGGCGTGTTCAACCCGGGCAGCTGGACCATCGTCAGGTGGACGCGCGAGTCGCGGCTCCGCAGCTCGCAGCGCAGCGAGTCGAAGAAGCCCTTGATCGCGTGCTTGGCGCCGCAGTACGGCGCCTGCAGAGGGATGCCCTGGTAAGCCAGGGCCGAGCCGACCTGGACGATCGTGCCGGAGTCGCGGGGCAGCATGCGGCGCAGCGCCGCCCGCGTTCCCCAGACGGTGCCGTGGTAGGTGACGTCGGTCGCCCGCCGGTACTCGTCGGGCTCGATGTCCTCGAAGAAAGCGAAGACGGTGGTCATCGCATCGTTGACCCAGACGTCGATCGGCCCCAGCTCGGCC
>DASTHF010000023.1:0-7820 GCA_035605615.1 Solirubrobacterales bacterium
CACATCGCTGCCCTCGACCAACAGGGCGGCGACGATGAGGAAGGCCGCGGAGGAGAAGTCGGCGGGGACGGCGATCTCGCCCGGCTCGAGGCGCTGCGCCGGACGCACCGTCACGAACCCCTCGCCGCGCTCCAGCTCGGCCCCGGCGGCAGCCAGCATCCGCTCCGTGTGGTCGCGCGTCGGCAGCAGCTCGACGACGCGCGTCTCGCCGCTCGCCAGCAGGCCGGCGAAGAGCAGGCAGGACTTGACCTGGGCGCTTGCCACGGGCAGCTCGTAATCGATGCCGTGCAGCGGCGCGGCGTGGACAGCGACCGGCGTGAAGCGGTCTTCGCGACAGCTGAGGCGCGCGCCCATCAGTTTCAGCGGCTCGGCGATGCGATCGACCGGACGCCGCCGGATCGACTCGTCGCCGTCGAGCGTCCACGTGCCCGCCTCCTGCCCCGCCAGCCAGCCGGGCAGGAGGCGCAGCAGCGTTCCCGCGTTGCCTACGTCGACCGACGCGGAGCGGGGGCCGCGCAGGCCGACGCCTCGGATGCGCAGGTCTTGGTCGAAGACGCTCTGTCCGGGGCGAGAGACCGTCGCCCCAAGTTCCTGCACGGCCCACAGCGTCGAGCGCGTGTCGGCGGCGTCGAGGTAGCCCTCGATCCTCGTCTCCCCCTCCCCCATCGCCGCGATCAGCGCCGCCCGGTGCGAGATCGACTTGTCGGCCGGCGGCCGCAGCGTCCCGCGCAGCGGGCCGGCCGGCTCGAAACGCCTTCCCACCGGAACCTCTACTCCCCGTCGCCGAGCGCCGTCACGGTGTGGCCGAGATCGCGGACCAGCGCCGCCGCCCGCGCGGCCTGCTCGTCGCCCGCCACCCAGAGAGAGACCGCGCCGGAGCGCATGTCGGGCGCCGGGTAGAGCGCCATGTCCTCGATGTTGACCCCGGCCTCGCCGAGCGCCAGCGCCAGCTCGGCGATCGTGCCCGGGCGGTTGGCGACGACGACGCGCAGCTCGCGCAGCGGGCCGCCCGCCAGCTCGGTCTCCAGGAGGCGGCGGCGGTCGGCCGCGGCGGTGGCGTGCCAGGCGGCGACGGCGTCGCGGTCGCCGCCGCGGATCAACTCCGCCGCCTCGCGCAGACGCGCCACGACCGCCTCGATCGCCTCGGCGACCGCCTCGCGGTTGCTGGCGAAGATGTCGCCCCAGATCGCCGGATTGGAGCCGGCGACCCGCGTCGTGTCGCGGAAGCTCGGGCCGACCTCGGGCATCCGCTCCGAGTCGCGGGTCAGCTCCGCCGCGGCCTGGCCGACCAGCGCATTGGCGACCACGTGGGGCAGGTGGCTGACGGTCGCCATCAGGCGGTCGTGGGCCTCGGCGTCGATCGCCTGCGGCCGGGCGCCGAGCCCGGCGACGGCCCGCTGCAGGCGGTCGTAGAGGAGGCCGCCGGAGCGCTCGGTCGGCGTCAGGTACCAGCGGGCGCCCTCGAAGAGGTCGGCGCGGGCGTTCTCGACCCCGGCCGTCTCCGCCCCGGCCAGCGGGTGGCCGCCGATGAAGCGCTCGTCGCCGCCCAGCGCGGCGACGATCTCGCGCTTGGTCGAGCCGGCGTCGGTGACCACCGCCTCCGGGCCGGCGGCCGCGAGGGCAGCGCGGGCCAGCTCCGGCAGGGCGCCCACCGGCGCCGCGCAGAAGACGAGCTCGGCCCCCGCGCAGGCGGCGGCGACCGAGTCCGCGCCGCGGTCGACCGCGCCGACCTCGACCGCCCGCTCCACGCCTCGCGGATCCGGGTCGAAGCCGACCACCTCGGCCCCCAGCCGCTGCCGCGCCGCCAGCCCGATCGAGCCGCCGATCAGGCCGACTCCGAGGACCGCGATCCTCATGACACAGCTTCGCGCTGCGCTCGCTGCGCGAAGAACCAGAGATGCACGCTTGCTCGCTCCGCGCTCATTGCTCGCGCCGCGCGCGCACCGCCGCGGCGAGACGGTCGAGCACGGCGACCGTCTCGTCCCAATCGATGCAGGCGTCGGTGATCGACTGGCCGTAGGTGAGCGGCCCGCCGCCCTCGAGGTCCTGGCGCCCCTCGACCAAGAAGGACTCCAGCATCACGCCGACGATCGCCCCGTTGCCGGCGGCCACCTGGTCGGCGATCTCCCCCGCCGCGGCCACCTGGCGCGCCGGGTCCTTGCCGCTGTTGTCGTGTGAGGCGTCGATAACGAGCCGCTCCGGGAGGCCGGCAGCGCGCAGCTTGGCCAGCGCCGCCGCGACCCCCTCGGCGCCGTGATTTGGCACGCCCCGCCCGCCGCGCAGGATCACGTGGCCGTCCGGATTGCCGCTCGTGTGCAGGATCGCGGGCGTGCCGTTGTCGTCGTTGCCGGCGAAGGCGTGCGCGGCCGCGGCGGCGCGGCAGGCGTCGACGGCGACCTGGACGTTGCCGTCGGTGCGGTTCTTGAAGCCGATCGGCATCGAGAGGCCGGAGCCGAGCTGGCGGTGGGTCTGGCTCTCGGTAGTGCGCGCGCCGATCGCCCCCCAGGCGACCGTGTCCGAGATGTACTGCGGGGTGATCGGGTCGAGGAACTCGCAGCCGACCGGCAGGCCGAGGTCGAGCACCTGCAGCAGCAGCTTGCGCGCCATGTGGAGGCCGGCGTTGACGTCGCAGGAGCCGTCCAGGTAGGGGTCGTTGATCAACCCCTTCCAGCCGGTCGTCGTGCGCGGCTTCTCGAAGTAGACGCGCATCGCGACCAGCAGGTCGTCGCCGCGCTCGCGGGCCGCCGCCGCGAGCCTGCCCGCGTAGTCGAGCGCCGCCTCCGGGTCGTGGACGCTGCACGGCCCGACCACGGCGAGAAGGCGGTCATTGCTGCGGTCGAGGATCTCGCCGACTTCCTCGCGGCCGCGCAGCACCACCGCTTCGCGCTCCTCGCCGAGCGGCAGCTCGCCAAGGAGCTGCGCCGGTGAGAGCAGCTCCACGACCCGCTCGATCCGCCGGTCGCGGACCCTGTCCCGCGTCGCGCCGCTGTCCGATCCAATCACCATCGCTCTGCCACTGCCTTTCGTAAAAGCCGGAAGCTCCGGCCTCCTACTTTAAGCGGCGGCGCTCAGTCGAGCAGCTCGGCCAAAGCGGCGAGGAAGCGGTCGTTGTCGGCGGGGGTGCCATAGCTGACGCGGATGTGGCCGGGGCCACCGAGGGGAGTGCCGGGACGGACGGCGATCGAGCGCTCGGCGAGGGCGGCGACGACCTCGGCCTCGTCGGCGTCGCCGAGATCGATCCAGGAGAAGTTGGCCTGGGTGTCGCTGGTCGCCAGGCCCATGCCGCGCAGGACCTCCTCCTCACGGAGGCGCTCGGCGATCGTCTGCTCGACGCGGAGGTCGACGTCGTCCTGGTGAAGGACGGCCTCGGCGGCGGCAGCCTGGGCGATCGCGTTGACGCTGAACGGCTGGCGCACGGCGTCGACCGCGGCGCGGAACTTGGCGGAACCGATCGCGAAGCCGACCCGCAGGCCGGCCAGCCCATAGACCTTGCTGAAGGTGCGCAGGACGACGAGGTTGGGGAAGTCGGCGAGCAGGTCGACCGTGGCGTCGGGGTCGTCGTCGGTCTGGAACTCGACGTAGGCCTCGTCGAGGGCGATCGTCACGTGCGGCGGGATCCGCTCGCAGAAGGCGGCGACCTGCGCCGCCGGCATGTGCGTGCCGGTCGGGTTGTTGGGGTTGCAGACGAGGACTAGCTGGGTGGCGGCGGTCACCTCGGCCGCGATCGCGTCGAGGTCGTGGACGTCGCCGGCGCCGAGCGGCACGCGGACCTCGCGCGCCCCGGTCAGCGCCGCCAGGTGCGGGTACATCGAGAAGGCCGGCCAGGCGTAGACGATCTCGGCGCCGGGCTCGCAGAGCGCCTCGGCGGCGGCGAGCAGGATCTCGCAGGAGCCGTTTCCGACCGCGATCCGGCCCGGCTCGGTCTCGTAGCGCTCCGCGAGGCGGCGGCGTAGCAGCGTCGCGCCGGGGTCGGGGTAGCGGTTCATCGCCGCCGCCGTCCGCTCGATCGCCTCCAAGACCTTGGGGTGCGGCGGCCACGGGGACTCGTTGGAGGCGAGCTGGGCGATGCCGCCGGAGGCGATCGCCTCCGGCGCCTTGCCGGCCGGCACGCCGGCCTGGTAGCCCGGCATGCGGGCAAGCTTCTCGGCGAAGGTGACGGTCATGGAGTCATTGTGGCCGAGACGGCTGAGGTACGCCTTGCCGTCGTCAGGCGCCTACTGGGCGGCGTGGAGGTCCGAGCGCAACGCCTGAGTCACACCGAGATACGCGTGGGCGGGAACATGCCCGGTCGGTGCGTAGTAGTGGACGAGGACCCGGATCACCCGCTCCATCGCGCCAGGCACGGGGATCTCGCGGCAGCAGATCAGCGGCACCGACTCGAGGCCGAGGCCGCGGGCGGCGACCGCGGGGAACTCGGCGTCGAGGTCGTCGGTCGTCGTGAAGAGACAGCTGACCAGCGCCTCGGGCGCCAGCCCATTACGGGCCAGCAGCTCGCGCATCAGCTCCGTCGTAGCCGCCAGGATCGCCTCGGCCTCGTTGGCCTCCGCCTGAACGGCGCCCCGCACCGCGAACAGCCGCTCTTCCCGCTCGTTCCCGCTCACGGCCGCGCATCTTCCCAGAGCAACGCCACCTCGTCCTCGGAGAGGCGACGGGCCTCGCCCTCGGCCAGGCCGCCCAGCTCGATCGGGCCGAAGCGGACACGGCGCAGCGCGACCACTTCGTTTCCCACTGCCTCGGCCATGCGGCGGACCTGGCGGTTGCGGCCCTCGCGCAGGACGATCTCGACCTCGCGCTCGCCGAGACGGCGCACCTCCGCGCGGGCGGTCGGCCCGTCCTCCAGCTCCACCCCGCTCGCCAACCGCCGCAGGTCGCGCTCCGACGGCGGGCGGCGCAGCTCCACCCGATATGTCTTAGGCACTTCGTAGCGGGGATGGGTGAGCCTGTTCGCCAGCTCGCCGTCGTTGGTCAGCAGCAGCAGGCCGGTCGAATCGACGTCGAGGCGGCCGACCGGGTAGAGCCGCGCCTCCGAGGAGACCAGGCTCACCACGGCCGGCCGATCGCCTGGCTCCTTCGCCGTCGAGACGACGCCGGCCGGCTTGTTCACAGCCCACACCTCATGCTCCTCCGCGGCGACCGGGCTGCCGTCGATCCTCACGTCATCCCCAGCTCCCACATCCCGTGCCGGATCGGTCACCACCGTCCCGGCCACTGTCACCCGGCCGGTAGCCACCAGCTTCTCCGCCCCCCGCCGGGAGGCGATTCCGCCATGGGCCAAAAACTTCGCGAGCCTCACGGCGCAGGACGGGCGGGGGTCAGTCGCGGCCTAGCCTCCCCCCGGCACCGCGGAGTGATCCTTGCGCCCGCAGGGCGCTCATCGTTAGCCCCGCCGCAGGCGGGGCTTAGGCGTAGCCGCGACTGACCCCCGCCCCTCCCCACCATCAAGGTTCAGCCCGCTGCTCCCCGGCCTTCAGCAGCCGCTCGCGCAACTCGCGCTCGTCCTCCGGCGTCGGGTCGAACTTCGACGGATCCGGCAGCTGGTCGACCCCGGAGAGGCCGAAGAGCCGCTCGAACAGCTCGGTCGTCTTGAAGATCGCGGCGCCGAAGCGCGAGCGACCGGACTCTTCGATCAACCCCCGCTCGGCCAGCGTCTGCACCGCCGACTCGGAGGAGACGCCGCGGATCCGCGCCACCTCAGGCCGCGAGATCGGCTGCAGGTAGGCGACGATCGCCAGCGTCTCGGCCTGCGCCTGGGTGAGCGGCGGCGTGCGCGGCTTGGCCAGCAGCCGCCGCGCCGCCTCCTCGGCCGCGGGATCGCTGGCCAGGGCGAAGCCGCCCGCCACCTCGCGCAGCATGACGCCCCGCCTGCCCCCGGCGAGATCCTGGCGCAGCAGATCGATCGCCTCGGCGACCTGTCCCTCGGTCGCCTCCGTCGCCTCTGCCAGGTCGGCGGCCGAGACCGGCTGCGGCGAGAGGAAGAGCAGCGCCTCGATCGTGCGCGACAGATCGCTCATCCCTCCGCCACCCGCCTGCTGATCTCGATCGGGCCGAACGGCTTGCCCTGGCTCCAAGTCACCTCTCCCTTCCGGTAGAGCTCGAGCAGCGCGAACAGCGTCACCGCCTGGGTGAGCCGGTCCTCGCCGCCGAACTGCTCGTCGAAGTCGATGCTGGCGCGACCGGCGAGCGCCTGGCGAAGCGCCCCCAGCCGCTTTTCCAGCGAGACGGTCGGGCGGATGTGGCTGGTGTCGACCTCGGGCGGCCCGGCGAGCAGGTCGCCAAGCGCGGCGCCGAGCCGCTCCGGGTCGTAGGCGGCAGTCGCGGCGTCGAGCGCGACGCGGCGCAGCTCAGGCGGCAGCGGCGCCGAGCGGTAGAGGTAGCCGCGCTCGACCTCGAAGCGGCCGACCAGCATCGCCGCGGCGTCGCGGTAGCGGCGGTACTCGAGCAGCCGCGCCAGCAGCTCCTCGACCGCCTCCTCGGGCCCCATCTCCTCCAGCTCCTCGTCGGCGCCCGGCAGCAGCAGCCGCGACTTCAGCTCCAGCAGCGCCGCGATCAGGACGAGGAACTCGGTCGCGACCTCCAGCTCCAGCTCGCCGAGCCGCTCCAGGTGCTCGACGTAGGCCACCACCACCTCACCCAGCTCGACCTCGAGCAGGTCGACCTCCTCGCGCAGCACGACCGCCATCAGCAGGTCGAAGGGACCGGCGAAGACGTCGAGCTCGAGGTCCAGCTCCGCGACCGTCACCGGCCCAAGTTAACGCCGCGGGCCGATGCCCATGCGGTCGCGCACATCGGCGAGCGTGACCGTCGCGATCGCGCGCGCCTTCTCGGCGCCGGCGGCCAGCGCGGCCTCCAGCGCCGCCTCGTCGGGGCGCAGCTCGGCATAGCGCTCGCGCACCGGCGCCAGCAGCTCGACGACGCCCTCCGCCACCGCCGCCTTGAAGTCGCCGTAACCGGCGCCATCGAACTCGCGCTCGATCTCGGCGGGGTCGGCGCCACGGGCGGCGGCGAGCAGCTCGATCAGGTTGGAGACGCCCGGCTTGTCCTCACGGCGGACGATCTCCCGCCCCGAGTCGGTGACCGCGCCGCCCAGCTTCTTGCGAATCGCCGCCGGCTCGTCGAGCACGTAGACGGTGCCCGCCTCGGTCGCCCCCGTCGTCGACATCTTCCGCTCCGGCTCCTGCAGGTCCATCACCCGGGCGCCGACCTCCGGGATGCGGGGCTCGGGCACGACCAGCGTCTCGCCGAAGCGCTCGTTGAAGCGGCGGGCGATCTCCCGCATCAGCTCGACGTGCTGGCGCTGGTCGTCGCCGACCGGGACCTCGTTGGCGCGGTAGGCGAGCACGTCGGCCGCCATCAGCACCGGGTAGAAGAAGAGCGCCGCCGAGACCAGCTCGCGCTGCTTCGCAGACTTGTCCTTGAACTGGTGCATGCGGTTGAGATCGCCGTGGGCGGTGACCGCCGAGAGCAGCCAGGTCAGCTCGGTGTGCTCGTGGACGTCGGACTGGCGGAAGAGGATGCAGCGCTCGGGGTCGAGGCCGGCGGCGAGCAGGATCGCGGCGGTGTCGTAGAGGCGCTCGCGCAGCTCGGCCGGGTCGTAGGCGACCGTCGTCGCGTGCAGGTCGACGATGCAGTAGATCGCCTCGCCCTGGTCCTGGCCGGAGACGTACTGCCTGATCGCGCCGATGTAGTTGCCGAGGTGCTTGCTCCCGGTCGGCTGGATGCCGCTGAAGATGCGCATCGCGGCGCAGCGTACTCAGGACGGCTTCGCCATCAACGGCGGCCACAAACACCGCCGCCGGACCTATGACCACGAGCGGCCACCT
>DASTHF010000032.1:0-4925 GCA_035605615.1 Solirubrobacterales bacterium
CGGTGAGGAAGAGCAGGAGGTTGAGCGCGCAGCCGGCCGCGGCGGCGATCCGGGTGTGGAAGCCAGCCGTGGCGAGGAGGCCGATCGCGATCTCGGTGACCGCGACGCCGATGCCCGCCAGGACCGGGTCCGGTAGCGCGAAGGCGTGGAGGACGAAGCCGCCCGGTGTCCCTTTTGCGAAGCCTTCCAGCTGCGTGCCTATGTAGGTGGGGGCGCCGGGATGAAGGAAGCCGGGGTCGCTCAGCTTCTGGATGCCGGCGTAAACGAAGGTGATGCCGAGGAAAAGGCGCAGCGGCAGCAGCGCCATGCCGAGGGAGGGCTGCTTCATCTTCAGCTCGGGCATCGGCCGGCACTGTGGCGCGCCCCTCTAAACGCCTGCTGAGACGCGCATTAGAGACGTCTCATGGAGGCGTTAGCCACCGATAAGCGTCGGCCGGAAGCATCGCCGCCCATGCAGCGCGAGCGCAGCTTCCCGATCCGCGACGGAGTCGCCGGCAACTCCCGCCTCACCGGCGGGGCGGCGGTGCTGCTGCTCGTACTGCTGGCGCTCGAGGGGGCGACGATCCCCTTCATCGGCCGCCTCATCGCCCCCCACATCTTCATCGGCCTGCTGCTGGTGCCGCCGGTGCTGCTGAAGCTGGCCACCACCGGCTGGCGCTTCGCCCGCTACTACCTGGGCACCCACGCCTACCGGCGCAAGGGACCGCCGCACCCGCTGCTGCGCCTGCTCGCGCCCGGCGTCGTGCTGACGACCCTGTCGCTGTTCGGCAGCGGCATCGCCCTGCTGCTCGTCGGGCCGCGCGGCGCTTTTCTCGGGCCGCTCATGCTCCTCCACAAGGCGAGCTTCATCGCCTGGTTCGGGCTGATGGCGGTGCACGTGCTGGGCCACCTGGTCGAGCTGCCTCACCTCGCCCTGCCCGACTGGCGTCGGGCCGGCGGCCGCGAGGCGAGGCTGGCCGGCGCCGGGATGCGCGTCTCCCTCCTCGCCGGATCCCTGGCCGCCGGCCTCCTCCTCGCCCTGGCGACGATCTCCCTCACCGGGCCCTGGCTCTCCGCCTCACTGGGCGGCTGAGCGGCCCGCCCGGAGCGCCGCGAAGTCGTAGCCTGCGGCGGGGATGGGCGAGCAGGCGATCCACGACCACGCACACCGGCACGACGGCCACGGTCACTCCCACGGCCTCGTCGACGAGAGCATCAAGCGCTCGCGCGACGGGCTGAAAGCGGTCGGCCTCTCGCTGGCCGTGCTCGGCCTGGCGGCTGCCGCCCAGACGCTGATCTTCCTGCTCACGGGCAGCGTCGCCCTGCTCGCCGACCTGATCCACAACTTCGGCGACGCCGGCACGGCGATCCCGCTCGGGGTCGCCTTCCTGATGCGCTCGGCGCCGGCCGAGCGCATCGCCGGCCTCTTCGTCGTCGCCGCGATCTTCATCTCCGCCTGCGTGGCCGGCGTCGAGGCGGTCTCGCGCCTGATCCATCCCCAGGAACCGAGCCACCTCGTCACCCTCGCCGTCGCCGGCCTGATCGGCTTCGCCGGCAACTGGCTGGCGGCCGGGATCCGCACCCGCGCCGGTAATCGCCTCGGCAGCCCGGCGCTGATCGCCGACGGCAATCACGCCCGCGCCGACTCCTACGTCAGCCTCGCGGTCATCGCCAGCGCCGCCGCCGTCGCCGTCGGCCTCGCGGTCGCCGACCCGCTGATCGGCCTCGCGATCACCGGCGTGATCCTCAAGATCACCTGGGACTCGTGGCGCACCGTGCGCGGTCACGCGCACGCGCACGGACCCGGCTGACAGGCTCCCAGCGCCGCCGTCCGAATCGGGAGATTTCCCGGATGGGCCGGCGCCGCCGAGCCTCTACCTTGAATCTCGGTGGTCGAGCGACTTGCACTGTTCGCGGACCGGCGCGACGCGGGTCGCCGGCTCGGCGAAGCGCTGGGGCGCTTTCGCGACGAGGACCCGGTGGTGCTGGCGCTGCCGCGCGGCGGCGTGCCGGTCGGCTACGAGGTGGCGCGGGCGCTGGGAGCGCCGCTCGACATCGTGCTCGTCCGCAAGCTCGGCTCGCCCTTCAACCCCGAGTACGGGATCGGGGCGATCGCCGAGGGCGGCATCCGCTTCGTCCGCGAGGACGACGTCGAGCTGACCGGGATCCGCCCGGCGGAGCTGGAGGAGGTCGTGGCCCGCGAGACAGCGGAGCTGGAGCGGCGGCAGCACCTCTACCGCGGCGAGCGCGAGCCGCTGCCGGTCGAGGGGCGCACGGCGATCCTCGTCGACGACGGGGTCGCCACCGGCGGCACCGCGGTCGCCGCCGGCCAGGCGCTGAAGGCGCGCGGCGCGCGGCAGGTGGTCTTCGCGGTGCCGGTGGGGCCGCCGGGCACCGAGGCGCGGCTGGGCGAGGCCTTCGACGAGGTCGTCTGCCTCGAGCAGCCCTACGGCTTCTTCGGCATCGGCCAGTTCTACGTCAGCTTCGAGCAGCTAGGCGACGACGAGGTGACCGCGCTGCTGGAAGCGGAGCGCGAGCCGGGCAGCTCCCGCGAGGCGGCGGCCGACCCGCCACCGCCCTCGGAGCAGCCGGTCGAGATCGAGGCGGCGCCGGGACTGCGCCTCAGCGGCGACCTGTGCCTCCCCGAGGGCGCCCGCGCCCTCATCCTCTTTGCCCACGGCAGCGGCTCCAGCCGGCTCAGCCCGCGTAACCGGGAGGTGGCCGGCTCGCTCAACCGGGCGGGGCTGGCCACGCTGCTCTTCGACCTGCTCACCGACGAGGAGGCGCAGGACCGCGCCAAGGTCTTCGACGTCGAGCTGCTCGCCGACCGCCTCGCAGCGGCGACACGCTGGGCCGCCGGAGAGCCCTCGCTGCGCGGCCTGCCGCTCGGTTACTTCGGCGCCTCGACCGGTGCCGCGGCGGCGCTGCTGGCCGCCGCCCGGCTGGGCGACGAGATCGGCGCCGTCGTCTCGCGGGGCGGCCGCCCCGACCTCGCCGGCGCCGCCCTGGAGCGCGTCGTCTCCCCCACCCTCTTGATCGTCGGCGGCGCCGACTGGCAGGTGCTGGAGCTGAACGAAGAGGCGGCACGGGCGCTGCACTGCGAGCGCGAGGTCGCGATCGTCCCCGGCGCCACCCACCTCTTCGAGGAGCCCGGCGCCCTGGAGCGCGTCGCCGCCCTCGCCCGCGACTGGCTCCTGCGTCACCTCGGCGGGGCGGGCGCCCCGGCTGACGGGATCAGCCCCGGTCGGGGCGCTCGGGGTAGAGCTCGTCGATCGTGACCAGGGCGCGGTAGGGGGCGGCCGCTACGGCTTCGATCGCAGGGCCGCCGCCGGCGAGTCGGTCGACGGCGGCGAGCACGGCGGCGACCTCGAGGCCCTCCTCGCGGAGGCGCTCGATCGCGGCGACGGTGGAGCCGCCACTGGTCACCGTGTCCTCGACGACGAGGACACGGTCGCCCCGCTCGACCGGTCCCTCTACCCATCGCTGCAGGCCGTGCGCCTTGCGCTCGCCGCGGACGAAGAAGCCGACCAGGCCGGCGCCGGCGGGAACCGCGATCGCGGCGCAGGCGAGCGGGATGGCGGCGGTCGCCGGGCCGCCGACCGCGGTCGCCCCCGCCTCCAGCGCGGCGGCCGCGATCAGCTCGCCGGCGGCGCGGAAGCCGGCGGGGCGCAGCAAGGCGCGGCGGGCGTCGACGTAATACTGGGCCACGGCGCCGCTCGAGAGCGTCACCTCGCCGATCGTCAGCGCGTGATCGCGCAGCTCGGCGAGCAGGATGCGCTTGGCGTTATCGAGGTCGGTCGCCGCGGCTGCCCCTGGGCTCACGTGTACTTCGACGGTTCGAAGCGGCAGTAGTGGAAGCTGAAGGAGATGACCATCGCGTTGGTGAGGCGGGCGCCGGACTCGAGGCGGGCGACCAGCGATTCGGCCTTGCGCTTCTGCCCCGCCTCGAGCGCTTTGCCGATCTTGCGCAGCAGGGTGGCCTCGCTGCCGACCCGCTTCAGCCATTCAGTGAGGCGCGGTGCGTCGGCTTCGGGGCGCGGCACCGCTTCCAGCTGCCGCAGCGTCCTCTGCAGCGCCGCCGAGGCGCGCACGAACTGCCGCCCCGCCGCCTTCAGCTTCCCCTTCCTGACCTTGGCCGCGACGCCGGCGAGGATGTGCTGGTTGGCCTGGGAGTTTTCCCGGCAGATCGGTTCGACGGCCGCCTTGTACTGGGCGCGCGCTTCTTCCTGCACGGTCGCGGCGAGGGCGAGCGGCACGGCGACCACCAGGGCCAGCGCGCAGACCGCCGCAAAGATCGATCCCCTTGTCCTCATTTTCCCCTCCCCTTGAATCGCAGGCTACGAACCGGATGGTACGGGACGGGCTCGCCGAGCGCGTCCCATCCCTCAGAACACGAAGATGCTCTCGTTGTAGTGGAGCTCGTCGTAGATGCGGGGCTGGTCGGCGATGAAGGTGCGCACGCAGCCGTGGCTGGCGGGGTAGTTGGGGACTTCCGCGTAGCCATGCACGGCGTAGCCGTTGTGCCAGTAGAAGGAGTAGTACATGCCCTCGGAGTTGTAGCCGGGGGAGCGCAGGTAGAAGTGGTAGTGGCCGGTGATCGTCGGGGTCGAGGGCTTGCCGGTCGAGACCGGATAGATCGCGAAGGGGCGGCCGCCCCTGGCGAGGACGAGAACCTGCTTGGCGAGCGGCACCTCGGCGTGTTCGCCCGCCCCCGGGTGGCGGACGCGGTAGGCGCCCCGCCCGGCGAAGACGTTCTTGACGAGGCCACGGCCGGCGCTCTCGTCGCGCGCCATCCCGTTCACCTTGCGGTAGGCGAGCACGCCGCGTGCCGTGCGGCCGCCGAAGCAGCGCCCGCGGTTGGCGATGTAGCCCATCGCGAGCAGGCCGCGGTTGAGGCCGGCGACGCTTTGGCCACACTCCCCCTGGTGGAGCGCCTTGACGGGGCC
>DASTHF010000079.1:0-19965 GCA_035605615.1 Solirubrobacterales bacterium
CCTGGTCGAGGCGGTCGGCGCCGAGGGCGTCTTCGCCTCCCTCGAGGATCGGGCCCGTCACGCGACCGGGCGAGGCTACGTCGACCTGGCGCGGCTGCGCGGCGGCAGGCTCGAGGCGGCCCCCGACGCCGTGCTGCTTCCCCCCGACGCCGCTCAGGTGCGGCGCGCGCTGGAGGTCTGCGCCGCGGAGGAAGTCGCCGTCGTCCCCTTCGGCGGCGGCACCAGCGTGGTTGGCGGCGTCGAGCCGCTGCGCGGCAGGCATTCGCGGGTCGTCAGCCTCGACCTGGCTCGCCTTCGCGGCGTCGAGGTCGACCGCCGCTCGCTGACGGCACGGCTCGGCGCCGGCCTGCGCGGCCCCGAGGCGGAGGCCGCGCTGGCCCGGAATGGCGTCACGCTCGGCCACTTTCCACAGTCCTTCGAGTACGCGACGATCGGCGGCTTCGCCGCGACCCGCTCCGCCGGGCAGGCATCGAGCGGCTACGGCCGTTTCGACGCGCTGGTCGACGCCGTCCGCCTCGTCGCCCCGGCCGGCGAGCTGAAGACCCTCGACGTCCCACACAGCGCCGCCGGACCGTCGCTGCGCGAGCTCGTCCTCGGCTCCGAGGGCATCTTCGGCGTCATCCCCGAGGTGACGGTGAGGGTGCGGCCTGTCCCCGCCGTGCGCCGCTACGAAGGCTGGATCGCGGAGAGCTTCGAGGCCGGTGCGGAGATCGTCCGCGCCCTGGCGCAGGGCCCCGGCCTCCCCGACGTGATCCGCGTCTCCGACGAGGAGGAGACGCGTGCCTCGCTGGCGCTGTCGGGGCCGCGCGGGCTGGCCGCGGCGCTCTTCGGCGGATACCTGCGCGCGCGACGGCGCGACGGCGGCGCCCTGATCGTGGTCGGCCTCGAGGGAGACGAGGAGTCGGTCGCCCGCCGCCGTGCGCTGACCGCGCGCGCCCTGCGCCGCGGCGGCGCCGTCTATCTCGGCCGGGCGGCTGGCCGTTCCTGGGAGCGCAGCCGCTTCCAGGGGCCCTACCTGCGCGATGCGCTGATGGAGATGGGCGCGATGGTCGAGACGCTCGAGACCGCGCACACCTGGTCGCGGCTCGGCGAGTTGCACCGCTCGGTCGGAGCGGCGATCGGCGACTCGCTCGCCGCGCAGGGCACGCCCGGGTTGGTCCTCTGCCACCTCTCGCACGCCTACGCCGACGGCGCCTCGCTCTACTTCACCTTCGTCTGCCGCGCCCGCCGGGGCGCGGAGGTCGAGCAGTGGGCCACCGTCAAGCGGGCCGCCTCGGAGGCGATCGTCGCCGGCGGCGGCACGATCACCCACCACCACGGGGTCGGCCGCGACCACGCCCCCTACATGGAGGCCGAGATCGGCGGCGCCGGGGTCGACGTGCTGCGCGCCGTCAAGGAGCGGCTCGACCCCACGGGCATCATGAATCCGGAAAAGCTTCTGCCCGGCGGTTAGCGCTTGCCCTTGGCGGCGGCGTTGACGATCGGCCCGGTGATCGTGCCGCTCAAGACCGCGGTGCCGCCGTAGGAGGGGGCCTTGCCTTCCCGCTTCGCCGTCACCAGCGCCGTCTTCAGGGTGGCGTTGGAGACGAGCGCGACTTCCATCCGGTCGAAGCCGCCGGCGAGCAGCCCGAGTGTTTCCGGGGCCACCTGGTACTGGCCGGAGATCGTGCCAGACCTGCCGACGACGGTCGCCGCGATCGGCACACGTTCGCTCGGCGAGCGGATCAGGGAGATCGCGTACGAACGGCCGGGCGGTGACGGTTCGAGGCCCTTGGCGACGACCAGCAGCAGGACCGTCTGCTTGGTGCGGCCGAAGACGGCGCGGCCGCTTGCGCTGCCGCCGCCGACCGGTTCCAGCACCGCCTGGGTCAGCTTTGGCTTGCCGCTCGCGCCCGGTCCCCCGGCGGCGGCCGTCTTGGCGGGTTCACCGCTGGAGCTCGATCCGCCGCCGCCGATGTCGACGAGGCCGGTCGCGAAGAGGGCCAGCAGGACGACGATCAGGATCCCGCCGGCCAGTTCGAAGCGGCGACGTGGATCCCTGGGCAGTCTGATCCTGGGCGGCCCGACTGGCTTTCTCTGGGGAGCGGGTGCCGGGGCTTGTCGCGGTTCGGGCTGCGGCGCCGCCGCTGCGGGCGCCGGGGGTGGCGGAGGCTCGGCCGTCGGGGCCGCGCGCCCGGTCGTTCCCTTCTCCTCGTTCAGCGCCACCAGCGCCTCGCGAACCCGCTCTCGCACCTCACCGACGCTCAGCCCCATCAGCGCGCCGATGTCCTCGTAGCCCTGCTCGCGCTGCGCGAGCAGCCGCAGCAGCGCCTTCTGGTCGTCTGTCAATGGCACGGGCCGGGAAGCCTACGCCAGCGGGGCCGCGGGTAGGGTCTGCGCTCGATGACCGACGACCCGCGCGGGCTCCAGTCGCACTTCGACACCCTGATCGGCACCGAATGGCTCGATGACGACCCCGATCGCGCCCGCGTCAGGGTTGAGATTCGCGACGAGCTGCGCCAGCCGTTCGGGCTCATGCACGGCGGCGTGATGTCGTCCCTGGTCGAGAGCGTCTGCTCGCGGGCGACGGCGCTCGCCGTCCTCGGCGACGGGATGGCGGCGATGGGCCAGTCGATCTCGGTCAGCTTCCTGCGCCCGATCACCGAGGGCTCGGCTGAAGTGCTGGCCAAGGCCCGTCACCGCGGCCGCACCACCTGGGTCTGGGACGCCGAGGTGCGCGATGGCGACGGCCGCCTCTGTGCCCTGGCTCAGATGGCGATCGCGGTGCGCCCTATCCGCCAAACCGATTCGTAATCGGCAGCCGCCGGTCGCGCCCGAACGCCTTCGGCGTGATGCGGATGCCGGGGGCGGCCTGACGGCGCTTGTACTCGGCGCGGTCGACCATGCGGACCACGTCGTCGACGACCTCGGCGGGCATCCCGGCGGCGATCATCTCCTCGCGCCCCTCGTCCCGCTCCACGTAGGCCTCCAAGATGCGGTCGAGCAGCTCGTAGGTGGGCAGCGAGTCGCTGTCGAGCTGGTTCGGGCGCAGCTCCGCCGAAGGGGCTCGCTCCAGCACCGAGGCGGGGACCAGCTCGCGCCCCGCCACCTCGTTGCGGTGGTGGACCAGCTCGTAGACGAGCGTCTTCGGCACGTCCTTGATCACCGCGAAACCGCCCGCCATGTCGCCGTAGAGGGTCGCGTAGCCGACCGACACCTCGCTCTTGTTGCCGGTCGTCAGCACCAGCCAGCCGTGCTTGTTGGAGAGGGCCATCATCAGGTTGCCGCGGATCCGCGCCTGGATGTTCTCGGCGGCGAGGTCGGGCGCGGAGGGCCGCGCGGGGTCGTGGGGAAGCGGCTCTCTCGGTGCGGCGCCGTCCTCCTCGGGACGGCGGAACTCCGGCGCGAGGGCGCTCTCGTAGGCGCGCATCGTCGCCTCGATCGGGATCTCGATCGCCTCGGCACCGAGGTTGGCGGCGATCGCGCGGGCGTCGGCCTGCGTCCCGGCGCTCGAGTGCGGCGAGGGCATGACGACGCAGCTGACGTGCTCGGGGCCCACCGCGTCGACCGCGAGCAGCGCCACCAGGGCCGAGTCGACGCCGCCGGAGAGCGCCAGGCCGACGTGGCGGAAGCCGTTCTTGGCGACGTAGTCGCGCAGCCCGAGGACGAGCGCGCCGTAGACCTCGGCCAGGTCGGGGAGCGGCTCGGCGAGCGGGCCGGGAGCGGGGGAGGGGACCTCGCAGACCAGCAGCTCCTCCTCGAACTGGGCGGCGCGGGCGATCACCGAGCCGCTCGGGTCGACGACGAAGCTGTGCCCGTCGAAGACAAGCTCGTCCTGGCCACCGACCAGGTTGCAGAAGGCGAGGTGGGCGCCGTAGGCGCGGGCCCGCGCGGCGAACATCTCCTCGCGCTCTCGCCCCTTGCCGCGGTGGTAGGGGGAGCCGGAGGGGTTGGCGATCAGCCCGGCGCCTTCCGCAGCCTCGACGGAGGCGGGCGGTCCCTCCACCCAGACGTCCTCGCAGATCGTCAGGCCGATCCGCATGCCGGCCACCTCGATCGTCGCCGCCCCCTCGCCGGGCACGAAGTAGCGCTGCTCGTCGAAGACGGCGTAGTTGGGGAGCCGGTTCTTGCGGTAGACGGCCCGCACCGTGCCGCCGGAGAGCACGGCGAGCGAGTTGTGGGCGCGGCGGTGGTCGCCGAGCGGCGCCGACAGCGGCTCGGCGAAGCCGACCAGGACCGTCAGCCCGGCGCCGACGCCTCGCGCCAGCTCCTCCACGGCGCGCCGGTTTGCCTCGATGAAGTGACGCTTCAGGTAGAGATCCTCGGCCGGGTAGCCGGGCACGCACAGCTCGGGGAAGATCGCCAGCTCCACCCCGGCCGCCTCGGCCCGGCCGATCCACTCCGAGACCTTCGCCGCGTTGCCGTCGACGTCGCCGACAGTCGGGTCGATCTGGGCTAGCGCTATGCGCAAGGCGGCCTCCGGGGTCTCACGGCTGAAGTATCGCGGCCGGCCGCCGAGGCCCGCATCCCGTGCCCTGTAGATTGGCCGCCGTGCGGGCGGCAAGAGGGCTGATCGGGGCTGCGCTCGCATCGCTCGCGCTGCTCGCGCTCGCCCCCGGCAGCGCCGCGGCGGCAGCCGACCATCTGACCTTCATCGCGCCGGCGCCCCGTCCCACCGACCATCCCGATCCCGACCGGCATGCCTACAGCGTGCCGGAGGCGCCGCAGTCGCCCTTCTGCACCGCGCACTTCTGCGTCCACTGGGTCACCGAGGGCCTCGACGCCCCCGAACCGACCGACCTCAACGGCAACGGCATCCCCGACTTCGTCGAAGAGGTGGGGAGCGTCGCCGAGCACGTCTACGCGGTCGAGAACGAAGAGCTCGGCTGGCGCCCGCCGAAGTCGGACGGCAGGCGGGGCGGCGGCAACGGCAATGTCGACGTCTACCTGAAGGAGCTGGGAGCCGGCAGGTTGTTCGGCTACGCGGCGCCCGATCGTCCCCACGCCAGCGGCGCCCATCCGCTGCCGCGCCGGCTCGACGGCTACATGGTGCTCGACAACAACTACAGCCCGTTCGAGTTCCCGCACACGATGGCGCTCAGCGACCTCGAGGTCACCTTTGCCCATGAGTACGACCACGTCCTCCAGTTCGGCTACGACGCCTATCAGGACCCCTGGTTCGCCGAGTCGACCGCCGTCTGGATGGAGGATCGGGTCTACGACGGCATCGACGACTACCTGCGCTACGTGCGCCGCTGGGTGCATTTCCTCGATACGCCGCTGACCGCCAGCTCGATCAAGGAGTACGGCTCCACCGTCTGGAACGAATGGCTGGCGCGCCGCTACGGGCCGACGATCGTCCGCGCGGCCTGGGAAAGGGCGATCCACGTGAAGCCGGCGGGCTTCTCGGTCGCCGCCTACGACGCGGCGATCCGGGCGGCCGGCGGCCCGGGCTTCGACCTCGACTTCGCCCGCTTCGCCCGCGATCTGGCCGAGTGGCGGACCGGCAGGGTATTCCGCGAGGGGCGCCAGTACCCCGACGTCCCCCGCCAGGGCAGCCTGCCGCGCGACGGTCGCTCCCTGCGCCTGGAGCTCAATCACACGACCTTCCGGCTGCTGCGCGTGCATGGCGGCGGCGCCCGTGCCGTGCGTATCGCCGCCCGCGCGCCTCGTGGCGTCGCCGCGGGCCTCGCCCTGGTCGACCGGATCGGTTCGGAGCGCGACGGCCGCGTGGTCTCCAGGCTCGACTTCGCGCCGCGCGGCGGCGCGCTGGCGGTGCGGCTCTCCCGCCCGGGCCGCTTCCAGCGGATCACCGCGGTGCTGGTCAACGCCGAAACGCGTGAGGACGGCTTCAGCGCCCGCCGAGTGGACTGGAGCTACTTGGCGGAAAGGGCCCGTTTCGTCGTGCGGGCGCGCTTCGTGCGCTGACCGTTGCGCCGTGACCGCGGCGTCGCCTTGACGATCGCGGCGACGGCCGCTTCGAGGTCGAGGGCGAAGCTGTCGAGATCGGCCATCGCGTCGTAGTCGCCGACCAGGCCGAAGTCGACCTGGCCGTTGTAGGACATGATCCCGACGCAGAGCGCCTGGCGGCGGGCCAGCGGCACCATCGGGAAGATCGATTCCATGCGGCGGCCGTGGATGTAGAGCGGGACCTGCGGCCCCGGCACGTTGGTGATCACCAGGTTGAAGAAGCGCTGGGCGGGTTGCAGGCGCGCCGCCTGGGCGACGATCGTCGGCGGTGCGAAGTCGGTCAGCCTGGTGAGGATCTCGGCGCCGACCGCCTGTCCGGAGCCCTTCAGGTCGCCCATCGTCTCGGTGACGATGCGAAGTCGCCGGACAGGATCGGCGCACCAAACCGGCAGCGGGGCCATCATCGCCGAGACCCTGTTACCGAGCGCCCCGTGCTCCTCCTGGGCGCGGGTGCTGACCGGGACCATCGCGCGCAGCTCGAGGCCCTCGGTGTCGTGGCCGCGGGCGCGCAGGTAGTTGCCGAGGGCGCCGGTGACGACCGAGAGGACGACGTCGTTGACGGTGCCGCCGTGCGCGTCCTTGGCGGCCTTGAAGTCGTCGAGGTCGGTGCGGACGAAGGAGACGCGGCGATGGGAGCCGATCTCGACGTTGAGCGGTGTGCGGGGCGCCGCGATCCCGGCCTCGAGCAGCTTGCCGGCGGCGGCGGCGCCGCGCAGCACCTGGCGCGGGCCGCGCAGCGCGGCGCGCACGCCGCGGACGATCTCGGCGGGGCTGGTCGCCCGCTCGCGCAGCGCGTCGGCGAGCAGCTTGAGGTCGGTGGGTTCAGGATGCGGCGCCCAGCGCGGCGGGCGGACCGGCAGCGTCGTGGGCTCCGGCTCGAGGTCGAAGAGGACCGTCGTTATGTCAACTCCGGAGATGCCGTCGACGAGCGCATGGTGGCTCTTGCCGATGACCGCGAAGCGGTCACCTGTCAATCCCTCGATCAGCCACAGCTCCCAGGGCGGCTTGCTGCGGTCGAGCTGCTGGGAGAAGATCCGCGCCGCCAGGTTGCGGAGCTGCTCCTCGGAGCCGGGCGGCGGCAGGGCGGTGTGACGGACGTGGTAGTTGAGGTTGAGGTGGGGGTCGTCGACCCAGACGGGGCGACCCTGGCTGAAGGGGACGAAGCGCAGCTTCTGGCGGAAGCGGGGCACGAGGTGCAGACGAGCCGCGATGTGGTCGCGGAACTCCTCGTGGCTCGGCGGCTCTCCCTCCAGCACGATCGTCTCGGCCACGTGCATGTGGGCGCCGGCCCGCTCCATCTGGAGGAAGGAGCTATCGAGCCCACTCAGCCGGTCCACTGACACGGGAGCCATCTTCGCACACGGTCCCGGGAGCGTTGGTGGGTGCGGGGCCCGGAGCGCTCAGGCCGGAAGGCCCAGCTGGAGCTGGGCTTCGGGGGCCTTCGGAGGGTCGTCTACGACAGCGGCGGAGTCGTGCTCGAACGAGGCGACCCGCACGCCCAGCAGGCGCACCGGGCGCGGCGGATCGTAGGCGCGCAGGAGGTCGAGGGCGATGGAGCGGACCACGGCGGGGTCGTTGGTCGGCCGCTCCACGGTGTGGGCGCGGGTGACGTTGGTCCAGTCGTCGAGCCGCACCTTGATGCCGATCGTGCGCCCCTCCAGCTGGCGGGAGCGGAGGCGGCGGCAGAGCTCCTCGGCAAGCGCGCCCAGCGCGGCCTCCAGCGCGGCCCGGTCGCGCACGTCGACGTCGAAGGTCGTCTCCGCCGACTGCGACTTCGCCTCGCGGACGACGGTGAGCGGCGTCTCGTCTTCGAAGCTGGCGCGGGCAAGCAGCCAGCGCCCCATCCGCGGCCCGAACGCCTCGGTCATCCTCTCCGGGTCCTGTGCTCGCAGCGCAGCCAGGCTGCGGATGCCCATCGCCTGCAACCTCAGCACGGTCTTCGGCCCGATCCCGGGAATGAGGCCGGGGGAATCGTCGGCGAAGCGCTTCAGCGCCTCCTCTCGTGAGAGCGCCACCAGCCCCGCCGGCTTCCCCAGCTCGCTGACGATCTTCGCCAGCAGGCGGTTCTCGGAGATCCCGATCGAGCAAGTGAGGCCGGTCTCGGCGCGGATCTCGGCCGCGATCCGCCGCATCGTCGCCTTGGGCGAGAAGATGCCGGTGAGGTCGACATAGGCCTCGTCGAGCCCGACCACCTCGACCGTCTCCGCGTTGCGGCGCAGGATCGCCATCACCTGGCGCGACGCCTCTCTATAGGCGTCGAAATCGGGGTGCAGGTAGACAGCGTCGGGCAGCCGCCGCCTCGCGATCGCCGCCGGCATCGCCGAGTGGACGCCGCCCAGCCTGCGCGCCTCGTAGCTGGCCGTAGTAACCACCGCCCGCGGCCCCGACCCACAGACCACGACCGGCTTCCCCCGCAACTCCGGCCGCCGCCGCAGCTCGACCGACGCGTAGAAGGCGTCCATGTCGAGATGCGCGATCGTCCGCCGCTCGGCCACGAATCGATCGTAGGGCGGGGGAGGGACGGCAAGCGACCGTTTCGGGGCGGTTCCGCGGAACCGCTTCTGGACTGCGCCGGCGTCTTAGACTTTGGGCGTGGCATCCCCTGAGGCGAAGAATCTCGAGGCGATCTCGAAGGCGATCGACCAGCACAACGCGAGCTGCCCGTTCCCGGCCGCCGAGGTGCGGATGAATCCGTTCGAGGTCGAGCGGCTGGGTTGGGACGAGATCCGTGGCCTGCCGGTCGTCCCCGACCCCGAGATCGGCACCGGCCGCTTCCGCATCGTCTGCTCCCGCGACATGGAGGGCTCCGGCCTCGAGGAGACGGAGGCCATCGGCCGCGAGCTTCAGACGATCGCGCCCGCGAACAACTGACCTCGGAAATCGGAGGCGGGGTGCTCCCGCGATGACGTGATCGCGAGGTGGCTAGAAGCCGTTGAGGAACTCGAGTGAGCCGCCAGGGGCTGACGCCTTTGCGGGAAACGTCTTCAAGCCATAGGACGTTATAGCGGCGGGATGGCGTCGATACAGCTTGGATCGCAGCTCTTCCAGGTACCGCGGCTCCGTATTGCCGTAGTCGTCCGGCTCTATGGCTCTGTACAGCGCAGAAGCGGCGATATCGGCTATCTGAAGCAGCTCGACTGCTCGCGGGGTGTTCACCCGAAAGGGATGTCCCCTAAACACAGACCAGCGGATACCAAGGCCGTCGGAAGTTTCGAGAAGCCGCCGATAGTCGTGCAGCTTCTGCACCTTGAACCCCTTCAGGTGGGCGAAGGTGTCGATTGCTTCTTCACCTCCGTTGTCGTCGACAAACCAAGAAATCCGCTCAAGCAGAAGTCGGAGGGCCCATAGGTACATCGGGTCTGGCTTGGAGACGTAAGCCATGTTTCCCGCGGGAAGCGGTTGCCCGATCAGATCCTTATGAACTATCACGTTGGTGATCGCGGCAAATGAGAACTTCGCGATGTCCTGTACTGCCTTCAGCCGTTGCGAATGGCCGAGCTTGACGAAGTGAAGGACGTGACCGGGATGTCGTTTGAGCGACGCGCGCAGGTCAGCGAGCTCGGCCCTCAAGACGGCATCGGTCGAGTCGGCGACGATGATGGCCGAAACGACGAAGTGACAACCCGAGCCCGCGGAGACGCCTCGGTTGCCTGCCTCGTCCACATAGACGCGATACAGCACCTAGCGAGTCTCCCTGCCAGCCCATCCATGGGTCGATCTAGATGAGAAGGATGGACCAGGGGCGCCTTCAACCGCTTATTTCAGCGGACGCTGCCTGTGAGGACAGCAGGCGGGATCCCTACGACCATCCTTCTTAAGTATCGCACCATACAGAAGGATTCGGACAGAACATTGCAAAGCCCTGGTCCTGCTGAGATTTGCAGTCCGCCCCGACCTCAGATGGAGTTCCAGAAGTCGAGGCCAAAGCTCGACATCCAGCTCTGCGCTTCGGCGTTCAGCTGGGTCATCTGGCCGGTCCAGATGAGGACGCCCATCGCGATCAGGATCAGGCCGCCGGTCGCGACGATCGCCTGGTAATGGCGCTTGACGACGGCGAAGGCGGTCGTCATCCGGGAGAAGGCGACGGCGGTGAGCAGGAAGGGGATCGCCAGGCCGGCCGAGTAGACGGCCAGCAGGAAGGCGCCGCGGCCGGTCGATCCCGAGAGCGAGGCGGCGGAGAGGATCGCGCCCAGCGTCGGCCCGATGCAGGGCGTCCAGGCGATCGCGAAGGCGGCGCCGGCGACGACCGGCCCGCCCTTGCCGGCCCGCTCGAGCAGGCCGTGCACGTGCCACTCGCGGTTGAGGCGCGTGACGAAGAGCGAGGCGACGAAGAGGGCGCCCATCGCGACGATCAGCGCCGCCGAGATCTTGGTCAGCAGCCGCTTGTTTTCCTCGAGGAAGAAGCCAAGGCCGGTCGCGCCGAGGCCGAGCGCGATGAAGATCGCCGAGAAGCTGGCGACGAAGACGAGGCTGGGCAGGAGCACGCGTCGCCAGCCGGCGCTCTCCAGCTCGGCGGCGGAGACACCGCTGACCGCGGAGAGGTAACCGGGCACGAGCGGCAGCACGCAGGGGGAGAGGAAGGAGACGACGCCCGCCGCCAGCGCCGCGAGGACGCCGACCCCGGCGGCCGGATCGCTGCTGACCGCTGCCTCGATCATCGTGCCCCCAGGGTACTTCGCGGCGAATCGCCGCCCGACCGCGTAGCCCAACCGATACATTCCTGGCCACGCAGCCAATCGCCGCGCCACGGCGAGAACCACAGGGAGCAGACTTTGAGCAACCGCACGTTCGTGATCGGGGTCGGGATGACCAAGTTCGAGAAGCCCGGCACCAAGGAGGGCGACTACCCGGACTGGGCCAAGGAGGCGGGGGAGAAGGCGCTCGCCGACGCGGGCATCCCCTACGAGGACGTCGAGCAGGCCTACGCCGGCTACTGCTACGGCGACTCGACCTATGGGCAGCGGGCGCTCTACCAGCTCGGCCTCACCGGGATCCCGGTGGTCAACGTCAACAACAACTGCTCGACCGGCTCCTCGGCGCTCTTCCTGGCGCGGCAGGCGGTCAAGGGCGGCGTCGTCGACTGCGCGCTCGCGGTCGGCTTCGAGAAGATGGAGATGGGGTCGCTGGGCCTCAAGTACACGGACCGCACCAACCCGATCGACAAGCACGCGATGCGGATGATGGAGCTGCGAGCGCCGGAGCAGTCGCCGCCGGCGCCGCAGATGTTCGGCAACGCCGGCCGCGACCACATGGAGCGCTACGGCTCGACCCCCGACCACTATGCCTGGATCGGCTGGAAGAACCACAAGCACTCGGTCAACAACCCCTACGCCCAGTTCCAGGATGAGTACAGCCTCGAGGACATCAAGGCGGCGAAGATGATCCACGAGCCGCTGACCAAGCTGCAGTGCTCGCCCACCTCGGACGGCTCGGCCTGCGCGATCGTCGCCTCCGAGCGCTACGTCGACGAGCACGGCCTCTGGGGGCAGGCGGTTGAGATCGCCGGCCAGTCGATGGTCACCGACCTCTCCTCGACCTTCGCCGACGACACCGACTGCATGAAGATCGTCGGCTTCGACATGTCGAAGGCGGCTGCCGAGCGGGCCTACGAAGAGGCCGGGGTCGGCCCCGACGAGGTCGACGTCTGCGAGTTGCACGACTGCTTCAGCGCCAACGAGCTGATCACCTACGAAGCGCTCGGCTTCGCGGCCGAGGGCGAGGCCCACAGGCTGGTCGAGGAGGAAGCGACCACCTACGGCGGCAAGGTCGTCGTCAACCCGTCCGGGGGGCTGATCTCCAAGGGCCACCCGCTCGGCGCGACCGGGCTGGCGCAGTGCTCGGAGCTGACCTGGCAGCTGCGCGGCCAGGCCGAGAAGCGGCAGGTGGAGGGCGCCAAGGTGGGGCTTCAGCACAACATCGGCCTCGGCGGCGCCGCCGTGGTCACCGTCTACAAGCCGGCGGCCTGAGGGACGCCGGCCGGAGGAGGAGAGAAGATGGCGAAGGAACGACGCTCGCTCAGCGGCAAGGTCGTCGCGATCACCGGCGCCGCCCGGGGGATCGGCAAGGCGACCGCGAAGGCGCTGATCGCCAAAGGTGCCAGGGTCGCGATCGGCGACCTCGATGAGACGGTCGCGAAGGAGACCGCGGCGGAGCTGGGCGGCGGCACGATCGCGCTGCCGCTCGACGTCACCGACCGCGCCTCCTTCGGGAGCTTCCTCGACGAGGCCGAAAAGCAGCTCGGCCCGATCGACGTGCTGGTCAACAACGCCGGGATCATGCCGGTGGGGCTGTTCGTCGAGGAGAGCGAGTCCTCCACGCGCCTCCAGGTGGAGATCAACCTGCTTGGCGTCATCACCGGCACCCAGCTCGCGCTGAAGCGGATGCGCCCGCGCGACACCGGCCACATCGTCAACATCGCCTCCTCGGCCGGCAAAGCCGGCGTGCCGGGCATCGCCACCTACTCGGCGACCAAGCACGCCGTGGTCGGCCTCAGCGAGGCGGTCCGCCAGGAGCTGCGCGGCACCGCCACTGAGATCTCCTGCGTGATGCCGCTGCCGGTCAACACCGCCCTGATGGAAGGGGTGGGCGCGCAGCGGCTGGTGAAGATCGTCGAGCCCGAGGAAGTCGCCAACGAGATAGTCGACGCGCTCGAGGCGCCGCGCTTCGACGTCTTCGTGCCTCGCTCGCTGAAGCTCACGGTGACCGGCGCGAACCTGCTGCCCCGCCGTGCCCGCGAGGCCGTGGCGCGGTTCATGGGCGTCGACAAGATCCTGACCTCGGTCGACGCCTCCGCCCGCCGCGCCTACGAGGATCGCGCCGCCCACAGCAGCTCGATCGACGCCGGCGCGCCGGAGGCGGCCGAGCCCGCCGCGAAGGACGCCGCCTAAGCGATCGGCGGTCGGCTGAGCACACCGGGGCGTGCTCAACCGACCAACCGCCGGCATGGGCCGTATCTACGACGCCACCTGGGGACGGGCCTTCGCGGCGCTCTACGACCGCGGCCTGAGCGGCACCGAGGAGGCGGGGCTGCGCGAGATGCGGCGCGAGCTGCTGGCGCAGGCGAGCGGGCGGGCGATCGAGATCGGCGCCGGGACCGGCGCCAACCTCGGCCTCTATCCGGAGGCTGTCACCGAGCTCGTCCTCACCGAGCCCGATCCGCACATGGCGAGGCGGCTGCGGCGGCATCTGTCGGAATCGAGTCATGAAGCCCGGCTGGTAGAGGCGCCGGCGCAGGCGCTGCCCTTCGAGGACTCGAGCTTCGACACGGCGGTCTTCACGCTCGTGCTCTGCACGGTTCCCGACCAGGGAGCGGCGCTCGTCGAGGCGGCACGCATTCTGCGCCCGGGCGGCAGGCTGCTCTTCCTCGAGCACGTCCGCTCCGGGCAGCCGAAGCTGGCCCACTGGCAGGACCGCCTGGAGAAGCCCTGGCGCTTCATGGGCGACGGCTGTCATTGCAATCGCGACACCGTCGCCGCGATCGAGGCCTCGCCGCTGATCCTGGAGGCCGTCGAGCGGGGCCGCATGCCGAAGGCGCCTCCGATCGTCAGGCCGCTGGCCCGCGGCTCCGCGATCAACGCACGATAATGGATGTTATGTAAACCTGAGCCGGAGGCCCCGGACAACTGCCCTATTGGCTCTCCACCCCCTGGGCCTGAAGGCTCTCAGCCGGCCTTGTCGATCGCCGCTTCGATGGCTCCCGCGGATTGCGGCGTTCCGAGGCTTTCCATGCCGGTCGTCCCCGGCCCCTTGACCGCGAACGACGGCGTTCCTTCGAAGCCGATGCGCCGCGCTTCGGCGGTCGTGCGTTCGACCTCGGAGACGATCGCCTTGCTCTTGCGGTCCCTGTTCCACCGTGCGATGTCGGGCACCCCGGCGGCCTTGGCGATTTCGGTCATGAATGAGTCGGTGACGTAGCCGGAGCTCTCCGTGCCCTGGTTGCGGTAGAAGACCTCCAGGTAGTTCCAGCCGCGCCCCTGCTTCCCGGCGGCGATCGCGGCGGCCCCCGCGGGGACCGATTCGGGGCCGATGATCGTGAAGTTGCGGAACTCGAGGTCGGCCGCGCCGCTGCGTACCTTCGAGGCGATCACGTCGGGGACGATTTCTTCGGAGTAGGCCTTGCAGACCGGGCACTGAAGGTCGCCGAACTCGTACAGGGTCACCTTGGCGCCCGGCTTGCCCAGCACGAGCCCGTTCTGGGGGATCCCCGCCAGCGCGCGGTCCACCTGGCCGGCATCCTTGGGCTTCCCTCCCCCACCGCCCTGGTTCTGGCTGACGACGATCGCGACCACGACGCCGACGATCGCCAGGAAGGCGACGGCGCTGCCCAGCTTCAGCAGCCGCTGCCGCCTCGCCTGCACCTCCGCTTCGCTTTCCTGGCGCAGCCGCTGCTCGCGGCGTTCCTCCCGATCCTTCCTTCCACTCACGCGGGCCTCCCAACGTAGCCGATCATGCGCACCGCATTCAACCCGAAAAGCAGCGTCATCAGCACCGCGCTCGCCACGCACCACTGGCAGATCGCGTGGATCGTGAACAGCTCCAGGTAGGTCAGGTAGACGCTGAAGCCGAAGCCGCCCAGGGAGAGCGCGAAGCCGCCCATGCGCGCCGCATCGCCCCGCAGCAGGGCGGCGGCGAGCAGCAGCACGTAGCCGACGATGCCGAGCACGGCGACGTTGGCGCCCAGCAGGTGCGAGTAGGAGCTGTCGGCCACGGTCCGGCAGCCGCTGCCGCCCGCCAGGCAGACCGGCGCCCCGCCACCGGAGTCGGCGATGGTGATGTAGGTGGTGACGCCGACTCCGAAGGCCGCCACGAAAACGGCGGCCTTTCGGAGCGTTCCCTCGGACGGCACCCTCACCTCTCGATCGAGATGCTTTCGATGAGGATCGTCTGTTTCGGTTTTTCGGCCGGCGTGCCGAGCCTGCCGATCCGCTCGACGACGTCCATCCCCTTGCTCACCTTGCCGACCAGGGCGTATTCGGGCGGCAGGCCGGCGTCGGCGCCGAGCACGACGAAGAACTGGCTGCCGGAGCGCCCCGGCGGCTCGGCCGAGCTCTTTGCCATCGCCACGACGCCCTTCGTGTAGGCGAGGTTGGCGGGGGGTTTCTCGTCGACGCTGTAGCCGGGGCCGCCGGTGCCGTTGCCGAGCGGGTCGCCGCCCTGGATCACGAAGCCGGTGGCGATCCGGTGGAAGGTGAGGTCGTTGTAAAAGCCCTTCTCGGCGAGGAAGGCGAAGGAGTTCGCGGTCTTCGGGGCGCGCTCGGTGTCGAGCGCGATGTCGAAGGTGCCGCAGCTCGTCTTCACCACCGCGGTCAGCTTCTCGCCCCTCTTCACCGTCTGCTTCGGCGCGCTGTAGCTGACGTGCTTGGGCGGCGGCGCTTCGACCTGCCGGCAGCCGGCAGCGCTTGCGGCGGTCGACGAGCCGCCGCTGCTGCTGCTGCGGGCGATCAGGATCGCCGCCACGACGCCGACCGCGATCAGGGCGGATACGGCCAGGGCGATGTACTTCCGATCGGTCGACTCCTCCATCGGCGCGGAAGCCTAGAGGATCGCCCCGGCTCCGCACGGCTAGGCTGCCGGCCGTGGGAATCGAGGAGAGGCCGCTGGCGCTGCTGGTCAACCCGGCCTCGGCGCATGGCCGTACCCTGAAGCTGCTGCCACGGGTGGAGCACGAGCTGGACGCGCGGCGTATCGCTTTCAGGGTCGAGCGGACCAGGAGCATCGAGCACGGCGTCGAACAGGCGCTGCTCGCCGTCGAGGCCGGCGAGGCGCCGGTCGTGATGAGCGGCGACGGCCTGATCGGCGCCGTCGGCGGCGCGATGGCGAGCTCCGAGACTCCGCTCGGAATCGTCCCGGGCGGGCGGGGGAACGACCTGGCACGGTTGCTCGGCATTCCCACCGACCCCGAGGGCGCCATCGCCGTGCTGGCCGCCGGCGAGACGAGACGGATCGACGTCGGCGAGGCGAACGGCAGGCGCTTCCTCGGCATCGCCAGCACCGGCTTCGACGCCGAGGCGAACCGGCTCGCCAACGAGACGAAGTGGATGCGGGGCGGGTTCGTCTACGCCTACGCCGGCGTCCGCACGCTGCTGGGCTGGAAGCCCGCCCGCTTCACCGTGCGGGTCGGCGACGAGACGATCCGCTTCAGCGGCTACTCGGTCTCCGCCGCCAACGGGCGGTTCTACGGCGGCGGCATGATGATCGCCCCCGACGCCGACATCGCCGACGGGGAGTTCGACGTGGTCACGGTCGGCGAGGGAAGCAAGCTGCGGTTCCTGGGTAACCTGCCGAAGGTGTTCAAGGGGACCCACGTCGAGGAGGACGAGGTCAGGGTCTTCCGTGCGTCGCGATTGGAGCTGAGCGCCAGCCGCCCCTTCCCGGTCTTCGCCGACGGCGACCACCTCACCGACCTGCCGGTCACGCTGCGGGTCCTGCCGCGGGCGTTGAGCGTCATCGTCCCGCCGGCCGGCGAGTGAGCACGGGCTCGAACGGGGCGCTGTTCGGCGCCAAGCGCCTTGCGGCGCGAGCGGTCGGCGCCGCCAGCCGGGCCAGCGGCCGCGGCGGCGGGACCACCCTTCCCGGCCGCTTCCTCCTGCGCCTGGCCCCGGACGCGATCGCGCGACTCGGCACCGGTCTGAGCGGCGGCGCGACGCTGGTCAGCGCGACCAACGGCAAGACGACCACGGCGGGGATGGTCGCCGCGGCGCTGGTCGCCGAGGGGCGCCCGCCGGTCCACAACCGGGCCGGCTCCAACATGACCTGGGGAGTGGCGACGGCGCTGCTCGAGCAGCGCGGCGAGGAGGGCCTGTTCGAGGTGGACGAGGCCTGGCTGCCGCGAGTGGCCGACCAGCTCGACCCGAAGCTGATCGTGCTCGGCAACCTCTTCCGCGATCAGCTCGACCGCTACGGGGAGATCGAGACGCTCGCCGACGAGTGGGCGGCGACGGTGGCGGAGCGCGCCAAGCGGGGCTGCCGCTTCGCCCTCAACGCGGACGATCCGCTGATCGCCGACCTCGGCCGCGACGCCGAGGGCAGGCGGCGCGACGGCGTCCTCTACTTCGGCGTCGACGACGCCGCGCAGGCGCTGCCCGAGCTGCAGCACGCCTTCGACGCCAAGCACTGCCGCCGCTGCGGCCGGCCCTACGCCTACGAGCGCGCCTTCGTCGGCCATCTCGGCCACTACTCGTGCCCGAGCTGCGGCGCGGAGCGGCCGCGTCCCGACGTGGCGGCGACGCGCGTCGAGCTGCGCGGCATGGCCGGTTCGCGAATTTCGCTGCGAACGCCGCGGGGTGAGCTTGAGCTGGAGCTTCCCCTGCCCGGCCTCTACAACGTCTACAACGCGCTGGCCGCGGTAGCGGCCTGCCTCCAGCTCGGAATCGAGCCGGCGCGGATCGCCGCGGCGCTGGCCGGGATGCGCGCCGCCTTCGGCCGTGTCGAGACGGTCGAGGTCGGCGGCAAACCGGTCTCGATCCTGCTGATCAAGAACCCGGCGGGCGCCAACGAGGTGCTGCGTACCTTGAGGCTGGAGGCGGGCGGCGGCGAGCTCGACCTCTGGATCGGCCTCAACGACCGCATCGCCGACGGCCGCGACGTCTCCTGGATCTGGGACGCCGACTTCGAGCTGCTCGAGGGTGCGGTGAGGCGCGTCACCTGCGCGGGGACGCGGGCGCCGGAGATGGCCCTGCGGCTGAAGTACGCCGGCTGGCCACGGGAGGCGATCGCGGTCGAGCCGGAGATCGAGGCCTCGCTCGACGGTGCGGTCAAGGCGGCCCCCGAGCGCCTCTTCGCCCTCCCCACCTACACGGCGCTGCTTGAACTGCACAAGGTGCTGTCCGGGCGCGGGCTCGCCAAGGAGTTTTGGAGATGAGGCCGGTCAATGTCATCTGGCACGACGTCGAGTGCGGTGGCTACGAGGCCGATTTGAAGCTGTGGGAGGAGCTCGCGGACCAGTTCTTGGGTCCGGTCCTAGACCTCGGCTGCGGGACCGGGAGGGTCGGCCTGCATCTGGCCCGGCGAGGTCACCTCGTCACCGGGATAGACCGCGACGGCGCTTTCGTGGCCGCTTTCAACGAGGGGGCCGGGGAGCTGCCGGCGAGCGCCGAACCAGGAGACGTTCGGAAGCTTGATTTGAAAGAGGAGTTCGGGTTGGTCTTGGCGCCGATGCAATTGGTGCAGCTGTTGGACGAAGACGAGCGGATGGAATGCCTTCGGTGCGTTACGGAACATCTACGGCCTGGCGGCCTTGCGGCGTTCGCGATCGTCGAGGAGATGCCGGGCGCCCTCGATTCCTCCCCTCCCCTGCCCGATGTCCGTGAAATCGAGGGTTGGGTCTATTCCAGCCTGCCGTTGGAGGCGGCGGTCGACGACGGGGAGATCGTTGTCCGGCGGTTGCGGCAGATCGTGTCGCCGGACGGCGAGCTGAGCGATGAGGTGGATGAGGTGCGGCTGCGCATGCTCTCCGCCGATCGGCTGGAGCGGGAGGTTGAAGGGGCGGGTCTGCGGCCGGCCGGGCGCCACGCCATCCCCGAGACGGACGCCCACGTCGGCTCCACCGTCGTCCTGCT
Source organism: Solirubrobacterales bacterium (assembly GCA_035605615.1). Classification (GTDB taxonomy): domain Bacteria; phylum Actinomycetota; class Thermoleophilia; order Solirubrobacterales; family 70-9; genus VRUE01. The sequence continues at coordinate 18,507 of DASTHF010000079.1, forward strand.
GGAGAGGGAGGCCTGATGGAGCTGCGCGTCCTCGCCCTCTACCCAGAGCAGATGAACATCTACGCCGACCGCGGCAACATCCTCTTCCTGCAGAGGCGCTGCGAGTGGCGCGGGATCGGTTTCTCCCTCGCCGCGGCCGGTCCGGGCGACCGCGTCGACCCTGCCGCCCACGACCTTCTCTACCTGGGCGGCGGGCAGGACCGCGACCAGCGGGCGGTCGCGGCCGACATGGTCGCGACGAAGCGCGAGACGATCGCGGCGGCGGCCGACGACGGCGCCGTCCTGCTCGCCGTCTGCGGCGGCTACCAGCTGCTCGGCCACAGCTACCAGCTGGGCGAGGAGCGCCTGCCGGGCCTCGGCATCTGCGACCTGGAGACGGTGCGCGAGCCGGGCCCGCGGCTGATCGGCAACGTGGCGATCGAGGCCGACCTCGGCGCCGGCCCGCGCACGATCGCCGGTTTCGAGAACCACGGCGGCCGCACCTACCTCGGCGCCGATGCGCGGCCACTCGGGCGCGTCGTCCATGGCTTCGGCAACAACGGCAAAGACGGCTTCGAGGGCGTGCGGCGCGACAACCTGATCGGCACCTACCTGCACGGTCCTCTCCTGCCCAAGAACGCCTGGCTCGCCGACGAGCTGATCGCCCGGGCGCTCGAGCACCGCTACGGCACCCGGCCCGACCTGGAGCCGCTCGACGACGAGTTCGAGCACGCCGCCGAGCGCTGCGCCCGTGCCGTCGCCCTGAAGTCCTAGCGGCCGCTTGAGCCGAAGCCGCCGTCGCCGCGCGCCGAGGCGCTCAGCGCCTCCGCCTCGACCGGCTCGGCGAGCGCGATCGGCGCGATCACGAGCTGCGCGATGCGGTCGCCGGGCACGACCTTGAATGTCTCGGCCGGGTCCGTATTGAGCAGCAACACCCGCACTTCCCCGCGGTATCCGGAGTCGATCAATCCCGGCGCATTGACCAAGGCGATCCCATGCTCGCGCGCCAACCCCGACCTCGGAAGCACCAACCCCGCATGCCCCTCCGGAATCTCCACCGCGACCCCAGTCCCGATGCTCCACCTCTCCCCCGGCCCGATGTGCGCCTCCTCACAGGAGTACAGATCAAGCCCGGCATCCCCCTCATGGGCACGCGAAGGCAGCCTCGCCTCCTCCTTCAGCCGCGCGACCCTCAGCTCCACGGCGCCCACCCTACAGCGCCCATACAGGAGGGCGGGGGTGTCCCTCGAACGGGCGGATACTCAAATTGCCGGTCTAATTAGCACTGCTTTGTTAGCTCGTCGGTAGGTTTCCCACCCGCCGCCGCGAACTCTTCTCTCGTCAACGGCTCCGAGACGAGGAGAAAGATGGTGGCGGTGATCGAGGCAGCGAGGGGCAGCTCTGCGGTGGCGGTCAAGGAACGGCTTGAGGAGTTCGGCGCGGAAGTGCTCGCCGAGGCGATGAACCGACCGGCGCAGAT
>DASTHF010000142.1:0-2860 GCA_035605615.1 Solirubrobacterales bacterium
TACATCGACGCGTTCTGGAACGTGGTGAACTGGAGCTACGTCGCGGAGCGCTTCGCCGAGTAGCGAGCGCCCGCCGGGCGGGGTGATCCCTAAGCCTCGCCCGGCTCCAGGGGGCGGAAGTCGGAGACCCGAGCGCCGCAGACCGGGCAGAACCAGTCTTTGGGGATGTCCTCGAAGGGGGTTCCGGGCGGGATGCCGCCGTCCGGGTCGCCGATCTCGGGGTCGTAGATGAACCCGCAGCTGTCGCAGATCCAGAGGGTCTTCTCGGTCGTGGCCATGGAGCGAAGCTTAGGGACCGCTATTTGTCGCCGAAGCTGACCGCGACGGGTTCGCGCTCGGCGCCGTCGATCTCGAAGTACTCGCGTGCCGTGAAGCCGCTCTGGCCGGCGATCACGGACCCGGGGAACTGCTGGATGCTCGTGTTGTAGGACTGCACGTTCGAGTTGTAGATCCGCCGCGCCGCCTGGATTTCGTCCTCGAGCTGGGAGAGGTTGCGGCTCAGCTGCTGGAAGTTTTCGGTGGCGCGCAGCTGCGGGTAGTTCTCGGCGACCGCGCGCAGTTCGCCGAGCGCGCCGCTCAGCTTCTGCTCGGCTTTGGCGCTGTCGCCGACGCTCTGCGCCGACATCGCCTCGGCGCGCGCCGCGGTGACCTTCTCGAAGGTCTGGCTCTCGTGGGCGGCGTAGCCCTTGACCGTCTCGACCAGGTTTGGGACGAGGTCGTGGCGGCGCTTCAGCTGCACGTCGATCCCGCTCCAGGACTCGTCGACCCGGTTGCGCGAGGCGATGATCGAGTTGCGCTTGCCGACGTAGTAGAGCGCCGCGAGTACGACGATCGCGACGATCACGATGATGGCGACGACCATGCTGCCATCCTACCGGCGCGTGGGCGCGAGGCAAGAAGCAAAGGAATGGGCCGGGATCGTGCGCGGCTATGGCGAGCGCAACGAGCTGACCTACGAGTCGTTCGGCGGCATCAACCCCAAGGGCGGCCCCGTGGCGCTCTGCGTGGGCGGGACCAACCGTCTCACCGGCCAGCTCGTCGAAGGGTTCTGGGGCGCCAGCTGCGACGCCGACGAGAAGCAGGTCGGCGGCTTCCTCGACCGGGCGATCCTGCCGACTGCGATCCTCGCCAAGGCGCACATGCCGGATCTGGCGAGCGTCGTCCCGGCCTTCAACGTCGAGTCGATCGAGCGCAGCGAGCGTTTCACCCAGCGCTTCGCCCGCAAGGTCGAATTCGAGTCGATCGACTTCAACCGCCGCTTCCTGGCGACCGTGCCGAGCAGCTACGACCCGGTCGCCTTGCGCGAGCTGTTCAGCCCCGGCTTCCTGGCCTGGACGACGACGATGACCGGCGAGATCGACTTCGGCGTCAACGATCGCCAGCTCTGGTTCCTCTGGCGGCTGCGCGAGCGCACGGAGCAGGAGCTGAAAGAGGCGCTCGCCAACGCCGGCCATCTCTTCGCCCGTTTGCAGTCGGAGATGGACGAGAGCGGCATCCATACCTACCCGCCGGGCCCCTGGCACGCCGGCCTGGCCCCGTTTCCCGTTCAGTAGCCCGGATCGCTGGGCAGCAGGATGCGATGCTCGGTCGGGGTGCCGACCACTTTGGGCAGGATGGGCTCGACATCGATGTTTCGGTGGGCGGCGATGGCGGCTTCGGAGGTGGGGAAGGCGAGCAGCGATTCGAGCTGCTTGACCGTGGGGAAGGCGAGGGAGAGGTCGCCGGCGGTCTGCGCTTCGAGTGCCGCCTGCGGCTCGAACCAGCGGGCGTCGACGGTCTCGACGCCGTCCGGCCGGGGCGGGGTGTGGGCCGGGGCGAGGGCGAGGAAGAACCAGGCGTCGAAGCGGCGCGAGATCGCCTCGGGGGTGATCCAGCGTGAGAAGAGGACAAGCTCCTCGTCCGCGGGCAGCTCGATTCCGGCCTCCTCGCGTAGCTCGCGGAGGGCGCAGGACCGGTAGGCGGCTTCGCCCTCGCCGTCGGCGGAATCGAGGGCGCCGCCCGGGAAGACCCAGACGCCCGGCATGAACCTGGCGCTCTCGGTCCGCTTCAGCAGCAGCACCTCCAGCGACCGCTCGCCGTGCTTCCCGCCGCGCCGCAGCAGCACGACGGAGGCCGCCGGCCGCGGCACCGTCGGCTCCCCGAAGTTCGGAGCCTCCGCGGGCCCTCGCTGCCGCTCCATCACGAAGCCACCTTACTGCGCGGTCAGGGACCTCTCAGCTCGGTGACAAGCTCGTCGAAGCGCTGGCTTCTGGGGTCGTCATCGCCGACCGCCCGCCGCAGCCAGCGCCTGGCTTCATCGACATCGAGGGGCTCGGTGGAGACCAGGATCTGTTCGATGTCGGGCCAGTCCTTTGTACGGTCGAAGCACGCCTTGCAGACGATGAGGTGCTCCGGCGCAAGGACTTCGATCTCGTGATCGCCGAAAGGCACCTTCCGGGCCTCCTCCTTCATCGCCTCATGGATCTCGTCATATGAGAAGAAAAGGTCCACGGGGGTTCGGCCCCACCACAATCGGCATTGGCCGTCGCGCTCGAGGGCACGGAGGGCATCCTCGGATTTCGGGCCTTCGATTCCCAACGGCGCAAGCGCTTTGGTCACGTCATCGATTCGCGAAGCTTGCGTGAAGACGTTGATGTCGATGTCGATCGTCGCGCGTGGCTCGGCGTAGTAGGCGAGCGCCAGGGCACCACCAAAGGCATGCGGGATCCGCGCGCGCTTGAAGTTGTCGTCGATGGCGACGACCTTCTCCGGCAGCGACAGGTCGGGCATGGCTATGCCTGCCGGAAACGGGGGAACCGAATGAGATCGGGCCTACGGCGCTGAGGAAGCGCGTCAGCCAGCAAGAGCAGGTCGATGAGTG
>DASTHF010000155.1:0-10125 GCA_035605615.1 Solirubrobacterales bacterium
TGCCCCAGCCGCAGCCGACGTCGAGCACCCGCTCGCCCTCCCTCAGGGCGAGCTTGCGGCAGACCGTCTCCAGCTTCTCCTCCTGCGCCGCCTCGAGCGTCTCGGCGCCGTGCGAGAAGATCGCGCAGCTGTAGGTCATCGAGTCGTCGAGGAAGAGGGAGAAGAACTCGTTCGAGACGTCGTAGTGGTGGCGGACGGCGCGGGCGTCGCGCTCGCGACTGTGGGGGCGGCCGCTGGGACGCAGCTCGGCGGCGGGACGGCGCGGCGGCAGGGCCAGGCCGGTGGCGCGCGCCACGGCGAGCAGCAGGCGCGCCTGGCCGGCACGGCTCAGTGGCGGCGGCTTCCAGCCGTCGAGCAGCTCGATCGCCGCGTCGACGTCGTCGATCTCGAGCTCGCCGCTGACGTAGGCGCGGCCGAGGCCGAGCTGGCCCGGCGCGCGCAGCAGGTGGGCGGCGGCGCGGGGCGAGCGGACGCGGAAGGTGGGGCCGCCCGGGGAGGTCGCGGGCAGCCGCGCGCCATCCCAGAACTCGACCGCGAACGGCCGATCCCCGATGCGCGCTTCGATCTCGCGGCGCAGCGGCGCCGTGCTCGCGAACGGCATCCTTGGAAGGTACTCCCGCCCTCGGCGAGCCCAAAGCACGCCTGCTCCGCAGGTAAAGCGGCCGAGCCGCCAACGGAGATCGATCCCCGTCTAAGCCGGTCCGTATGATCGTTGCACCCTTTTATGGCAGGCAAAGGCCCTCTCCCATCTGACATCCAGCCGGTCGCGCACGAGACCACCGACCGGATCATCACCGGCCTGGCGACGCTGATCCCGATCGTCGCGCTCGGCCTTGCCGGCTGGCAGCTCTGGGACAAGGCGCTGCACTGGCGCGACGTGATGCTCTTCGTCGGCCTCTACGTCCCGACCGGGCTGGGGGTCACGATCGGCTTTCACCGCCACCTCACCCACGGCAGCTTCAAAACGCACCCATGGCTGCGCGGCCTGCTCGCGATCCTCGGCTCGATGGCGATCGAGGGCCCGGTCATCTCCTGGGTCGCCGACCACCGCAAGCACCACAAGTACTCGGACCAGGAGGGCGACCCGCACAGCCCCCACGTCGACCACGGCTCCGGCATCTCCGGCACGCTGCGCGGTCTCTTCCACGCCCACCTGGGCTGGCTCTTCATCCACACCCAGCGCGGCAACAAGCGCCGCTTCGCTCCCGACATGATCGCCGACCCGGTGATCAGCTGGGTCGACCGCACCTTCCTGCTCTGGGCCGTCCTCGGCCTGCTCATCCCCTTCGCCCTCGGCTGGCTGATCGGCGGCACGCTCTTCGCGGGGGCCACCGGCCTGCTCTGGGGCGGCCTCGTCCGCATCTTCGTCGTCCACCACGTCACCTTCAGCATCAACTCGCTCTGCCACGTCTTCGGCCGCCGCGACTTCGAGACGACCGACGAGTCGCGCAATTTCGCCCTGATCGCTCTGCCCAGCTTCGGTGAGGCCTGGCACAACAACCACCACGCCTTCCCGGCGTCCGCGGTCCACGGCCTACGTCGCTGGCAGCTCGACCTCTCCGCCCTCGTGATCCTCGGCCTCGAGCGCCTCGGCCTGGTCTGGGACGTCGTGCGCCCCTCACCGGACCGTCAGATGGCCAAGGCCATCTGATCCAACTGGCTAAGGCCGTCTGACCAAGCAGACCAAGGACGCAGGGAGCGTGGTGTGCTCTGCACACAAGCGACCGAGGACGCCGGTATGCGCCGGTCAGACGGCCTTAGGGCGCGGCGTCGGCTTCGTACCAGTCAATCCAGCTGCCGCAGGCCTGCGAGAGCGGCACGATGCGGTGGCGCCGGGCGGGGACGGCGACCAGCTCGCCCAGGTAGGCCTTGCCGTCGTAGCCGGTGAGGCGCTGCAGAGCGCTCGGCTCAGCGGTGGCGATCGTGAAGCGCATCGCGCCGCCCGTCCCCGTCACTTCCCCCGCCGGCCAGAACTGGCCGTCGTTGGCGAGGCTGATCGCGCTCGGCCGCTGTCCGTCGAGCGCCGGCTTCAGCGGCTCGCGCAGGCCGGGCGCCGTCAGCGTCAGCGCGAAGGGGGAGAAGTACTGCAGCGATAGCAGCCAGCGGCCCGGCCCCAGCCGCAGCGTCTGCGAGGCGCGCTCGCCGGTCCCCAGCGCGCTGCCGGTGTTCCAGCCCGTCTTCAGCCCGATCGCCGGCGTGGGGAAGAGGCCGGCACGACCGGGGTTGGCGAGCAGGATGCGGACCTCCGGCGCGGCGCAATCGGCGGGCGCCCCCGCTTCGGTTCCCTCCAGCAGCACGTGGCGGTCGCGCGCCGCCGGTCCGGTCCGCTTCCAGAGCAGGTAGGAAGGGGTGGCGGCGACGCGGCGGAAGTCCGCCGGCGCTTCGCTGTTCCAGGCGGCCCGAGAGGTGATCACGTAGGGGAAGCGGTCGAGCGTCGCCCGCGAGAAGGAGTCGAAGTCGATCGGGCTGTAGGCATCGCCGGTGTCGAAGGGCTTCTCCGGGTTGGCGGAGACGGAGGGATCGGGGAACTCGACCAGCGGCACGTGGGTGTCGGCGCCGAGCAGCTCGTAGGCCGCGTAGCGGTCCTGACCGGCGTAGAGGACCGGCTTGCCGTGCAGGATCGGCAGGAAGGCGCGCAGCTCGCCGCCGTGCCCGGGCGGGCCGACCGGCGCGTCGCGCAGCACCAGGAAGCTCGAGTAGGCGGCGCCGGCGACGAAGACGACGGTGAGCGCCGCCCAGGCCACGCGGGTTACGCCCCCCCGTGTCCCTGCTTCCCTCCGCTCGAACGCAGTTGTTCTCGCATGGCGGGAAGAAGTGCGTTCGAGCGCGCCCCAGCCGGACAGGAGGGGCCGGATCGCGACCAGCATCGCCAGCGGCGCGGCGATCGTCAACGCCTTGGCCAGCGAGTAGTCGCCGCTGAAGGGGAGGGCGAGGAGGTAGAGGAGGAGGGAGGCGGCCAGCGCGATCGGCACCGCGTAGAGCCGCCGCCGCGCCCACCAGGCGGCACCGAGCGCCACCGCGAGGATCGCGATCGCGGCGGCCAGCCCGGTCAGGTGGGCGCCGCCCGCCGCGTTGAGGCGGTAGTTGGAGGTCGGCCAGATCCCCAGTGCCTCGACCGGCGAGACGGGGCCGTAGGTGTTGCTCCCCGCCACCTTTTCGAAGTTGCCGGCGAAGCCGAAGGGGCCGGCGACGGTGAGCAGCACCGCGAGCACGACGAGGGCGGCGAGCGCCGCCAGCGTCGCCGGGCGCCGCAGGAACGGCATCAGCCGGCCCGGCGCCAACGCCGCCCGCACCTCGGGCAGGGTCAGGCTCCACAGCGCCGCGATCGCGACCGGCCAGGCGAGGCCGGCGAAGCTGTAGGAGAAGAGGATGCCGCCGGCCAGCGCCAGGAAGGGCAGCGCGAGCGGCCGGCCGCCCTGCCACCGCCGCCGCTCCAGCAGGTGGAGCCCGACCGCGAAGGCGAGCACGAGGAGCGCCTCGGCCATCTCCTTGAAGGTCCCCTGGGCGAAGCTCGACGCCCCCAGATAGGTGACCGCGACCAGCAGCGCGGCCAGCGTCCGGCGGACCGGCCCGAGCTCGTCCAGCGCGCCCAGCGCCGTCAGCCCGGTGAGGACCCCGATCGCGAGGATCTCGCCGACGAAGGCTTCTCCCAGGCCGATCCCCGGCACGGCGGCGGCCGCGACCGCCAGCCCGTGCGGGCCCAGTGGGTAGCCGGCGTCGGGGGCCGGCCCGAAACCGCTGCGCAGCCACTCGGCCCAGGCCAGGTGGAGGCCGAGGTCGTTGTTGAAGCCGACCCCGAGCAGCCCCCAGCGGCCGCTCACCGCGAAGGGGATCGAGAGGACCAGCGCGACCGCGAGCGCCACCGGCGCCCCCCGCCGCGCGACGCGGCCCAGCTCGCGCCGCCACTCGGCGGCCCCCTCCTCGCGCCCCGCGCGGGCCGCCACCGCCGCCGCGACAACGATCAGCAGCACCAGCCCCGCGGTGGCCGTCGTGCCGTGACCCGGCGCGCGCGCCAGCACGCCGCTCACGGTCAGCATCGCGCCGAGGCCGGTCGCGCCCTCCAGCCACGACCAGGATCCCGCTCTCCCCGCGATCGCGAGCAGCGCGCGCCCCACCAATAGCGAGGCGGCGCAGATCAGCGCCGCCGAGGCATAGGTCCCGAGCATCAGGGCGGCAACCTATCTCAGAGCCGCGCGGCCGCTCCGGGCCCTGGCCGCCCTCAGAGCTTCTCGGCCGCCCGCTCGAGCGTCTCGCGCAGGTTCTCGCCGCGCAGCGGCGCGCCGTGCCCGGCGCAGACCACCTTCGGCTCCAGCGCCGCCAGCCTCCGCACCGACTCCTTCGCCTTGGCGTGGTCCCAGGCCCAGGCCGGGTGCGGGACGCTCGCCTCGCCCGCCGGCAGCGGCTTCAGCCGCGCCGAGTCGACCAGGTAGACGACGTCGCTGACGATCGCCACCCGTTCGCTCTCCCGCCATAGCCCGATCAGCCCCGGCGCGTGCCCGGGGAAGTGGAGGACGCGGAAGCCGCCCACTTCGTCTCCCTCGGAGACCGTGCCGTCGATCCGCACCGCACCGCCGTCCCAGCGCCGCAGCAGGAAGGGGTAGATCCAGCGCACCGGCGCCACCGGCAGCTGCGAGAGGTCCATATAAGGGGCGATCGAGGAGTCGCTTTCGGCGTCGGCGACTTCGTCGGGGTGACAGAGGACCGGCGCGCCCAGCGACGGCGCCGTCCCGCGATGGTCGGCGTGCGCGTGGCCGAGCACGACGCGCCGCAGGCCGCCCAGCTCGGCGGCCGCCGCCCGCGCCGCCTTGGTCATCGACTTGCTGCCGGCGTCGAACTGGACGACGCCGCCGTCCTCCTCCAGGAAGTAGACGTTCATCGACTTCCGCAGGTCCCCCTGGAGCAGCCAGACCCCGTCGGCCACCTTCTCCATGCGCCCACTCTAAACCCGGCGCGCGGCATGGCTAGTGTGGGATCTCGATGCCCGCCCTCTGGAAATACGGGATGGTCGTGCTGGTCGTCTGCCTGCTCGCCTCGATGGCGATCGCGATCTACCGCCTCGCGACGACGCCGACCGAAATCTTCGGCGGCGGCTTCCGCGGCCTGCCCGCTCACCACGGCAAGGCGCACCACCGCCGATGACCCCACGCTTCCGGTGCGCCTTATGTGCCTCACAGACACATAAGGCGCACCGGAACGGGAGGAAGAACGGCGAAACGGGAGGCGGCGGGTTAGTATCGGCCGCGTCCAGCCAGCCAGCAGAGGGAGCGGCGCGTGTTCAATCGCATCGTTGTGGGGACCGACGGGTCGGATACCGCCGCCGAGGCGGTGCGCCAGGCCGTCGACCTCGCCAAGCTGTCCGGGGCCCAGCTCAGCATCGTCAGCGCCTACGCCCCGGCGGCGAAGCGGCGCGTCAACGGCGAGAAGCTGGAAGCGCCCGCCGACGTCCAGTACGAAATCGGGCCCCGCGAGGACGTCAACCTGGTCCTCGACGCCGCCGCTGCGGCGGCCAAACGGGAGGGCGTCGAGGTCCAGACCCATCCCGTCGAGGGAGAGCCCGCCGACGCGATCCTCACCGTCGCCGAAGAGACCGGCGCCGACCTGATCGTCGTCGGCAACAAGGGGATGACTGGGGCGCGCCGCTTCCTGCTGGGCAGCGTTCCCAACAACGTCTCCCATCACGCTCCCTGCAGCGTGATCATCGTCCGTACGACCTAGCGCGCAGCGGCGCGACCCGGCCCGCGACCCGCGCGGCTCATTCGCTCGGATCCGTCGCCCGCGCCGCGTCGATCAGGCCAGCCCCCTGCAGCGTCGCCGGCGCGCCGATATCGCGCGCCGTTTCCCGTAGCCGCCGTTCCAGCCGGCGGACCAGGGCCCGGACCCCGCGCGGCTTCGGCACCGCGCTCGCCAGGGTCAAGGCCGCCACGCCCGAGACGTGCGCGGCGGCCATCGAGGTGCCGACGTAGTCGGCCGGCTCGCCGAATTCGCCGGGGTTGGAGCCCTGCAGCGTCACCTGGAAGATCGGGCGCGAGAGGACGGAGGGACAGCCTTCCATCGGTTCGCCCCCGCCCGGCGCGACGACGTCGATCCCCTTGCCGGCCAGCGAGTACTCGCCCATGCAGCCGCCCTCGGTAGTGCCGCCGACGCCGATCACGTGCGGGCCGGTGGCGGGCGGCGCCACGCAGGACTCCGAGCCGACGTTGCCGGCCGAGGCGACCGTAACGACCCCGTGCCGGTAGGCGCGCAGCAGTTCTTCGTTGACGCTCGGCACGCGCCGGCCGCAGTCGAAGTTGAAGCTCATGTTGATCACGTCGGCGCCGTGGTCGACCGCGAAGCGGATCCCCTTGGCGATCTTGCCCGCTTCCCCGGTGCCGTGCCGGTCGAGCACCCGCACCGGCATCAGCTTCGCCCCGTAGGCGAGGCCGGTCAGCCCGATGCCGTTGCCGGTCTTCTCGGCGATCGTCCCGGCGACGTGGGTGCCGTGGCCGTTCTGGTCGAGCGGCAGGCGGTCGTTGGCGACGAAGTCGTAGCCCGGCACGAACTGGCCGCGGCCGAAGTCGGGGCTGCGCCGGAAGCGGCGCCCCGCCGAGCGGTAGGCGATGCCGGTGTCGAGCACCGCGACGGTTATCCCGGCCGCGCCGGGGCGGCCCGCCGCGATCAGGTTCTGCCAGGCGCCCACGGCATCGATGCCGCCGGGCGAGGTGGGCAGCGCCGGCGTTCCCTCCTCCTGCCAGGGGAGGAAATTCCATTGCTTGAGGGCCCAGCCCCCCGGCGCCCGCGGTCCGTAGAGGGGGCCGGGGTCGTTGGGGACGAAGGGACTGGCCGCGGGGTCCCGCGCCGGCGCCATGGCGGCCCGCCTCGAGGCCACTGCCGTCTGCCTCGAGGCAGACGCGGGCCAGCCCGAGGCGGTGGCGATGTAGTCGGGGGCGGCGTAGGCGACCCGCGGGTCGTTGCGCAGTGCCGCGGCGGCGCTGCGCACACCCACCCGCGGCGGCAGCTTCACGGTGCGGCCGAAGCGCTCGCCCCTGAACTTGAGCACGACCCGGCGCGGCGCGAACTCGCGCGCCGGGGAGATTCCGATCGAGGGGGGGCGCGGGGCAGGCGCGCCGCGCGCGGCCGCCGAGCCCGCCGCTCCCGCGGCGACGACCGCGGCCAGAAGCAGCAGAGCGGCGAGGATCGGTAGGCGTCGCTTCATCGTCGTATGCCCGCGTTCCCCTGCGGCGTGCGAGCCCCCAAGTAACACCGGCCCGCGGGCGAAGTTCCAGCTCACACATACTTCCGCATCGATGACGGTCGAGGCCCCTTCCCAAGCGCACGAGCGCCTCATGGCCTTGGCGATCGAGCGCGCCCGCGAGGCGGAGCGGCACGGCGACGTCCCGATCGGCGCCGTCGTCGCCCGCGACGGCGAGCCGATCGCCGCCGCCGGCAACGAGCGCGAGCTGCGCCGCGACCCCACCGCCCACGCCGAGATCCTCGCGATCCGCGCCGCCGCGGAGGCGCTGGGCGGCTGGCGCCTGCCGGGCACGACGCTCTACGTGACGCTCGAGCCCTGCACGATGTGCGCGGGGGCGATCGTCCTCGCCCGTATCCCCTTCGTCGTCTTCGGCGCCACCGACCCCAAGGCGGGCGCCGCCGGCAGCATCCTCGACGTCCTCGCCGAGCCGGCCCTCAACCATCATCCTCAGGTCACGGCCGGCGTGATGGCGTCCGAGTGCGCCGCCCTCCTGCGCGATTTCTTCGAGTCGCGGAGGAACGCGCGCTGAGCCAATACCCTTGAGGGCCCGGAGAGGTGTCCGAGTGGCTTAAGGAGCGCGACTGGAAATCGCGTGGGCGGGGTTAACCCGCCTCGTGGGTTCGAATCCCACCCTCTCCGTTCGCCGCGCTCGTCAAGCGGGAACGGCGTTCGGCGCCGGTTCGGCGGCAGCCGTTGGCAGCGGTAGCACGATCGGCTCCGGCATAGCCGTCCTGGCCGGCTCGGCCGGCCGCCGGCCCCGCAGCCGCTCGTGGCTGCAGACCACGTAGCACCACTCCATCAGCCGCATCCGCGCCGCCGGGTCGATCCGCTCGAAGCTCGCCCCGACCAGGAAGCGGCCGTCCGTCTCGCGGCAGGAGCGGACATCGACCGTGGCGGAGACCTCGTGCTTCTCGCCGCGGGCGTCCTCCAGCTCCAGCAGCAGCGTCGCCCGCGCCCCCGGCTCGAGCGGCGCCTCCAGCACCAGCCCCACCCCGGCTGCGCTGGCGTCGACCAGCCGCCCGCCGACGTGGGCGCCGTCGGTGAAGCAGCGCGCCGGCGCGTCGCCCTCGAAGCGGTAGACGTGGCGGCGCTGCTGCCGCCGCCCCACCGCGAGCAGCGTGCGCAGCGTCCGCCGCAGCTCGAGCAACCCCAACGCCGGCACGATGTAGGCGCCGATGCCAGGCAGGTCGTGCAGCGGTCCGACCCCGGCCAGGTCGAGCAGCCGCATCGCCGTCCCGCCCGCCAGCACGATCGACGCCAGCACCACCAGGCGCAGCTTGCGCACCGCCGGCAGGCCGCCGCTGTCACGGCCCTGCTTCGGCGTCACCTTGAAGACGGTGCGACCGGGCCGGAGGGCGCAGCGCAGCGCCCGCACGTAGATCTCCATCGTCAGCAGTTCGTAGTGCGCCGTCTCCTTGATCCGCATGTAGCCGCGCGCCAGCGCCGAGCCGGCCGCCAGGTTGAGCGCCACCGAGGGCAGCCACAGCGCCGCCAGCGCGAGGACGCTCACCTTCATCGGCATCTCGCCGGTCCACAGCACCAGGCCGAGCGTCGCCAGCAGCAGCAGCCGCATCGGCGGCGCCAGGTAGGAGGCGAGGCTGGCGAAGTAGGAGAGGCGCTGGACGGGCTGCAGCTCGCGGGCCCGCAGCGGCGACTCGGGGAGCGTGAAGACGGCGAGGTTGCCGCGCGCCCAGCGATCGCGCTGCAGCAGGTAGCCGTCGAGGTCGTGCGGCGCCAGCCCCTGCACGAGCACCTCGTCGTGGTAGCGGCTCTCCCAGCCGTGGCGCTGGAGGCGGATCGTCGTGTGGAAGTCCTCGGCGATCGTCTCGGTGGCGACGCCGCCAATATCGAGCAGGGCGCGGCGCCGCATCAGCGCCGCGGAGCCGCACCAGAAGGCGGCGCCATGGCGCGCTTTGCCTGGGCAGATGACGCGGTAGAAGAGCGACTGCTCATGGCGGCCGGTCATGTAGTGCTGGACCGAGTCGTGGTTGAAGAAGTCGTGCGGGCTCTGGACAAGGGCGACGTGCTCGTCGTCGAAGTAGCCGACCAGCGCGTCGAGCGCGTCCGGCATCGGCACGTGGTCGGCGTCGAGCATCAGCACCAGCTCGCCGTCGGTGCGGGGCAGCGCCGCGTTGATGTTGCCCGCCTTGGCGTGCTCGTTGTCGGGGCGGGTCAGGTAGCGGGCCTCGGCCAGCCGCGCCAGCTCCTCCATCTCCGGGCGGCGGCCGTCGTCGAGCAGCCAGGTCGTGTGCGGGTAGGTGAGGGCGCGGCAGCCGGCCAGGGTCGCCGCCACCACCTCGACCGGCTCGTCGTAGGTGCAGACGTACACGTCGACCTTGCGGCCCGGCGTGGCGGGCGGCCGCACGGCGGCAGGCCGGGACCAGGAGAACCAGGTCAGGACGCCGAGCGCCCACAGCCCGTAGACCTCGGTGATGAGCAGCATCGCGAAGGGGACAGGGCTCGCCCCTTCGCCGCTCCAGCCGAAGCGCCAGGTCAGGTAGACGAGGCCCCAGAGCAGCGCCGCGATCGCGAACGTCCGCAGCAGCACGGGATGGCGGTCGAAGAACCGCCCGATTCTGGTCTGCTCGCCCTCCCGCACGCCGCACCATCGGTCGGGCGTCCCCCGGCCTTGAGCCCTGGGCGTTCGCATTGCCTGCCAGGCGCGGGCTTCGCTGCGGCGAGTCGGCGGGCGGGGACACCCGCCGCCCTGCCGCCCCTACAATCAGCCGCCGGACCGAGTTCCCGGAGGGGTGCCGGAGTGGTTGAACGGGGCGGTCTCGAAAACCGTTGGCCGTCGTAAGGCGGCTCGTGGGTTCGAATCCCACCCCCTCCGCTGAGATCCGCTGAAGCGGCGCCCCGAGGGAGAAGTGCCTAGATAGAGAATCCTCCGTCTC
>DASTHF010000161.1:0-8467 GCA_035605615.1 Solirubrobacterales bacterium
GAGACGGTGCCGACCAGGATCGGCTGGCCGGCCTCGTGGCGAGCGCTGATTTCCTCGAAGACGGCCCGCCACTTGCCGTCCTTCGTCTTGAAGATCTGGTCGTTGTGGTCGAGCCGCACCATCGGCCGGTTGGTCGGGATCTCGACGACCTGCAGCTCGTAGATCTTCATGAACTCGGTCGCCTCGGTGAGGGCGGTGCCGGTCATGCCGGAGAGCTTGTCGTAGAGGCGGAAGTAGTTCTGCAGGGTGATCGTGGCGAGCGTCTGGTTCTCCTCGCCGATCGCCACGCCCTCCTTCGCCTCGACCGCCTGGTGCAAGCCCTCCGACCAGCGCCGCCCCTCGAGGATGCGGCCGGTGAACTCGTCGATGATCATCACCTGGCCGTCGATCACCGCGTAGTCCTTGTCTCGCTTGTAAAGGGACTCGGCCTTGAGCGCCTGCCCGAGGTGGTTGACGAGGCTGCCGTGCTCGCTCAGGTAGAGGTTGTCGACGCCGATGAACTCCTCGGCGCGCTTGACGCCGCGCTCGGTCGGCGACACCGTCTTGTGCTTCTCGTCGTATTCGTAGTCGTACTCCGCCTCGGAGGTGTCTTTCGATTCGCCCAGCGATTTGAGCCGGTCTTTGGCGGGGACGCCGGTCATCTGGCGGGCGAGGCGGGCGAACTGGTAGTAGATCTGCGCGGCCTGTTCCGGCGCGCCGGAGATGATCAGCGGCGTGCGCGCCTCGTCGATCAGGATGTTGTCGACCTCGTCGACGATCGCGAAGTTGTGGCCGCGCTGCACGCAGTGCTCGAGCGCGACAGCCATGTTGTCCCGCAGGTAGTCGAAGCCGAACTCCGAGTTGGTGCCGTAGGTGACGTCGCAGGCGTACTTGCGCTGCCGGGCGTCGTGGTCGTCGGAGTCCTGGATTGAGGCGACGGTGACGCCCAGCGCGTCGTAGACCGGCTTCATCCATTCGGCGTCGCGGCGCGCCAGGTAGTCGTTGACGGTGACCACGTGGACGCCCTCGCCGGCCAGAGTGTTGAGGAAGACCGCGAGGGTCGCGGTCAGCGTCTTCCCCTCGCCGGTCTTCATCTCGGCGATCGCGCCGTCATGGAGGACCATGCCGCCGATCAGCTGCACGTCGTAGTGGCGCTGGCCGATCGCGCGACGCGCCGCCTCGCGGGTCAGCGCGAACGCCTCGGGCAGGAGGTCGTCGAGCGACTCGCCGTCGCGGGCGCGGGCCCGCAGCCCGTCGGCCTCCTCGCGCAGCTCGGCGTCGGAGAGCAGCTCCATCTCCGGCTCGAAGCGGTTGATCGCCTCGGCGCGCTTCTCGTAGGCCTTGAAGCGGCGGCCCTCGCCGACGCGCAGCGCGCGCGTGACCATGTCCCTTGCAGCGGGCATCCCCGCCTAGGGTAGCGATGGAGGCGCGGCCGCCGCGCCGCCCGCGGGGCCCTACGACTCGGCGGTGCGGCCGCGGGCGCGGCCGATCAGGCGGCGCGTCGCGCGGCGCTTGCGGCGCAGGTCGCGGTGCTTCTTGACCTGGCGGCGGATGTCCTCCACCACCTCGTGGATCGCGTGCGTCATCTCGGGCGACGCCTCGCGGGCGCGCAGCGTGACGCCCTTCAGGCGCAGGGTCGCCTCAGCGACCTGGCTGTTCGAGTTGGCGGGGTTGCGCTCCTCCGCCAGCTCGACTTCCAGCGTGGCGAGCGGCGAGACCTGCCTGCCGACGCGGCGGAACCGCTCCCTGACCTGCTTCCGAAGCTCGTCGTCGACCTCGACGTTGCGACCCCGAATCTCGATCCGCATCGATCCCTCCTTGGTCACGTTTTGCCGCAATCGATCGTACGCCGATGGAATGGTGGGGGCAAGGGGCGGTCGGACACCCCCTTCACTCAACTTTTTCGGTGGTGCGTGGTCGATTGGCCGCGATTGAATTGCTGAAAAAGTACAAGCCGTTCAGGGGGTATCCGACCGCCCCAACCACCGTTCTGGCACCTAGCGGCAAAACGCTTCTGCGTCGGAAAGCTTGTAAGGGACGTCTCAGAGCCGGCGGGCGAAGGTGACGGCGACGACGCGGACGGCGCCGGCGGCGCGGAGGGCCTGGGCGCAGGCGGAGAGGGTGGCGCCGGTGGTCAGCACGTCGTCGACCAGCAGGACGCTGCGCGGGACGTCGCCGGCGGCGCGGATGTGAGGCGGACGGCCGATCCGCTCGGCCCGGCGCCGGCCCACCTGGCGGCGGCCGCCGCGGCGGACCAGGCAGGGCTGGAGCGGTGCCTCGAGGCGGCGGGCCAGGGCGGCGGCCAGCTCCGCGGCGGGGTCGAAGCCGCGCCGCCGCGAGCGCAGCGGCGCCGCCGGCACGGGGACGACCGCGCCCCCGAGCAGCGCGGTGGGGACCAGCCAACGAACGCGGTCGGCCATCAGCTCGGCGACCGGCAGCAGGCGGCGGAACTTGAGCGCCGTCACGAGGTCGCGGGCAACGCCCTCGTGCGGGGCCGAGGACCAGGCGCGGTCGATTCCCGGGGGCCCGGCGCTCGAGAGCGGCTGGGAGGCGGCAAGCCGTCGCGCGCAGCGGGTGCAGACCACGACGTCGGCGCGGCAGGAGCGCCCGCAGGCGGCGCAGAGCGGCGGCGCCAGGCCGAGGGCGACGGCGTGCAGGATCCCCATGCACCGATCCTGCGAGGGACGGGCGCGCGCGTGGCGCGCGCAATGTCAGGAGTCCGTCAAAAGTCCCTGACGCGAGCGGCGATGCCGCCGACCAGGATCGCCCCCGCCGGCAGCTCCGCCCCCCCGAGCAGGATCGAGTCGCGGACGCGGGCGCCGTCGCCCAACCGGCAGCCGTCGCCGACGATCGTCGGGCCCTCGATGTGGACCCCCTCACCGAGCTCGACGTCGGCGCCGATCACGACCGGCGCCGCGAGCTCGGCGTCGCGCAGCGGGCTGGCCGCCCAGACGCCGTCGCCTGCCGGCGGCGCCCCCGGCTCGACCTCCACCTCGCCGCGCAGGGCGTCGAGGTTGCCCTGCCGCAGCTCGTCGAGGTTGCCGATGTCGTTCCAGTAGGCGTCGATCTCGTGCGAGTAGAAGGGCACGTCGCCCTCCAGCAGCGCCGGGAAGACGTCCATAGCCCAGTCGGCGAAGCCGGGCGGGTCGTCGGGGCCGGCGGCCCTGCTCGTCCCCGGCTCGGGGAAGAAGTCGAAGATCTCGGCGCGAAACATGTAGATGCCGCAGTTGGCGAGGTCAGAGAGCGCTTCGGCCGGGTCGGGCTTCTCCTGGAAGCCCTGGATGCGCCCATCGGAGCCGACGATCGCCACCCCGAACTGGCTCGTGTCGCTCACCCGCTTGGTGGCCAGCGTGGCGAGCCCGTCGTGCGACTCGTGGAACTCGCGCATCGCCGTCAGGTCGATGTCGGTTAGCGCGTCGCCGGAGATCACCAGGAAGGAGTCGCCGAGGAAGCCGGCCGCGTTGCGGACGCCGCCCGAGGTGCCGAGCAGGCGCTCCTCGCGACTGTAGGAGAGGCTGAGGCCGAGCGCCGAGCCGTCGCCGAAGCGGCCCTCGATCGTCTCCGGGAACCAGTGCAGGTTGGCGATCGCCTCGTCGAAGCCGTGGCGGGCGAGGAGGCGGAGGATGTGCTCCATCACCGGCCGGTTCAGCACCGGCACCATCGGCTTCGGCAGCCCGTAGGTGATCGGCCGCAGCCGCGTCCCCAGCCCCGCCGCCAAGACCATGGCCCTCATGGCGCCGCCTCAGTAGCGGTAGTGATCGGGCTTGTAGGGGCCCTCGACCGCGACTCCGAGGTAGGCGGCCTGCTCCGGGGAGAGCTCGGTGAGCTTGACGCCGAGCGCCGCGAGGTGCAACCGCGCGACCTTCTCGTCGAGGTGCTTGGGCAGCACGGTGACCTCCTTGGCGGCGAGCCCGTCGGGCCGGCCGTAGAGCTCGATCTGGGCGATCACCTGGTTGGTGAAGGAGTTCGACATCACGAAGCTCGGGTGTCCGGTCGCGTTGCCGAGGTTGAGCAGACGGCCCTCGGAGAGGAGGATGATCGAGTGCCCGTCGGGGAAGCGCCACTCGTCGACCTGGGGCTTGATGTTCACCTTCTCAGCCGCCGCTTCGAGCCCGGCGACGTCGATCTCGTTGTCGAAGTGGCCGATGTTGCCGACGATCGCGTTGTGCTTCATCCGCGCCATGTGATCGACGGTGACGATGTCCCGGTTGCCGGTGGCGGTGATGAAGATGTCGGCCGTCTCGACGACGTCCTCGAGGGTCTTCACCTCGTAGCCCTCCATCGCCGCCTGCAGGGCGCAGATCGGGTCGATCTCGGTGACGATCACGCGAGCGCCCTGGCCGCTCAGCGACTTGGCGCAGCCCTTGCCGACGTCGCCGTAGCCGCAGACGACGGCGACCTTGCCGCCGATCATCACGTCGGTGGCCCGGTTGATCCCGTCGATCAGCGAGTGGCGGCAGCCGTAGAGGTTGTCGAACTTCGACTTGGTGACCGAGTCGTTGACGTTGATCGCCGGGAAGAGCAGGTCGCCGGTCTCCGCCAGCTGGTAGAGCCGGTGCACACCCGTGGTCGTCTCCTCGGTGACCCCCTTGATCCCCCCGGCAATCCGCGTCCAGCGCTGCGGGTCGGATTCGAGTGAGCGCTGCAGGGTCTCGAGCACCACGCGGAGCTCCTCCGAGCCGGCCGAGGCCGGGTCGGGCACGGCGCCCGCCTTCTCGAACTCGACGCCCTTGTGGACGAGGAGCGTGGCGTCGCCCCCGTCGTCGAGGATCATGTTCGGGCCCTCGCCGTCGGGCCAGAGCAGCGCCTGCTCGGTGCACCACCAGTACTCCTCGAGGGTCTCGCCTTTCCAGGCGAAGACCGGGATGCCGGCGGCGGCGATCGCGGCCGCGGCGTGGTCCTGCGTGGAGAAGATGTTGCAGCTGGCCCAACGGACCTCGGCGCCGAGGGCGATCAGGGTCTCGATCAGCACGGCGGTCTGCACCGTCATGTGGAGCGAGCCGGTGATCCGCGCCCCCTTCAGCGGTTGTTCGGCCCCGAACTCCCTGCGGATCTGCATCAGGCCGGGCATCTCCACCTCGGCGAGGTCGATCTCCTTGCGCCCGAAGTCGGCGAGCTCGATGTCAGCGACCTTGTAGTTGGTGGCGGCGGTTGCCATCGGTTCCTTTCTCGTCTCTCCTGTCGGCCGCGAAGGATACCCGGCGCCATGCGAGCCGAGAATTTCCGCATTTTCCGCGATTGCTCGGGAAGTCTTCTTGTATTTTCCCCTTGGTGCGCGAAAGTGACCGGCGCACTCGCATCACCCTTGCGTGGCTCAGCGCGATCGAAAGGAGGCTCCGATTCCCCCTCCGCCGACCAAGGTTCTCTTCCACCCCCGGCGCGCCCTCATCCTCGCCAGTCTCGGGGAGGGCCCCGCGACTCCCGCGCAACTCTCGCAGCGCCTCGGGCAGGGGGCCCGGTCGCTCGCGTACCACCTCAGAGTCCTCGCCGGAGCCGGCTGCATCCGTCCCGTGGAGACTCGGAGCGAGGGCGCCGAACGGGCCTACGAGGCGGTGGCGCCCGCTACGCCGGCCCGAGCGCGGCCTTGAACCCCTCGATCGCCTCGACCGGAATCGGGTCGACGCCGCCCGCCTCGGCGAGCGCAAGCGAGACCAGGTCGCCGAGCATGACCGCCCAGAGCAGGCGCTCGACCCGGGTCTCCCCCACCGTCTCCAGGCGCACCGCCTCAGCCCCGCCGGCGGCGATCGCTTCCGCGGTCAGCTCGAAGCGGCGCCGCTCGCGCGGATGCTGGTCGCGGTCCTCGATCAGGACCGCCGAGAGGCGCGCCCCGGGCGCAACGGCGGCCCAGCCGCAGAGCTCGTTGTGGTCGGCCTCGGGCAGCTCCGAGAAGAAGGCGGGCAGCTTCGCGTTCTCGTTGACCTGCGTCTTCCAGCGGCGCGCCACGGGCGCGGTCAGGTCGGCGCCGTAGACGACCGGCACCGTGCCCTCGAGGCGGGCGGCGATCTCGACGGCGCGGCCCTGCAGGTCTTCGCAGCTCTGAGCAAGGAAGGCGGCGGCGGTGTCGATCTCGGTATGGACGCGGGGAGCGGCCCCGGCAAGCGCGGCGACCTCGGCCGCCACCGCGAACATGTAGGCGACGGCGGCGCGCGGCTGCAGGATCCCGGGCAGACCGACGACCGGCACGCCGGCGTTGCGCGCCACCTCGACCAGGGCGCCGCCGGTGCCGGCCACGACCCGCCTCGCGCCGAGCGCCTCCGCGGCGGCGAAGCAGGCGAGGGTCTCCTCGGTGTTGCCCGAGTAGCTGACCGCCAGCACCGTCCACTCGGGGGTCGCCCAGCTCGGCAGCTCGTAGCCCCGCACGGTCAGCAGCGGCCGGGTGAGGCGGTCACCGAGCGCCGCCGCGGCGAGGTCGCCGCCGATCGCCGAGCCGCCCATGCCGCAGACCAGCAGACCGACGGACTCCGCCGGCTCGAGCCGCGCCGACTCGATCCGCCAGAGCGCGTCGCGGAGGTGGTCGGGGATCGCGAGGACGTCGTCGAGCATCGTCATGCCGGCACCCTTTCATTCGCGGCGGCGACGACGCCGTCGAGGCTGGCGCCCGCGGCGACCTCGGCTCCCGGCGCGAGGATCGAGCCGCTCACCGACGCTCCCCCGCCGATCGCGCAGCCTTCGAGCAGGACCGATTCGCGCACCTCGCAGTCGGCGGCGAGCCGGCAGCCGGGGCCGATTACCGCGCGCGGTCCCACCCTGGCGCCCGCGGCGATCTCGGCTCCCTCGCCGACCAGCAACCCGGGCGCGGTCGGCCTGACCCGCGTCTCGACCCGTCCCTCGAGGATGTCCCAGCTCGCCTGCAGGTAGCGCTCCGGCGTGCCGATGTCCATCCAGTAGCCGTCGAGCCGGACCCCGTGGAGGCCGTCGCCGACCAGCCGCGGGAAGACGTCGCGCTCGATCGAGACGTTCTCGCCGGGCGGGACGAGATCGAGCACCGAGCGCTCCAGCACGTACATGCCGGCGTTGATCTCGCCGGGGACCGCTTCGCCCGTCTTCTCGGTGAACTCCAGCACCTCGCCCCCCGGGCCGCAGCGCACGAGGCCGTAGGCGGAGGAGTCCTCGACCGGATGCAATCCGATCGTCGCCCGCGCCCCGCGCTCCCGGTGGAAGCCCAGCAGCGCCGTCAGGTCGAGGTCGGTGAGGACGTCGCCGTTGAGCGCCAGGAAGCGGTCCTCGAGCTCGTCCCCCAGCTGGTCGGCGGCGAAGCGGATCGCGCCGGCGGTGCCGAGCGGCTCCGGCTCGGCGACGTAGCGGATCCTGGCGCCGGTTCGCTCCTCCTCTCCGGCGAGCGCCTCACGCAGCACCTCGGGCAGGAAGCCGCAGGCGAGCACGACCTCATCGACGCCGTGCGCCGCCAGCCACTCGATCATGTAGGCGAGGAAGGGCCGGTCGACCAGGGTCAGTGCCGGCTTCGGCACGGTCTCGGTCAGCGGCCGCAGCCGCGTGCCTTCGCCTCCGACAAGCACAATCGCCTGCATGAGCTACTCGGCCGCTGCCCTGGTCGGCTCGGAGGTCCGGCCGATTCCCTCGTACTCGAAGCCGGCAGAGGCCAACTTTTGTGGGTCGAGGAAGTTGCGGCCATCGACGAGCAGCGGCCGCGCCATCCGCGCCGCCGCCGCCGGCCAATCGAGCTCCGCGAACTCCTGCCACTCGGTGACTAGGACGGCGGCGTCGGCTCCGTCGAGCGCCTCCAGCGCCGAGTTGCGCAGCTCTACCCCGTCGAGCAGGCCGCGCGCCACGTCCGCGGCGACCGGGTCGTAGGCGACGACCTCGGCGCCCTCACCCTGCAGCCGCGCCGCCAGCACCAGGCTCGAGGCCTCACGCATGTCGTCGGTGTCGGGCTTGAAGGCCAGCCCCAGCAGCGCCACCCGCCGCCCGACCAGCGAGCCTAGGCGCGCCTGCAGCTTGCCGACGACGCGCCGCTTCTGCAGCTCGTTCACCTCGATCACCGCGTTGAGCAGCTGGAAGTGGTAGCCGGTGTTGCCGGCGAGCATCTTCAGCGCGCTGACGTCCTTGGGAAAGCAAGAGCCCCCGTAGCCGATCCCGGGGCGCAGGAAGGAGGGGCCGATGCGCTTGTCGAGGCCCATGCCGCGCGCCACCTCGGCGACGTCGGCGCCGACCTCCTCGCAGACGTTGGCGATCTCGTTGATGAAGGAGATCTTGGTCGCCAGGAAGGCGTTGGAGGCGAGCTTGATCATCTCGGCGCTCGCCACGTCGGTGCGGACCAGCTCGCCGCCGAGCGGCTCGTAGAGCGCCGCGACGGCGTCGCCGGCCTCCTCGTCGCCGGGATCGGCGCCGACCACGACCCGGTCGGGGTGCATGAAGTCGGCCACCGCCGAGCCCTCCTTGAGGAACTCGGGGCAGGAGACGTAGCGGAAGCCCTCCTTGCCCTGCTCGGCGAAGATGCGCTTGATCGACCTGCCCGTGCCGACCGGGA
>DASTHF010000210.1:0-9300 GCA_035605615.1 Solirubrobacterales bacterium
TTGTCGGCTGAGGGGACTACCCACCCCACTCCCACCACCGCCTCTACCCAAAGAAAACCTCAGCCTCCGCGTAAAGCGACTGCGGCACCGTCTTCAGCTCGGCGGTCGCCTCGCTCAGCTCGACCAACTTTATCTCGGTCCCGCGCAGCGCCGTCATCTTGCCCCACTGCCCCGCGCTGGCGGCGTCGATCGCGTGCAGGCCGAAGCGCGTCGCGAGCACCCGGTCGAAGGCGGTCGGCGTGCCGCCCCGCTGCACGTGGCCGAGCACCGTCGCCCGCGTCTCCTTGCCGGTGCGCTCCTCGATCTCCCCCTCCAGCCAGTGCGCGATGCCGCCGAGCCGGACGTGGCCGAAAGCGTCGAGCTCGTCGGTCTGGACCTCGGGCATGCCGCCAGATGGTTGGGCGCCCTCGGAGACGACGACGATCGGCGCGAAGCGCGCCTCGAGGCGGCGACCGACCAGCTCGCAGACCCGCTCCATGTCGAAGGGCTGCTCGGGGATGAGGATCACGTTGGCGCCGCCCGCCAGCCCGGCGTGGAAGGCGATCCAGCCGGCGTGACGCCCCATCACCTCGACGATCAGCACGCGGTGATGGCTGTCGGCCGTCGTATGGAGGCGGTCGATCGCCTCCATCGCGATGTTGACGGCGGTGTCGAAGCCGAAGGTGTAGTCGGTGGCGCCGAGGTCGTTGTCGATCGTCTTCGGCACGCCGACGATGCGGACGCCGTGCTCCTCGTGGAGGCGCAGGGCGACGCCGAGCGTGTCCTCGCCGCCGATCGCGATCAGGCACTCGACTTCGGCCGCCTCGAGGTGCTCGACGATCCGCTCGGCGCCCCCCTCCTCCTTGAACGGGTTGGTGCGCGAGGCGCCGAGGATCGTGCCGCCGCGCGGCAGGATGCCCCGCACCTCCGGCACGCCGAGCGGCACGAGCTCGTTCTCCAGCGGGCCGTGCCAGCCGTCGCGGTAGCCGACGAACTCATGCCCGTGGTGTTCGACGCCGCGCCGCACGATCGCCCGGATCACCGCGTTGAGCCCCGGGCAATCCCCGCCGCCGGTCAGCACGCCGATCCGCATACGAAGAGCTTAGAAGAGCGGGCCGGGCGGTCGGCCGGTGTACGGCGTTCCCTAACGTGTGCCCCGGGAAACAGCGCGGAGTCCCGAAGCGCCGGGACTCGGACACACGACCCGAGGGGAGAGTGGATATGAGCGACACGGTCGACCTGACCGCCGTCAGGGGCATGCAGCAGAGGACCTGGTCGGAGGGCGATTTCTCGATGGTCGCCGCGATCGTCTTCAGGGCGGCCGACGACCTCGCCGAGGCGCTCGACATCGTCCCCGGCGAGCGCGTCCTCGACGTCGCCTGCGGCAGCGGCAATGGGGCGCTCGCGGCGGCGCGCCGGGCCTGGGGCAACACCGTGGGGGTGGACTTCGTGCCGGCGCTGCTGGAGCGCGGCCGCGAACGCGCGGCGGCCGAGCGGCTGGACGTCGAGTTCGTGGAGGGCGATGCCGCCGAACTTCCCTTCGAGGACGGCGAGTTCGACGTCGTGATGTCGATCTTCGGCGCGATGTTCGCGCCGGAACAGGAGAGGACGGCGTCGGAGCTGCTTCGCGTCTGCAAGCCCGGAGGGCGAATCGGGATGGCCAACTGGGTCCCCGACGGCGAGATCGGCAGGATGTTCATGACCGTCGCCAAGCACGTGCCCCCGCCCCCGGGCGTCAAGCCGCCGCTGGTCTGGGGCGTGGAGGACAACCTGCGCCAGCTCTTCGGCGACGGGATCGCGGACCTGCGGGTCGAGCGCAAGGCCTCGCGCCAGACGTTCCGCTCGGTCGACCACTGGCTGGAGTTCTTCCGCACCTACTTCGGACCGGTCAAGGTCGCCTTCGAGAAAGTCGGGCCGGAGGGCGAGGCGGCGCTGGAGGCGGACCTGCGCGCCTTCCTCGAAGAGGGCAACACGGCCGGAGAGCGGGCGCTCGTGCTCGAACCGGAGTACCTGCAGGTCGTCGCGACGCGGGCCTGACCGCCGCGGCGGCGCCGCTACGACTTCGGCGCGACGATGCGGATCGTGGCGCCGACGAAGAGGACGCCGAGGAAGACGAGGGCGGCGACGGGACCGCCCTGGCCGAGGGCGTAGGACACCGTCATCGCGGCGAGCGCCAGGAAGAAGCTGACAACCATTCCCATGCGGCCGGGGAGCTTACAGCCCGGCCAGGGCGGCGCGCGCCTCGGCGAGGAAGGAGCGGGCGGCCTGCGCCGCCTCGGCGGCCGAGCCGGCCTCGGCGGCGGCGCGGACGAGGCGGCTGCCGACGATGACGCCGTCGGCCAGCTCGCCGACCCGGGCGGCCTGCTCGGGGGTGCCGATGCCGAAGCCGACCGCGACGGGGACCTCCGCCTCGTCCTTGGCGGACGCAACCAGGCCGGCGAGGCCGGCGGGGACCTCCTGCCGCTCGCCGGTCGTGCCGACGGTGGAGACGATGTATACGAAGCCCCGCGCCGCGGCGCAGATGCGGGCGCGGCGCTGCGGCTCGGTGGTCGGGGCGACGAGCGGGACGAGCGCCAGGCCGGCCGCGTCCAGCGCTTCGCGCAGCTCCGCGGCCTCGTCCAGCGGCAGGTCGGGGACGATCGCGCCGGCGGCGCCCGCCGCGGCGGCGCGGGCCGCGAACTCGGCGGGGCCGCCCTGGGCCAGCACCATGTTGGCGTAGACCATGAGGACGACGGGGACGCGGCCGGAGACGGACTCGCAGACCTCCAGCGCGGTGTCGATGGTCGCGCCGGCGCGCAGTGCGGCGGTCGCGGCGGCGTGGATCGTCGGGCCGTCGGCGAGCGGGTCGGAGAAGGGGACGCCCAGCTCGATCAGGTCGGCGCCACCCTCGGCGTAAGCGGCGGCGATCGCCAGCGAGGACCCGCGGTCGGGGAAGCCGGCCATCATGTACGGCATCAGCGCGGCGCGACCCTCGGCCCGCGCCGCCGCGAACGCCGCAGCTATCTGCGCCGAGCCGGTCAGCGTCGCCTCAGTCACCGGTCCGCTCCATCACCTCGGCGAGGTCCTTGTCGCCGCGGCCGGAGAGGCACAGCACGTCGTAGCCCTCGCCGTCGCCGTTCTCGAGCAGCCAGGCGATCGCGTGCGCCGACTCGAGCGCCGGGATGATCCCCTCCAGCCGCGAGAGCTCGGCGAAGGCGGCGAGCGCAGCGGCGTCGGTGACGGCGGTGTAGGTGGCGCGGCCGCTGTCGCGCAGGTAGGCGTGCTCGGGGCCGACGCCCGGGTAGTCGAGGCCGGCCGAAACCGAGTGGGCCTCGAGGATCTGGCCCTCGGCGTCGGCGATCACCGAGGAGAGCGAGCCGTGCAGGACGCCGGTGCGGCCGGCCAGCAACGAGGCGCCGTGGCGGCCGGAGTCGAGCCCCTCCCCCGCCGCCTCGACGCCGATCAGCTGGACCCCCGCGTCACCGACGAACGGCGTGAAGATGCCGATCGAGTTGGAGCCGCCGCCGACGCAGGCGATCACCCGGGCCGGCAGCGCCCCCTCCGCCGCCAGCGCCTGCTCGCGCGCCTCGTCGCCGATCACCCGCTGCAGGTCGCGGACCAGCGCCGGGAAGGGCGCCGGCCCGACCGCCGAGCCGATCGCGTAGTGGGTCGTCTCGACGTTGGCGACCCAGTCGCGGATCGCCGCGCTGACCGCCTCCTTGAGGGTGCGGGCCCCCGCCTCGACAGGCGCCACCTCGGCGCCCAGCAGGCGCATCCGCTCGACGTTAGGGGCCTGGCGGCGGATGTCCTCGCTGCCCATGTAGACGACGCACTCCATGCCGAGCAGCGCGCAGGCGGTGGCGATCGCGACGCCGTGCTGGCCCGCGCCGGTCTCGGCGATGATCCGCGGCTTGCCCATCCGCTGCGCCAGCAGCGCCTGCCCGATCGCGTTGTTGATCTTGTGGGCGCCGGTGTGGCAGAGGTCCTCGCGCTTCAGGTAGACGCGGCGCCCGACCCGCTCCGAGAGCCGCTCGGCCAGGTAGAGCGGCGTCGGCCGGCCGATGAAGTCGCGGTGCAGCCCCGCCAGCCGCGCGCGGAACGCCTCGTCCTCGCGCGCCTCCGCCCAGGCGGCGCTCAGCTCGTCGAGCGCGGCGATCAGCGTCTCAGGGACATAGCGCCCCCCGTAGGGCCCGAACCTCTCCTCGATCGGCGCGCTCATCACAACGCCTCGCGCCTCGCTCGCTTGCGAAGAATCAGATTGCGACGCTGCGCTCGCTCGGCACTCATGGGCCGGGAACGCTAGCCGCATGCACGGCATCGAAGAACGCGGCCATCGCCGCGTGGTCCTTGCGGCCCGGCTCGGCCTCGACGCCGCTCGCCACGTCGACCGCATGGGGATGGGCGACGGCGATCGCCTCCGCCACGTTCTCCGGCCGCAGGCCGCCGGCGAGGATCGCCGGCACCTCGGAGCGCCGCTCCCCCAGCAGCTCCCAGTCGAAGCTCTCGCCCGTCCCGCCCCAGAGGCCGTCGCCGCGACGATCGAAGAGGTGGTAGTCGGTGCGGAACATCTCGGCCGCATGCACGTCGGCGGCGCTCGCGACGTGGATCGCCTTGATCACCTTCACCCCGGTCCGCCGCGCCGTCTCCGCGCAGAACGACGGCCCCTCCTCCCCGTTCAGCTGCACCATCGTCAGCCCGGCGTTCTCGACCGCCTTCGCGACCTCCTCCAGCTCCGGGTTCACGAAGACGCCCACCACCTCGCACTTCCTCCGAAACGCCGCGCCGATCCGCGCCGCCTCACCCGCCTCGCAGCAGCGCGGACTCCCCTCGAAATGGACCAGCCCGATCGCCCAAGCTCCAAGCCTCACCGCCTCGGCGGCGTCGTCCAGATTGGTCACCCCACAGATCTTCACCCGCATGGCTCCCAGGGTACGGGAGCCGCGGCGACACCTATCGGGCGGGTGGGCCGACGGGGCCGGACTGCGAGTCGCGGACCGACGGTGGACGGACGCCGAGGGTGACGCTCAGCGTCTTCTCGGATTTTCCGCGCAGCACCGTGACCGCGAGCTTTTCGCCCGGCTTCGCCGAGTTGACGACGTTGATGACCTCGTCCATCCCCGAGATCTTCCTGCCGTCGACCTTGGTGATGATGTCGCCGCCGAGGATGATGTTGGCGCCTTCGATCGTCGCCGACGTGGTGCCACCCTGGATGCCGGCTTCGTCCGCCGGCCCGCCCTTGACGACTTCCGAGACGAGCACGCCCTCGTTGACCGGCAGCTTCAGTGCCTGCGCCAGCTGCGGCGTGATGCTGCCGCCGCTGATCCCCAGGTAGGCGTGCTGGACCTTGCCGTTCTTCTCGAGCTGGCTGACGACTTCGCGCGCCGTGTTGCTCGGGATCGCGAAGCCGATGCCGACATTGCCGTTGCCGCCGCCGGTCTGGATCTGCGAGTTGATGCCGATCACGCCGCCCGAGGCGTCGATCAGCGGGCCGCCCGAGATGCCCGGGTTGATCGCCGCGTCGGTCTGGATCACGTGCGAGATCGCGAAGCCGTTGGGGGCCTGGATCTGCCGCTGCAGGGCGGAGACGATGCCGCTGGTCACGGTGCGGTCGAGCCCGAACGGGTTGCCGATCGCGACGACGGGGTCGCCCACTTCGACCTTGGAGGAATCGCCGAGGACGAGCGGGTGGAGCTGGCCGGCCGGCGCCTCGACCTTGAGCAGCGCGATGTCGGTGGCCGGGTCGGTGCCGACGACCCGGGCGGTGTAGGTCCGGTCGGAGGCGCCGATTTTGACCTCGATGCGGTTGGCCCCGGCGACGACGTGGTTGTTGGTGAGGATGTGCCCTTCGCCGTCGATCACGAAGCCGGAGCCGGTCGCGGTGCCGCCGCCCTGGGGCGACCCGAAGGGACCGAGGGGCGATTCTTCGGGCGGGCTCTGGGCTTCGATGAAGGCGACGCCCTGGCCGTCGCGGCGGTAGATCTGGTTGACGAGGTTGGTTTCGCCTCCTTCCTTGCTGGCGACCGTCGAGGTCAGGGGCGCCGATGCGATGGTCGCCCCGCCGCCGCCCTTCGCGTGGATCAGGCCGGCCGCGATCGCCACCCAGCCGAAGGCGGCGACGACCCCCCCGCCCAGCAGGGCGGACCCGAACGGGGTGCGGAGAAAGCGTCGGACGCGACTCATCGGCGACGATCTTGCAGGCGGGCGCTGAGCCGCCCCTTAAGAGTCCTCAAAGCTTTCCTAAAGAGACGCGGTCAGGGGAGGTGGTGCTCTCTGGTGCCCTCGTCCGCGCCCGTAAGCTCGCGGGCCATCGCCTCCGGATCGGCGGCGCTCATCAGCGCGCTGCCGATCAGCACCGCATCGACCCCGACCCGCTCCAGCTCCTCCAGCTCGGCGCGGGTGGAGATGCCGCTCTCGGCGACCACCGTCTTGCCGGCCGGCACGTCGGTCATCAGCTCGTAGGTCGTGGCGATGTCGACCGTGCCCTCGTCGAGGTTGCGGTTGTTGATCCCGATCACGTCGGCGTCGAGCTCGAGAGCGCGCTCGAGCTCGGCCGCGTCGTGGACCTCGACCAGGCAGTCGAGGTCGAGCCCGCGCGCCTCCTCGTAGAGGGCGCGCAGCACGTCGTCGTCGAGGGCGCGGACGATCAGCAGCACCGCGTCGGCCCCGTTCACCGCCGCCTCGTAGAGCTGATAGCGGTCGACGATGAAGTCCTTGCGGAGGATCGGCAGGCCGCAGGCAGCGCGGGCGGCGCGCAGGTCGTCGAGCGAGCCGCCGAAGTGGGTGGCGTCGGTCAGCACCGAGAGTGCCGCGGCGCCGCCGCGCTCGTAGGCGCGCACCTGGTCGGCGACCGTCGCCGTCGCGGAGATCTGACCGGCGCTCGGCGAGCGTCGCTTGAACTCGGCGATCAGCGAGAGCCCGGGACGGACCAGGGCCTCGCTGAAGGGCCGGTCCTCGCCGCGCCCGTGCAGCCAAGACTCGAGGTCGGCCTGCGGGGTCTCTCGGCGACGCTCCTCCACCCCTTCGCGCGCCGCCGCGATCAGCTGCTCGATCATTCCCACGTGGAGCCGAAAGCCTAGTCGCCCAGCTCGGCGGTCGCCGCGACCAGCCGCTCGAGCAGGCGGCGGGCCTCGCCGCTGTCGATCGACTCGGCCGCCACCTCGACTCCCTCGGCGAGGCTCTCGGCCCGGCCGCCGACGTAGATCGCCGCGCCGGCGTTGAGCAGGACGAGGTCGCGGCGCGGCCCCCTCTCCCCCGCCAGCACGGCGCGCGAGGCGGCGGCGTTCTCCTCCGGCGTCCCGCCGCCGACCTCCTCCAGCTCCGCCTCGGCGAGGCCGAATTCGCCCGGCTCGACGAACCACTCCCGGGTGCCGCCGTCGGCGACCTCGACCACCCTGGTGCGGGCCGAGATCGAAAGCTCGTCGACGCCGTCCTCGGCGGCGACGACCATCGCCCGCTCGCTGCCGAGCCCGACCAGGGCCTCGGCGATCGTCTCCTGGAAGTGGCGGTCGGAGACGCCGAGCAGCTGGCGCCGCGCGCCGGCCGGGTTGGTGAGCGGCCCGAGGAAGTTGAAGATCGTGCGCACGCCGAGCGCCTTGCGGACCGGGATGACGTGGGCCATCGCCGCGTGGTGGCGCGGCGCGAACATGAAGCCGAAGCCGACCTCGTCGATGCAGCGGCCCACCTGCTCGGGGTCGAGCTCGATGTTGACGCCCAGCGCCTCCAGCAGGTCGGCGGAGCCGCAGTTGCTGGTGTTGGAGCGGTTGCCGTGCTTGGCGACCGCGCAGCCCGCCCCGGCGGCGACGATCGCCGCCGTGGTCGAGACGTTGAAGGTGCAGGGCCCACCACCGGTGCCGGCGGTGTCGACGAGGTCCTGGCGCCGCGTCTTGACCGGCGCGGCCAGGGCGCGCATCGTCCGCGCCAGGCCGACCAGCTCGGGGACCGTCTCGCCCTTGGCGCGCAGCGCGATCAGGAAGGCTCCGGTCTGCACCTCGCTGGAGCGCCCCGCCATGATCTCGGCGAGCACCGCGGCGGCGTGGTCGGCGCTCAGGTGATCGCCGGCGCAGACCGCGTCGATCGCCCTGGTGACGATGTCGTTAGGCATCGCCATCACCGCCACCCCCATCCGTTCCGGTGCGCCTTATGTGTCCCAGGGACACATAAGGCGCACCGGAAGCGGGAAGCGGGATCATTTGGCGTCTCCCAGGAAGTTGGCGAGCAGGTGCTTGCCCTGCGGGGTCAGCACCGACTCGGGGTGGAACTGGACGCCCTCGGCGGGCAGCTCGCGGTGGCGAGCACCCATCACGACCTCGCCGAGGTGGGCGCTCAGCTCCAGCTCGTCCGGCAGGTCGGGGTCGGCGACCAGCGAGTGGTAGCGGCCGGCGACCAGCGGGCTGGGCAGGCCGGTGAAGATCGTGCGGCCGTCGTGCTCGATCTCCGCCTCCTTGCCGTGGACGGGGTCGCCCTGCACGGTGCGGCCGCCGAACGCCTCGACCAGGCACTGGTGGCCGAGGCAGACGCCGAGCACCGGCGTCCCCGCCGCGGCGAAGGCGCGGATCGCCTCGGTCGAGACGCCGGCCTCGGCTGGCGTGCAGGGGCCGGGTGAGACGACGAGGCGGTCGGCGCCGCGCCCCAGCAGCTCCTCGACCGTGGCCTTGTCGTTGCGGACGACCTCGACCGCCGCGCCGAGCTCGCCCAGGTACTGGACGAGGTTGTAGGTGAAGGAGTCGTAGTTGTCGATCACGAGGACGTTCATGAAGATCCCTAGGCCCAGTCTGGCTGCTCGCAGGCGAGCTCGACGGCGCGGAAGACCGCCTTCGCCTTGTTGACCGACTCGTTGTACTCGTAGGCGGGCACGGCGTCGGCGACCGTGCCGCCGCCCGCCTGCACGTGGATCTGCCCGTCCTTGGCGACGACGGTGCGGATGTGGATCGCCGTGTCGAGGTCGCCGTTCCAGGAGAGGTAGCCGATCGCGCCGCCGTAGGAGCCGCGCTTGACCGGCTCCAGCTCGTCGATGATCTGCATCGCGCGCACCTTCGGCGCGCCTGAGAGGGTGCCGGCCGGCAGCGCGGCGCGCAGCACGTCCATCGCGCCGACCCCCTCGCGCAGCGTCCCCGAGACCTGGCTGACGATGTGGAGGACGTGCGAGTAGGTCTCGACGACCATCAGCTCGTCGACCTTGACCGTGCCGTACTCGCAGACGCGGCCGAGGTCGTTGCGGCCGAGATCGACCAGCATCACGTGCTCGGCGCGCTCCTTGGGGTCGTTGACGAGGCGCTCGGCGAGGCGGCGGTCCTCGTCCTCGCTGGCGCCGCGCGGGTAGGTGCCGGCGATCGGCCGCGTCTC
>DASTHF010000216.1:0-6036 GCA_035605615.1 Solirubrobacterales bacterium
CTCCACCACACTTGCGGTGGAGGTGGGGGAGGGACAGGCCGAGGCGGTCGGCGCGATGCTGCGCGAGGGCGGCTTCGCCGCGGTCGAGACGCGTCGCGACCTGGCCGGGATCGAGCGCGTCGTCCTGGGCCGAGGCGACTCCCTCCGGTATACGGGGGAAAGGGCGCCCCAAGAGCGATGACCGAGGTCGTCTCGGTAGAGCGCGACGGGGCAGCGGCGGCGCGGGCGGCGCTGGAGCGCTGCCTCGGTGGCGGCGGAGTGGCGGTCTTTCCCGCCGACGGGCTCTACGGGCTCGCCTGCGACCCGCTCGACGCCGCGGCGATCGAGCGCATCTACCGCCTCAAGGGCCGCGACGACGGCAAGCCGGCGGCCGTCATGTACC
The DNA here is from genome assembly GCA_035605615.1 of Solirubrobacterales bacterium. Taxonomy (GTDB): domain Bacteria; phylum Actinomycetota; class Thermoleophilia; order Solirubrobacterales; family 70-9; genus VRUE01. The sequence goes on from DASTHF010000216.1 coordinate 383, forward strand.
TCTCGCCGCTGGCGATGCGCGAGCTGGTCGCGGGCTTCGGCCCCCGCACCCGCGCGGCGGTCGGGGCGCTGCTTCCCGGCCCCGTGACGCTCGTCGTCGCCAACCCCGAGCGGCGCTACCCGCTCGCCTGCCGCGCGGACCCGGAACGGCTCGGCGTGCGCCTGATCGGCGGCCCGCTGGCCGGCGTCATGCGGCCCCTCTTCCAGACCTCCGCCAACCGCAGCGGCGAGCCGCCGGCCCCCCGCTTCGAGGACGTGCCGGCCGAGATCGTCGCCGGCGCCGACCTGGCGATCGATGGCGGCGCCCTCGGCGGCCTGCCCTCCACCGTCGTCGACCTCACCCGCCTCGACGCGGACAGCGGCTGGACCGTCCTCCGCCAAGGCGCCCTGTCGGAGGAGGAGCTAGCAGCCCGGTTGACCCCGATAGGGCAGGTGGACGAGGCGGCGGGATGAGTTGTCGCTCTCGTTCGACTCGTAGAGCAGGTTGTTGGGATCGACGGTCATCACGAAGGCGAAGCAGCCGCGCAGGCCGGTGACGTCTATCCACTGCCTGTCGTAGTCGGCGGGATAGACGTCCGACCAGCCGACCGAGGTGCCGAGCGTCACCCGGTGGATGTAGGGGTCCTGGTTGCAGCCGGGATAGTGAGGGCCGCGCGGGGAACCGGGGCCGGGCCGGGTCCGCTCCAGGTCGCGCAGGCAGTAGTTGAGCTTGGGGCCGGTTCGCACCAAGCGCTCCAGGTGGTGTTCGGCGTCCACCGACCAGAGCTCGAACCTGGCCAGCTGATGGACCTTCCAGTAGCTGCCGCCGAAGTAGGAGCCGACGTTGGTGAAGTGCAGGTGGGCGCGGGTGCGGACCGTGACGTGGCCGCCGCCGGCGCGGTAGATGCGCTGGTTGACCCGCATCGTGTGCCAGCCGTCGCGGATGCCGTGCAGCTCCATCGGGCCGCGGCCGCGGCTGCGCACGTCGCTGGTCGCGCGCAGTCGCACCCGGCCGCCGACGCGTTCGACGTAGAGCCCGGAGGGCGGCCCGATCCGCAGGTTGGGGCAGAGCAGGTGCCCGGATCCCGGGCCGACGCAGGGGTTCGCCGCCGCTTCGCCGGCCCCGGCCGCGGAAGGGGCGATCGCGAGCGCCGCGGTGAGCGCCACGAGCGTTGGTATGGTCGCTCGCACGATGGCTGATTTAAGCGAGAACTTCCAGACGGCGCCACTGGCCGAGGTCGATCCGGAGATCGCGGCGGTGCTGGATGCCGAGCTGCGGCGCCAGCAGGGCACCCTGGAGATGATCGCCTCGGAGAACTTCGTGCCGCAGGCTGTGCTCGAGGCGGTCGGCTCGGTTCTCACCAACAAGTACGCCGAGGGCTATCCCGGCCGCCGCTACTACGGCGGCTGCGAGGAGGTCGACGTCGCCGAGCAGCTGGCGATCGACCGCGCCAAGGCGCTGTTCGGCGCCGACCACGCCAACGTCCAGCCGCACGCCGGCGCCCAGGCCAACAACGCCGCCTACATGGCGCTGATCGAGCCCGGCGACACGATCCTGGGGATGGCGCTCGACCATGGCGGCCATCTCACGCACGGGATGAAGCTGAACGTCTCCGGCAAGCTCTATGAGGCCGTCGCCTACCACGTGCGCCGCGAGGACATGCTGGTCGACATGGAGGAGGTCGAGCGGCTCGCCCACGAGCACCGGCCGAAGGTGATCGTCGCCGGCTGGTCGGCCTACCCGCGCCAGCTCGACTTCGCCGCCTTCCGCGCAATCGCCGACTCGGTCGGCGCCCGGCTGATGGTCGACATGGCGCACTTCGCCGGCCTCGTCGCCGCGGGCGAGCACCCCAACCCGGTCGAGCACGCCGACGTCGTCACGACGACGATCCACAAGACCCTCTGCGGGCCGCGCAGCGGCATGATCCTCTGCCGCGAGGAGCACGCGCAGGCGGTCGACAAGGCGATCTTCCCCGGCCAGCAGGGGGGCCCGCTGATGCACGTGATCGCCGGCAAGGCGGTGGCGCTGCGGATCGCCGCCACGGAGGCGTTCCGTGCCCGCCAGCGGCAGACGATCGCCAACGCGAAGGCGCTGGCCGCCGGCCTCCAGGAGGGCGGCCTGCCGGTTCTGACCGGCGGCACCGACGTCCACCTGGTGCTCGTCGACCTGACCCCGACCGGGCTCGACGGCAAGACCGCAGAGAGCCGCCTCGAGGCGGTCGGCATCACGGTCAACCGCAACGCGATCCCCTTCGACGAGCGGCCGCCGATGAACCCCTCGGGCCTCCGCATCGGCACCCCGGCCCTCACCACCCGCGGCCTCGTCGAGGAGGACATGCGCGAGATCGCCGCCGTCATCTGCGGCGCCCTCCGCGAGGACTTCGAGGCCGAGAAGGACGCCCTGAGCGAGCGCAGCCGGGCGCTGATGGACCGCTACCCGCTGTATTCCCAATTAGCGAGCGTCACAGTCTGATTCCTCGCGAGCGGCGTTCATATGGCGATTGCCGGCACCCGCGGACGCGAAGCGGAGCAGGCGCCGGATGAGAATCTGGGTCGACATGAGCGCGCCCGCGCACGTGCTGGTGCTGCGGCCGATCATCGAGCGGCTGCGCGCCCGGGGTCACGCGGTGGAGGTGACGTCCCGCGACTACGCGCAGACGCAGGCGCTGCTCGACCTGCACGGCATCGAGCACACGCCGATCGGCCGTCACGGCGGCGCCTCACGCCTCCGCAAGGCCTACCGGCTGGGGGCGCGGACGGCGGCGATGACCCGCTTCGGCCGCCGGCGCTCCTTCGACCTCGCGCTTGCGCACGGCTCCAACGACCTGGCGATCGCCGCCCGCGTGCTCGGCGTTCCCGAGGTCAACATGCACGACTACGAGTACGCGGTAACCCAGCACCACATCGGCTGCCGTCTCGCGAGGCGCGTCATGTTCCCGGACTCCGTGCCGCTGGAGAGGCTGCGCCGCTTCGGCGTCGGGCCGGACAAGCACTTCCCGTACCCGGGCCTCAAGGAGGAGTACTACCTCTACGACTTCGAGCCGGACCCCGACGCGCTGCGGAAGCTCTCGGTCGCCGAGTCGCGCGTCGTCGTCATCGTGCGGCCGCCGCCCGACGTCTCGCTCTACCACCGCAAGTCGAACCCGCTCTTCCCGAAGGTCCTGGCCCGGCTCGGCGCCGACAGCGACGTCCACGCCGTCGTGCTGCCTCGCACCGCGGCGCAGCGCGAGCTGATCGAGAGCATGCGGCTGCCCTCGGTGATCGTCCCGCCGGGCGCCGTCGAGGCGCAGAGCCTCGTCGCGCTGGCCGACCTCGTCGTCTCCGCCGGCGGCACGATGAACCGCGAGGCGGCGGCGCTGGGCGTTCCCGTCTACACCACCTACGGCGGGCGCCTCGGCGGCGTCGACGAAGCACTGATCCGCAGCGGGCGGCTGCGCCCGCTGACCGATCCGCGGGCGATCCAGCTCGAGAAGCGCGACGCCGCCGCGACGCCGACGAAACGGGATCCCGGCCCGCTCGTCGAGACCATCCTCGCTACCGTCGAGAGCGCACCATCACGCGGAGAGCGACGACAGACGCCGGTCGCCTGACGGCCGCCGACGCTCAGTCCAGGCTGGAGCGCTTCGTCTCCCTGGCCGACGCCGGCGAGTCCCGCCCGGTCGACTCCGTCCTGCGCGCGCTCGACGTCCTCATCTCCGCCACGGTCCTCTTGGCGCTGTCGCCGCTGCTCGTCCTGGTCGCGCTGGCAATCGCGATCGGCTCGGGCCGGCCCGTCCTCTACCGCGGCGCCCGCGTCGGCCGGGCCGGCCAGCTCTTCTGGATGTACAAGTTCCGCACCCTGCGGCCGGACGCCGAGGACCGGCTTGGCCCCTATCTGGGCGAGGAGCTGTCGCGCCGGACCGAAGAGGAGGTGACGCCGATCGGCCGCGCCCTCCGTTCCACCCATCTCGACGAGGTGCCGCAGCTCTGGAACGTGCTGCGCGGCGAGATGGCGATCGTCGGCCCCCGCCCGATCCGCCCCGCCTTCTTCACCGAGCTTTGCGAGGAGATCCCCGAGTACTGGCAGCGGCTGGTCGTGCGTCCCGGTGTCACCGGCTTCGCGCAGACGAGGATGACCCGGGAGGAGTCGTGGGCGGACAAGCTCGCCCACGACATGGAGTACATCGCCGACCGCTCCGTGGGCCTCTACTTCAGCGTTCTCCTTGCCACGGTCGCCAAAGTCGGCGGTCGCGGTCCGCTGAGCGCCGGCTGACAGACTGCCCCGCCATGTGCGGCATATGCGGAGTCGTCAGCGCCGGTGGGGGGCCGCCGCCGGACGTCGAGGCGGTGGCGGGGATGAGCCGCCGCCTCGTCCATCGCGGGCCCGACAGCGATGGCCTTTTCCATCGCGGCCCGGTCGCCCTGGCGGCGCGGCGCCTCTCGATCATCGACCTCGAGGGCGGCGACCAGCCGATCGCCGGCGAGGACGGCAATGTCGTCGTCGTCCAGAACGGCGAGATCTACAACCACCGCGAGCTGCGCCGCGAGCTGGAGCGGCGCGGGCACCGCTTCAGGACGGCGTCGGACACGGAGGTGCTCGTCCACCTCTACGAGGAGCACGGCGACGACTTCGTGGCGCGGCTGCGCGGGATGTTCGCGCTGGCGCTCTGGGACGAGGAGCGGGGGCGGCTGCTCCTGGCCCGCGACCGCTTCGGCATCAAGCCGCTCTACTACCGGGTCGCCGGCGGGCAGCTGTCGTTCGCCTCGGAGCTGAAGGCGATGCTCGAGCTGCCCGGCTTCGACCGCGGCATCGACCGGCGCGCGCTCGCCGCCTACCTCGCCTTCAACTCGATCCCGGCGCCGCTGACGATCTTCGCCGAGGCGCGAAAGCTCCTCCCCGGCTCGACCCTGACCTGGGAGCGGGACGGCGCCGTCGCCGAACGGCGCTACGCGCGCCCCCGCCCGGCGCCGGCCGGCGCGACGAGGAGCGGGCCCGAGCCGCGGCTCGCAGCCGAGCTCCGCGACGTCCTGCGCGACTCGGTGCGCGCCCACCTGGTGGCTGACGTGCCGGTCGGCGTCCTCCTCTCCGGCGGCGTCGACTCGGCCGGCCTCGCGGCGCTCGCCGCCACCGAGACCGGGGGGTCGCTGAAGACGTTCTCGATCGGCTTCGAGGAGGGCAGCTTCGACGAGCTCTCTCTCGCCCGCCTCGTCGCCAAGCGCTACCGCACAGACCACCACGAGCTGGTGCTGCGGCCGGACGCCGTCGACCTCCTGCCGCGGCTGGTCGAGGTCTTCGACGAGCCCTTCGGCGACTCCTCGGCGCTGCCCACCTACCTCGTCTCGCAGCTCGCCGCAGGCGAGGTCAAGGTGGCGCTCTCCGGCGAGGGCGGCGACGAGCTCTTCGGTGGCTACTACACCTACGTCGCCGACCTGCTGGCGCCGCGGCTGGGGCGGCTGGCCTCGCTCGCCTCGCCGTTCGTCGAGGCGCTGCCCAGCTCCGACGCCAAGGTCAGCTTCGACTACAAAGCGAAGCGCTTCGTGCGCGCGGCGCGCCTGCCGGCGCTGGAGCGCCACAACGCCTGGAAGGAGATCTTCGCGGCGGAGCGCCGCGCCGCCCTGCTCGGCGAGGCGGATCCCGGCTGGGACCCGATGGCGGTGTACCGCGAGCGCTATGCCGAAACCGAGGGGGCGGAGCCG
>DASTHF010000228.1:0-5436 GCA_035605615.1 Solirubrobacterales bacterium
CAACCTCGGCGGGGCCGACTTCGGCATCTTCCAGAGCGGCGTCGCCGACCCGACCGCCTCGGTGCTGCCGGAGACGATGCTGCCGCGGATCGAACGGCAGCCGGGCGTGGCGCGCGCAGCGGCGATCCAGCTCGTCACCGACGCCATCCCGGCGTCGCCCTCGGCGATCGTCTTCGGCGCCAGCCCGCACACCTTCGTGATGGAACGGCTGGTCCTGACGGCGGGGCGGCCGCCGCGCGGCCACGAGGCGATGCTCGGCGACGAGCTGGCGGGCCGTCTCGGCCTCACGCCCGGCGACCGCGTCGTCCTCAAGGGCGAGCGCTTCCCGGTCGTCGGCACCTACCACTCGGGCGTCGGCTTCGAGGACGCCGGCGCGGTCGTGCCGTTGCCCGTCGCCACGCGGCTGGCCGGCGGGCGCAGCGGCATCACCACGATCGCCGTCACCCTGCGTCCGGACGCCTCGCAGGAAGCCGTTGCCGCGGAGGTGCGGCGCGCCTTCCCGGGCACGATGACGATCGCCAACCCCGGTGAGGCGGCACGCGCCAATCCCGCCTTCGAGATCGTCACCAAGGCGGTCGTGGTGATCGCCGTCCTCGCCCTCGTGCTCGGCGCGATCGCCGTCACCAACACGATGGCGATGGCGGTGCTGGAGCGCCAGCGGGAGCTTGCGCTGATCGCGGCGATCGGCTGGAGCCCGCGTCAGGTGGCCTCGCTGGTGATCGGCGAGGGAGCGGGCGTAGGGCTGATCGGCGCCGCGATCGGCGTCGTCGCCGGGGTCGCGGTCAGCCACCTGATCGTCGGCCTGCTTTCCGCCGAAGCGTTCGTCAGCCCGGAGCTGACGCTTTGGGGAGTGGGGAGGGGCGTCCTGATCGGCCTCGCGATCGGCGTGCTCGGCGGTATCTATCCCGCCTGGCGCGTCACCCACCGGCCGCCGGCCGAGCTGCTGGGGCGTTTCTGAGCTTAGGGCGGCGGCGGGCCGTCGCCGGCGATCGCCCCGTCGACCATCCGCACCACGCGGTCGGCGCGGTCGCCGAGCAGGCGGTCGTGGCTGGCGACCAGCAGCGTCATGCCGCGCCGCTCGCGGGCGCGATCGAGCAGCTCGAGGACGAGCTGGCCACTCTCCGAGTCGAGCGAGCCGGTCGGCTCGTCGGCGAGCAGCAGGCGCGGCTCGTTGGCGAGCGCCCGCGCCACCGCGACCCGCTGGCGCTCGCCCCCAGAGAGGGTCGCCGGGCGCTCCTCGGCGCGCTCGCGCAGCCCCACCTCGGCCAGCAGCTCAACGGCTCGGCGGCGGCGCTCGGCGCGCGGCACGCCGGCGGCTATGAGCGGCAGCTCGACGTTGGCGCGCGCCGTCAGCATCGGCAGCAGGTGGTGGAGCTGGAAGACGAAGCCGACCGTGTCGCGCCGGTAGGCGGAGGGGTCGTCGAGCTCGGTGACCGGGACCCTGTCGACCAGCACCCGCCCCGAGTCGGGCCGCTCGATCGCGGCGATCACGTTGAGCAGGGTGCTCTTGCCGCAGCCGGAGGGGCCGGTGATGGCGACGACCTCTCCCGGCGCGACGGACAGCGAGACCTCGCGCAGGGCGCGGATCCGGCCGGCGAACGTCTTCGAGACCCGCTCGACCTCGATCTCGGCGCCGCTGCGGGGGCGCGGCGCGGCGGCGGCCCGCTCGCCGCCGGGTGTGGCGCTCAACGCCTCACCCGCACCGGGTAGTCGAGATTGCGCCTGCCGAGCGGCGTGGTGACGACGGCGCGGAAGGTCAGCGGGATGCCGATCGAGCGGGCCGGCCAGACGATCCTGTCGTGGAAGACGCCCTTGAACCTGTAGTGGGAGCGATGCGCCACGACGGCGCCGGCGAAGAGGTACTGGTAGCGGACCTCGGCCCGCAGCGGCTCCCCGTGCGGCCCTCGCGCCCGGATCGTGATCGGCCAGGGAGCGCCGGCCACCGGCCGGTGCCCGGGCGCGGCGAGCGTCACCGTCGGCTGCGGCGCCGGGTGCGCCGTCGTCGTCTTGCCGCCGCTCCCACTGGAGCCGCCGCCGCAGGCCGCCAGGCCGAGGGCGAGCCCCAGGGCGAGCGCGCAGAGGAGGGATGAGCGAACGAGTCTCAGGCCCCCGATGGTCCCACTTCTCGCCGACATAGAATCTGGGGTCCCGTCCTGTCCCCAGCCGAGGAGCCCGCCCCGTGGAGCGCTGGACACGCACTGTCATCGCCAACCGCAAGAAGGTCATCGCCGCCTGGCTCGTCCTCTTCGTGCTGGGCGGTTACGGCGCCTCGCACGTCGGCTCACTTCTCAGCAACCGCTTCAGCGTCCCCGGCTCGGACGCCGAACGGGGTCGCGAGCTGCTCAAGGAACGCTTCAACGAGCGCGGCGACGGCGCCTTCACGCTGGTCTTCCAGACGAGCCGCCCGGTCGCCCAGACGGCGGCCTTCCGGCGCAGGGCGACGGCCATCGCGGCGAAAGCCGCCTCGCCGATCGAAGGAGCGCAAGCCGAGCCGGCCGTGTCCGCGTCGCCCACCGTCGCCTACGTGCAGATCAACACGCCGCTCGAAAACGCCGACGCCGCCAACAAGACCGACGCGGTGCGCGCGGCGACGCCGCGGATCCCCGGCGTTCGCACCTATCTCTCCGGCTTTCCGGCGATCACCAACGACACCAAATCCATCTACAACGAAGACCTCGCCAAGGGCGAGACGATCGCCCTTCCCGTCGCCCTGCTCGTGATGGCCTTCATGTTCGGGACGCTCGGCGGGATCGTGGTGCCGTTCGCCTTCGCGGCGGTCACCATCCCCTCGACGCTCGGCGCCGTCTGGATCTTCGCCCACTTCATGAACATGGCGGTGTACGTGACCAACATCGTCACGCTGATTGGCCTGGCAATCGCCATCGACTACTCGATGCTGGTCGTCTTCCGCTACCGGGAAGAGCTGGAGAAAGGCCACGATCCTCGCGAGGCGCTGGTCGAGACGATGAAGACGGCCGGCCGGGCGACGCTCTTCTCGGGCGCCGTCGTCGCCGTCGGCCTCGCCCTCCTCGTGCTCATGCCCGTCCCGTTCATGCGCTCGATGGGCGTCGGCGGCCTGCTCGTCCCGCTCTTCTCGATCGCCGCCTCGGCGACCTTCCTGCCGGCCCTGCTGGCGATGATGGGGACGAAGGTGAACCGCCTGCGGGTGATTCCCCGCAGCATCCTCGCGCATCGGGCCGAAGGCAGGACGGGCGTCTGGCACCGCCTCGCCCGCTCGATCATGCGCCGCCCGATCGTCTACCTGGTGCTGGCCGGAGGCCTGATGGTCGGGCTGGCGCTGCCGGCCCTCGGGCTGCATCTGACCAGCGGCGACAACCGGGGGGTGCCGCTGAGCACCGAGTCGACGCGCGGCTACGCCGTGCTGAAGTCGACGCTCGGCCCCGGCGCCCTGGCGCCGAACCAGATAGTCGTCGAAACCGGTCGCCCGGGAGGGGCGTTCTCGCCGCCGGTGGTGGCCGCGGAGGGCCGCTTGGTCGCGCAGCTACGCGGCGACCCGCAGGTACAGCCGTCGACGATCCTCGTGCCCGCCCAGTTCCCGCCCGGTCCGCAGGGCCGCCTACTGGCGCGCCGCGCCCATCTGGTCGACGCGCGTGGCGAGGTCCTCCAGATGCGGGTTGCCGGTAAGCAGGATGCCGGCACCAGGTCGGCTCAAAATCTCGTGCACAGGATTCGCGATCGCTACATACCGCGGGCCGGCTTCCCGGCGAGCACCGAGGTGGTGCTCACCGGAGCCCCCGCCTTCGGAGTCGACTTCGTCGACGTCTCCTACGGCGCCTTCCCCTGGCTCGTCGTGGCGGTGCTGGTGCTGACGTATCTGCTCCTGCTGCGGGCCTTCCGCTCTTTGGTGCTGCCGCTCAAGGCGGTGCTGCTGAACCTGCTCTCGGTCAGCGCCACCTACGGCGTCCTCGTGCTGGTCTTCGCCCATGGCGGCCACTCCCTACTGGGCCTCAAGGGCCTGCCCCAGATCGAAGCCTGGATTCCGATCTTCCTCTTCGCGATGCTCTTCGGCCTCTCCATGGACTATGAGGTCTTCCTGCTCTCGCGCATCCGCGAGGAGTGGGACAGGCGACACGACAACGAGGAGGCGGTCGCCTACGGCCTCGAGCACACCGGCCGCATCATCACCGCAGCCGCCCTGATCATGATTGCGGCCTTCTCCGGCTTCACCGCCGGCTCCTTCGTCGGCCTCCAGCAGTTCGGCGTCGGCCTCTCGGCGGCGATCCTGCTCGACGCGACGATCGTCCGCGCCATCCTCGTCCCCGCCCTGATGAAGCTGCTCGGCGACTGGAACTGGTACCTGCCGAAGCGCATCGAGCGCATCCTCGACCGCACCCGCCCGCGCCCCGCGCAGGTCAAGGCCGGCGGCTAAGGCCCCGCCCGCGCCAGCAGCCCCGTCACAGCCAGCTCCCGGTCCATCCGCTCCCCACACCCCAGCGGCATCGAGGATCTCGGCCCGATGCCCAGCCCCGCCCTTCGGTTGCGGGCCCGCAGCTCTCCGCAACCGCCGCGTGCGGGGGAGGGGAGAGAGGGGATCGCCCTCCCATCCGGGCGGTGGAAGACGAGCTTCCCATCGCCTTGTCGCAAGACAGAGAAGCCGCCCTCGTGCACCAGCCGGTGATGGTGAGAGCAGAGCAGGATCAGGTTGTCGAGCTTCGTCTCTCCGCCGTGGGCCCAATGGTGGATGTGGTGCGCGTCGACCCAGCGGCGGTTGTTGCAACCGGGGAACCGGCAACAGCCTTCGTCGCGAGCCTGCAGTGCCCGCCGCATCGAGGGCGGGACCGCCCTTGTCTTGCGGCCGACGTCGAGCGATCCCTTGGGGCCGTGGAGCATCGAGACGAGCGAGGCGTTGCAAGAGAGCCTTCGTGCCGTCTCGGCCGGGATCGCGGGACCGTCGTCAAGCCGACAGCGGCCATTCCCCTCGTGGCCAACGAGCGCTTCTGCATCGACATGGACCACCACCTGGTAGCGCTCGCCCGCCGATCTGACGCCGCCATCCCCCGCAAGGGCGCTCTCCGCGACCTGCATCAGCGCATCGGCGTCGTTCACCCGCCGAGGCGGTTCCGGTTCCGCGGAACCGCCTTGGCGGGGGTTTCCCCAACTGCCCGGGGTAGGTTCCGCGGAACCGCCTCGCCCATCCTCACTCTGGTGTTCCGCCATGTCCTTGCGGATCGCCTCCCGTCCTGCCTCCAGCGCCTTGAGGAAAAGCGCGCCGTCCTCGGGCGCAAGCCGCCCACGGATGCAGAGGCAGCCGTCCTCGTCCCATTCGGTGGAAAGGAAGCGGTCCTGGTAGGCCATGGCGGCGCTCTCCAGGGAGACCGCCCGCCGGTAGCCGCGCACCAGGCGCTCCAACTGCGCCGCTGTGGCAAAGCGCGCCATCTCGACCAGCTCCGCCTCGATCTCTGGAGTGGCGATCCT
>DASTHF010000081.1:0-2842 GCA_035605615.1 Solirubrobacterales bacterium
TGAAGATCGCGACCGGCGCGTCCCGCATAGACGGGTGCGCCTCGCAAGGTCGCCCTCCCATCGCCGGGCCGCTCCCTCGGGGGCGGCCCGGCTTCTTGTTGGGACGTGTGGGCGGGGCGAGACGTCAGGCGAGCGCGTCGACCCTCGCCGCCAGCTCGAAGTCGGCCTCGGTCAGGCCCCCTTCGGAGTGGGTCGAGAGGCGCAGCGTCACCTTGTCCCAGGAGATCTCGACGTCGGGGTGGTGACCCATCTCCTCGGCCGGCTCGACGACGCTGTCGAGGAACCTCACCGAGCCGACGAAGTCGCCGCGCTCGAAGGTCTTGACGATCGCGTCGCCGTCGCGCCGCCAGCCGGGCAGATCGCCCAGCCGCGCCTCGATCTCCGCATCGCTGAGAAGCGCCATGCCGAAATCGTACGCGCCGGCCGGAGTGGGCGCGGCTGGGATCGAACCAGCGACCTCTCCCGTGTGAGGGGAGCGCTCTCCCGCTGAGCTACGCGCCCGGGGCTCGGATCATACGACGGGCGGCAGGGCCGGATTCGCGCGCCAAGACGGTGCGACAGCTAGGATCGGGGGCGGACCGTGCTAGGCGGGGAACCAGCGGTGCCCTGTCACCCGAAATCCGCTCTAGCGGGGCCGAATCCCGTTCCGAGGGGCTGGCCGTCGGGGCCGGTGCGCCGCGGGAGGTGTTGACGGTCGGGTCCTGCGCGACGTGGGCACGCGAATCAGGTCAGGTCCGGAAGGAAGCAGCCTTAAGCGGATGCCGCGGGTGCCGCAGGCGAGCCCGGCTCGAGCCGAAGGCGGCGGACACGCCCGGTGGCTTTGCTTCGGAGAGCGGGGCGCACGGTCCACTTATCGTCGCTGTCGACCTTTTCCCCACCGGATGGGGTCAAGGTCGACGGCGGGATCAGCAGCGGCGGTAGAGGACCCAGGAGCGGTTGGCGGCAACGCGCCGGAAGCCGTGCGGCACGGGGAGCGAGAAGCGGGTCGTGTCGTTGGGGTCGAGGATGAAGTTGTGGATCACGAAGGGGCTGGCGGGTTCGATGAAGTAGCCGCGCTTCGGGATCCCTTCCTCGCTGGCGCTGACGATCCGGGTCGGCGCGATGTGCAGATTGAAGGCGAGGCGCGGCACGGCGCGGTGGTTGGGGACGGCTATCGGCCCGCAGAGCGGCTTGACGAAGGCGCCGGAGGAGGCGATGCCGCTGAGGTCGCGCTCGATCGTCCCCTGGTTGGTCAGGTCGCGGTTCACGGTCGAGTCGAGGCTCCACTGGTTGGGGCCCCAGACGAAGAACATCGCGAGGACGACGACCGCGAAGGCCTGCCAGCGGCGCCGCCAGGGACGGCCGGGCTCCAGCAGCCGCCAGCCGAGCAGGGCCAGCGCCGCGAAGATCGCCAGCAGCGCGGCGGCCAGCATCGTGTAGCGGGGGATGATCGCGAGGCCGGCGCAGGCGAGCAGGGCGAAGGCGCCGAGCGCCAGCGCCGCTGCGACCACGCCGATCGTCGAGCGGCGCCGCAGGAAGACGAGGCCGAGCGCGACACCGCCGGCCGCCCCCACCATCCCCGGCCACTGCAGAACCTCGCCGAGCCGCCGCGGCCCGTACAGGACGAGGTCGACCGGGCCGGTCTGGCGTTTGAGCGTTTCGACGGTGTGCTGGGTGCCGGTGAACGAGTAGGTCGGGCTGCCCGTCGTGATCCAGTCGAAGAGGGCCCAGAGGATCGGCGCGGCGAGCGCGAGGGCGACAAGGGCGATGCCGTGGGGGGAGGAGAGGGTGTCCCTCGCCCGGACAAGTGCCGGTCTAATTAGACCGGCACTTTGAGTATCCGCCCGTTCGAGGGACACCCTCTCCTCCCTTCCAGGACCGCGAGGGCGGGACGACCTGGCCCCCCCGAGCAGCAGGTAGATGAGATAAGCGAAGGAGAAGAGCCAGGCCTCGGGGCGGAGCAGGCCGGCGAGGGCGAGGAGGGCCAGGACGGGCCAGCCGGCGCGGGGGCGCTTGGTCTCGATGGCGAGGGCACCGAGGACGAGGGCGATGTAGGGAAGGTCGACGTAGGCGCGCAGGCCGTTGGAGAGGTAGGGGGCCCGGGTGAGGACGATCAGGGCGGCGGCGGTCCCGACCCAGCGGTCGAACCAGAGCTGGCCGAGGCGGTAGACGAGGTAGACGGTCAGGGCCAGCGAGACGTAGGCGATCACCATCGTCACCGTGATCGCGCCGCCGCCGAGCGGCGTCGTCACCAGCCCCAGCAGGTCGGCGAGGGGATGCGGCGTGGGGGGCAGGGCGGCGCCGTAGTCGGGGCTCGTCCCGTGCGCCATTTCGCGCCCCCAGACAAGTGCGTAGATCGTGTCGTAGTTGGGGAACCCGAGCGGGAAGATCAAGAGGAGGACGGCCGAGACCGCCGCCACCCAGGCGGCCGGCGTCAACCGGTTGCGGATCCCTGACGGCACGGGAAGGGCACGCTATCGGCGCGGATACACTGGCCGCAGTGCCGCCTGCGAGCGACTCGACCTCCCTCTACCGCCGCCACCGGCCCGGCTCCTTCGACGAGGTGGTCGGCCAGCAGCACGTGGTCCGCACCCTGCGCAACGCGGTCGAGCAGGGCAAGGTCCATCACGCCTACCTGTTCGTCGGCTCGCGCGGCACCGGCAAGACCTCGATGGCGAAGATCCTCGCCCGCTCGCTCAACTGCGAGCGCGGCGGCCCGACCGTCGACCCCTGCGGCGAGTGCGAATCCTGCCGCGCGATCGCCGCCGGCACCTCGATCGACGTGATCGAGATGGACGCCGCCTCCAACCGCTCCGTCGACGACGTCCGCGACCTGCGCGAGCGCGTCGCCTACGTCGCCGCC
>DASTHF010000006.1:0-8779 GCA_035605615.1 Solirubrobacterales bacterium
ACCTCGGCGCCGCCGGCAACTGGAATGAGCTCCCGCAGGCCAGAGTAGAGCTCGAGTTCACCCACCTCCCGTTCGACCACCCGCTCTGGGTGCTGTATTCGTCGGGAACGACGGGCCTGCCGAAGCCGATCGTGCACGGGCAGGGCGGCATCCTGCTCGAGCACGTCAAGCAACTGGCGCTGCACGTCGACCTCGGCGCCGCCGACCGGTTCTTCTGGTTCTCCACGACCGGCTGGATGATGTGGAACTTCCTCGTCTCGGGCCTGCTGACCCGCGCCGCGATCGTCCTCTACGACGGCAACCCGGGCTACCCCGACATGGGCGCGCTCTGGGACCTCGCCGAGCGGGCCGGCGTCACGATGTTCGGCACCAGCGCCTCCTACATCGCCGCCTGCATGAAGGCGGGCGTCGAGCCCGCCGGCGACCGCGACCTCGGCCGCCTCAGGGCGGTCGGCTCGACCGGCTCCCCCCTCTCCCCCGAGGGCTTCGACTGGGTCTACGAGCAGCTCGGCGCCGGCACCTGGCTCTTCTCGACCAGCGGCGGCACCGACCTCTGCACCGCCTTCGTCGGCGGCGTGCCGCTGCTGCCCGTCTACCGCGGCGAGCTGCAGGGACGGGCGCTCGGCGCCGCCGTCGAGGCCTGGGACGAGGACGGCAACGCGGTGATCGACGAGGTGGGCGAGCTGGTCGTCACCGAGCCGATGCCCTCGATGCCAGTCTTCTTCTGGGGCGACGAGGACGGAGGCCGCTACTCAGAGGCCTACTTCGAGCGCTACCCCGGCGTCTGGCGCCACGGCGACTGGATCGAGATCACCTCGCGCGGCACCGCGGTCATCTACGGCCGCTCCGACTCGACCATAAACCGCTCGGGCGTGCGCATGGGGACGAGCGAGATCTACCGCGCGGTGCTCGCCCTCGACGAGGTGGTCGACGCGCTGGTCGTCGACGTGCCGCGCCCCGGCACCGAGGGCTGGATGCCCCTCTTCGTCGTGCTGCGCGAGGGCGCCGAGCTGGACGACCGGCTGCGCGCCGCGATCGCCCGCCGCGTGCGCGAGCAGTGCTCGCCGCGCCACGTCCCAGACGAGGTGTTTGCGATCGCCGAGGTGCCCCGCACGCTGAGCGGCAAGGCGCTCGAGGTGCCGGTGAAGCGGATCCTGATGGGCACGCCGCCCGAGCAGGCCGCCAGCCGCGACTCGCTCGCCAACCCGGCGGCGCTCGACTGGTTTACGGAGTTCGCCGCCGCAATGTAGCGGCACCGAGCGCCAGCAGCAGCAGCGTCGCTCCCGCGATCACGATCACGTCGAGCCTGCCGCGCGAGCCGAGGTGGCCCAGCGTCGTCACCCGGTTCAGCGCCTCGAAGGCGTAGGTGAGGGGCAGCGCGTCGGAGAGCGTCTGGAGGGCGCCGACCATCTTCTCGCGGGCGACGAAGAGGCCGCAGAGCAGCAGCTGCGGGAAGACGATCGCCGGCATGAACTGGACCGCCTGGAACTCGGTCCGCGCGAAGGCGCTGACAAAGAGGCCGAGCGACATGCCGAGCAGCGCGTTGCCGACGGCCAGCGCCACGACGGCGGCGGTGGAGCCGGCGACGTCGAGCCCGAGCGGGCCGAACGCCACCGCCGAGGTGATCGCGGCCTGGACCACGCCGACCAGAGCGAAGGCGATCCCGTAGCCGACCAGCAGGTCGAGCTTCGCCAGCGGCAGCGACATCAGGCGCTCGAGCGTGCCGGTGGTCCGCTCGCGCAGCATCGTGATCGAGGTGACGACGAACATCATGCTGAACGGAAACAGCCCGACCAGCGGCCCGCCGACCTGCTGGAAGGACTTCGGATCCTCATGGAAGGCCCCCTTGAGCAGGGTCAACAGGAAGGCCGGCACCAGCATCAGCAGCGCGATCGTGCGCGGGTCGCGGCGCAGCTGGGTCAGGACGCGCAGCGCCGTCGCCCAGGTGATGCGGGCGCTCATCCCGCCTCCCCTTCCTCGATCAGCGCCAGGAAGGCCTCGTCGAGCTGCCGGCGGCCGGTGCGGGCGCGCAGCGCGTCGGGCGATTCGGCGGCGAGCAGCTCGCCGTCGCGCATCAGCAGCAGCTGATCGCAGTGCTCGGCCTCCTCCATCACGTGGCTGGAGACGAGCAGCGTCGTGCCGCCGCGCGCTAGCGCGGCGAAGGTCGCCCAGAGGTCGCGGCGCAGCACCGGGTCGAGGCCGACCGTCGGCTCGTCGAGCACGAGCACGTCGGGCTCTCCGAGCAACGCGGTGGCGAGCGACGCCCGCGCCTGCTGGCCACCCGAGAGGTCGCCGACGACCCGGTCGGCCTCTCCGCCGAGGTCGACGGTCTCTATCGCCTCTTCGATTCGCTCGCGCCGGACGCCGAGCACGCGGCCGAAGAAGCGCAGGTTCTCGCGCACGCTGAGGTCGCGGTAGACCGACGGCGCCTGGGTGACGTAGCCGACCCGCGGCCGCAGACGGCGTGAGCCGGCGGACAGCCCCAGCACCGTAACCCGGCCCGCCGCGACGATCTGCACGCCGACGATCGCCCGCATCAGCGTCGTCTTGCCGCAGCCGCTCGGGCCTAGCAGGCCGGTGACGCGGCCGGCGCCGACCGTGAACGAGAGGTCGTGGATGACCGGCTTGCCGCCGCGGCGGACGTGGAGCCCCTCGACCGCGATCGCGTCGGCCCCGCCCATCGCGGCCTACGCCGGGGTGATCGGGTTGCGCCGCTCGGCGAAGGAGCGCTGCCTGTCCTCGGCCAGCGCGAAGCGGCGGATCAGCTCGGCGCGCAGGTCCTCCGGCCGTACCACGGCGTCGACGACCAGCTCGGAGGCGAGGTGGAGGATGTCGATGTCGGCGGCGTACTCCTCGCGCTTGCGCGCCACGAACGCCTCGCGCTCCGCCTCATCCTCGATCGCCTGGATCTGGTTGTAGAAGACGGCGTTGATCGCCGCCTCGGGGCCCATCACGGCGATCGAGGCGCTGGGCAGCGCGATGCAGCAGTCGGGCTCAAAGGCCGGGCCCGCCATCGCATAGAGACCGGCGCCGTAGGCCTTGCGGACGATCACCGAGAGCTTCGGCACGGTCGCTTCGGAGACGGCGCTGATCATCTTGGCGCCGTGGCGGATGATGCCCTGGCGCTCGACCGCGGTGCCGATCATGAAGCCGGGCACGTCGGCGAGGAAGAGCAGCGGCACGTTGAAGGCGTTGCAGGTCTGGATGAAGCGGGCCGCCTTGTCGGCCGAGTCGACGAAGAGCACGCCCCCTTTCTGGCGCGGCTGGTTGGCGACGACGCCGATCGCCCGCCCGTCGAGCCGCGCGTAGCCGACGATCAGCTCCTTCGCCCAGCGCTTGTGGACCTCGAGGAGGGAGTCGGCGTCCAGTAGCACGTCGAGCACCTCCCGCATGTCGAAGGGCCGGTTCTCGTCGGCGGGGACGATCTCGTCGATGCGCGCGTCGGAGGCCGGCTCCGCGGCCACGGCGGCCGGCGGCTGCTCCCGCCAGCTCTCCGGCATGTAGGAGAGGTAGCGGCGCGCCAGGTCGATCGCCTCCTCGTCGCTCTTCGCAAGGAAGTGGCCGCAGCCGGAGACGCCGGTGTGCATCTTCGCCCCGCCCATCTCCTCCAGCGTCACCTTCTCGCCGATCACCATCTCGGCCATGCGCGGCGAGCCCAGGTACATCGAGGCGTTGCCCTCGCGCATGATCACCACGTCGCAGAAGGCGGGGATGTAGGCGCCGCCGGCGGCGCTCGGCCCGAACAGCAGGCAGACCTGCGGCACCTGGCCGGAGAGCCGCACCTCGTTGTGGAAGATGCGCCCGGCGCCGCGCCGACCGGGAAACATCTGCACCTGGTCGGTGATCCGCGCCCCCGCCGAGTCGACCAGGTAGACGATCGGGACCTGCAGCGTCAGTGCCCGCTCCTGGACGCGGAGGATCTTCTCGACCGTCTTCGAGCCCCAGGAGCCCGCCTTGACGGTCGGGTCGTTGGCCATCAGGGCGACGCGGCGGCCGTCGATCCGGGCGAGGCCGGTGACGACGCCGTCGGCGCCGAGTCCCTCCTCCTGCCAGTTGGCGAGCAGGCCCTCCTCAGCGAAGGACCCCGGGTCGACCAGCCGCTCGACCCGCTCGCGCACCGGCAGCTTGCCCTGCTCGGCGGTCTTCTCGTGGTGGCGCCGCGGGCCGCCGGCGAGGGCCGCCTCCAGCGCCTTGGCGAACTCGGTCACGGCGCCAGCCTATTCGGCCAATTGGCCGCGCAGCCAGTCGACCGGGCCGGCGCGCAGCACGTGCGAGCCGAGTGGGCGACCCAGCACCCGCTGCGCGGCAGCCGCCGCCTCGATCAGCCGTGGCAGGTCCACCCCGGTCTCGACCCCCATCTCGCGCAGCATCGAGACGACGTCCTCGGTCGAGACGTTGCCGGTCGAGCCGGGCGGAACCGGGCAGCCCCCCAGCTCGCCGAAGCTCGCCTCGAAGGAGTCGACGCCGGCCTCCAGCGCCGCGAGCACGTTCGCCAGCCCCTGGCCGCGCGTGTTGTGGAAGTGGGCGGTCAGCTCGACGCCCGCGAGCCGCTCGCGCGCCGCCGCGAAGAACTCGCGCACCTGGCGCGGGTTCGCCATCCCGGTCGTGTCGCCGAAGGCGATCTCGGCGCAGCCGGCGGCGGCCAGCCGCTCGGCGATCCCGAAGACGCGCTCCATCGGCACCCCCCCCTCGTAGGGACAGCCGAAGGAAACCGAGATGACGCCCTCGCAGCGCAGTCCCGCCTCGCGCGCCGCGATCAGCGTCCGCTCCAGCCCGGTCAGCGACTCCTCGATCGAGCGATTGACGTTGGCGCGGTTGTGCGACTCCGACGCGGAGAGGAAGACGCTGACTTCGTCGAAGCGGTCGCGCAGGCGCAGCGCCCGCTCCAGTCCGCGCTCGTTGGGGACGAGGACGGAGAAGGCGACCCCCTCGCGGCGCTGCACGCCGCAGAGCACCTCCTCGGCGTCGGAGAGCTGCGGGATCACCTCCGGCCGCACGAACGAGGTGACCTCGATCCGCTCCAGCCCGCTCGCCGAGAGCAGGTCGACCAGCCGCACCTTCTCAGCGGTCGGGATCGTCTCCGGCTCGTTCTGAAAGCCGTCGCGGGGCCCAACCTCGCGGATGCGAACGCTCCTCGGCAGCGCGGCCATCGCACGGCAGCTTAGCCGTGGCGTTAACAACCGTTGTCGACTTTCACCCCCCTATAGCGGGGTCAAACTCGGACGCGCGAATCCGGGATGCGCGCTAGACCATGCCGAGGCCGCCGCTGACGCCGAGCGTCTCGCCGGTCACGTAGGCGGCGTCGTCGGAGGCGAGGAAGGCGACCGCGGCGGCCACCTCGTCGGGCTGGCCGAGGCGCTTCATCTGGGTCGCCTCCTTCATCGTCTCGATCACCTTCTCGCCGATCTCGCCGAACTCCTTGGCGCCCATCAGGAGCGGCGTCTCGATCGGGCCGGGGGCGATCGAGTTGGCGGTGACGCCGTAGCGGGCGCCCTCGCGGGCGATCGCCTTCATGAAGGCGATCACGCCGCCCTTCGTCGCCGAGTAGACGGCGGAACCCTTGGAGCCGACCCGGCCCGCCTCGGAGGCGATGCTGACGATGCGGCCGTAGCCCGCCTGCTGCATCCCCGGCAGCGCCGCGTGCGTGCAGTTGAAGACGCCGGTCAGGTTGACCGCCATCACCCTGGCCCACTGCTCGGGCGAGGTGTAGACGAAGAAGCCGAACTCGTCGATGCCGGCGTTGTTGACGAGGACGTCGAGGCTGCCGGCCGCGGCGACCGCCGCCTTCGCCGACTCGGCGTCGCTGACGTCGAGGTGGACGGCATGGCCGGCGATCTCGCCGGCGACGCGCTCGGCGCCGTCGGTGTCGACGTCGCCGACCCAGACCTCGGCGCCCTCCGCCGCCAGTCGCGCCGCGACCGCGGCGCCGATGCCGCTCGCGCCGCCGGTGACGAGCGCCTTTCGTCCCTCCAGTCTCATCGCGGGGCGCAGCATAGACTGGCGCACCGTGACGGAGTCGATCCCGATCGTCGGCGGCACCGGCGCGCTTGGCGCCGGCCTGGCGCTGCGCTGGGCGCAGGCGGGAATCCCGATCGCGATCGGCTCGCGCTCCGCCGAGCGCGCCGAGCAGGCGGCGGCGAAGCTGCGCGAGGCTGTCCCCGGAGCCGAGGTCGAGGGGCTACTCAACGAAGAGGCGGCGCGGCGCGCCGAGATCGTCTTCCTCACCGTCCCCTTCCGCGCCCAGTCGGAGAACCTCAACAACCTGCGCGGGGCGCTGAGCCCGGGACAGATCCTCGTCGACTGCACGGTGCCGCTCGCCGCGGCGGTGAGCGGCAAGGCGACCCGCTCGCTCGGCGTCTGGCAGGGCTCGGCGGCGCAGCAGGCGCAGGAGATGGTTCCCGAGGGGGTGACGGTGGTCGCCGCCCTGCATACGGTGAGCGCGCCGAAGCTGGCCGACGCCGCGGCCGAGCTGGACGAGGACGTACTCGTCTGCGGCGACCGCAAGGCCGACAAGGCCCGCGTCGCGCGCCTGATCGAGTCGATCCCCGGCCTGCGCGCGGTCAACGCCGGGCCGCTGGAGATGGCGCGGATCGTCGAGCAGCTGACGCCGCTGCTGATCTCGGTCAACAGCCGCTACAGGGCCCACGCCGGGATCCGGCTCGTCGACCTGCCCGCCGGCGACCACTGGAGCTAGGCGGCGTGCGGGTAGCTCTGCTCGCCGGCGGCACCGGCGGCGCCAAACTGGCGGCGGGGATGCAGGAGGCGGTCGGTGCCGACCTGGCGGTGATCGCCAACACCGCCGACGACGTCGAGGTGCTCGGGGTCCACGTCTCCCCCGACCCCGACCTCGTCACCTACTGGCTGAGCGGGGAAATCGACGAGGAGCGGGGCTGGGGGATCCGCGACGACGGCTTCGTCGTCTTCGAGCGGCTCGCCAAGCTCGGCGCCCCCGACTGGTTCAGCCTCTCCGACCGCGACCTGGCGACCTGCCTCTACCGGCGAGAGTTCATGGCGGAGGGGGGACGGCAGACCGACGCCCAGGCGCAGATCGCCCGCGCCCTCGGCGTCGCCGCCCGCGTGCTGCCGATGAGCGAGGCGCCGGTGCGGACCAGGGTCATGACCGCGGCCGGCCAGCGTGACCTGCAGGAGTACCTGATCGTCGACGGCGGCGCCCCCGAGGTGCTGGGGGTCGAGCTGGAGGGGATCGCCGCGGCGGAGCCCACCCCGGAGGTGCTCGCCACGCTGCGCGGGGCGGAGGCGATCGTGATCGGCCCCTCCAACCCGGTGATCAGCATCGGTCCGATCCTCGCCGTGCCGGGGATGCGCGAGGCGATCGCCGCTTCCGAGGCGCCCGTGGTCGCGGTCAGCCCCTTCGTCGCCGGCGAGGTCGTCAAGGGACCCACCGAGCGCTTCATGGCGGCCCTCGACCGGCCCTCGACCGCCGCGGGCGTCGCCTCCCTCTACGCCGGGCTGATCGACGCGATGGTGGTCGACGAGGGAGACCCCGACCCGCCGCCGAGGGAGGTCCCGACCATGGCGACGGCGACGCTGATGGAGGGCGCGGCGGGACGCGCGCGGCTGGCCCGCGTCGTGCTCGACTACGCCGCTAGCCTCGTCGCGGGTTGAAAGCCACCGCCGTAATCCCGGTCAAGCGCTTCGTCGCCGCCAAGCGGCGCCTCGCCACCGGCATGCCGGACGAGCGCCGCGAGGCGCTGGTCGAAGCGATGGTCGAAGACGTGCTGGAGGCCGTGGCCGCCACCCGCTCGATCGAGCGGACGGTCGTGGTCAGCGACGAGCCGCGCGTCGCCGCGGCAGCACGGGCGGTCGGCGCCGAGCTGGCCCCCGACCCCGGCGAAGGCGGCCACTCGGGCGCGGCGCTGGCCGGGATCGCCCGCGCCGAAGCGGACGGCGCGAGCCGCGTCCTGCTCCTCCCCGGCGACTGCCCGGTGCTCGACCCGCGCGAGGTCGACCGCCTGCTGACCGGCGTGCCCAGTCCCTACGTCGCAGTCGTCCCCGACCGCCACGGGACCGGCACCAACGCCCTTCTGCTCTCGCCGCCCACGGCGATCCGCCCCGCGTTCGGCGAGGGAAGCCGCGCCCGCCACGTCGCCGCCGCCCGCGCGGCCGGCATCCCCCACGCCGTCGAGGAGCTGGCCTCGCTCGGGCTCGACCTCGACACGCCGGCCGACCTGATCGCCCTCACGCGCGAGCTGCAGAAACGGCCCGGCCGCGCCAAGCGAACCGCCAAGGCGCTCGGGATCTGAGGGGGTGCAACACGTTTTCCACCATATGCCTGGAAAACGTGTTGCACCTCGGATGTAGTCATGGCTGAAATTCAGGCAATAGCGGTCGAGGGCCTGCCGGAGGTCGAGGTGGGGATGAAGCTCGGCACTCTCATCGCGGCGCGGGCCGAGCCGCGAGAGGGCGATGTGGTCGTCATCTCGCAGAAGGTCGTCTCTAAGGCGGAGGGACGATTGCGGAGACTCTCCGCGGTGATCCCGAGCGCCGAGGCGCGCCGCATCGCCGCCCTGGTCGGCAAGGAACCCGCCCTGGTCGAGCTGATCCTGGAGGAGAGCCGCGAGGTGCTGCGCGCCGTCGACGGCGTCCTGATCGCCGAGACCCGGCACGGCTTCGTCTGCGCCAACGCCGGCATCGACAGCTCGAACCTGCCCGAGGACGGAACGGTCTGCCTATTGCCCGAGGACCCCGACGCCTCGGCGCGGCGGATCCGCGCCGAGATCCGCGCCGCCGCCGGCGTCACAGTCGCCGTCGTCGTCTC
>DASTHF010000020.1:0-3000 GCA_035605615.1 Solirubrobacterales bacterium
CGGATCCCGCGGGGCTCGAAGCGGCGGCGGACGGCCTCGACCACGTCCACGACCGGCCCGCAGGTGCGGCTGGTGCAGAACTTCGGCGTCGCGAACGTGACCACGAACGGCCGGTGCGCGGCGAGCGAGCCCGCGATCGAGTGGCGCAGAAGCGGGAGGTCGGGCGGCCGGCTGGTCGTGATGCGAGCCGCCGGCGCGGTCGCGAGCGTCGGATTCTCCGAGCGCGGCGCCTTCGCGCCGACGGCGACGCTGCTCGAGCGCGCGGCGACATCGAGCGTGCCGAGCCCCTGGATGTGCGCACCGCGCGGCTGCGCGACCAGCCAGTAGCGCCCCGGGCGCGGGATCCGCAGGTGCGCGACATACAGCTTCGTCACGCCGCCGAAGGCCGGGGCGGAACGCCCCGGGACGCCGATCGGCTCGAGGCGTGCGGTCGCACGCTCGAAGGGCGTTTCCGAGCGGCTCTTCGCGACCCAGACCGTCGCAGCCGGCCGGTACACGGGCCTCGCGTCGCTGCGGATGACGAGGAACGGGTAGCGGACGGCGCCCGGGACGAACTGCGACGCCCCGGCCGTGATCCCGACCATCGGCCCCGGACGCTTCAGGATCGCGTCGAGCGACCTGTCCCCGGACGCGTGAGAGCCGCCGCAGGCGGCGGAGAGAGCCGCTGTCGCGAAAAGGACAGCGAAAAGACGGCCCACGTGGCCGAGTCTAGCTGGGTGGTGCCCCCCGAAAGGCTGCTGGGCGACGGAGAGGCCGTGATGCTCTGAGCAGGAGCGCGTCGACCGCTTCCGGCGGGCGTTCGGAGCCTGGTAGACCCCGCCCCGAACGCGCCTGTGGGTTCCTAGTGCCCGTCGAACCAGCTGCCGCCGTGGCCAAAGAAGAAACCGCAGCCGCGGGCGAAGCCCTCGAGGTAGAAGGCCAGCATGGAGAGGGTGACCGTCAGGGAGATCAGGCGAGCCTTGTTCATTTCACCTCCTTCTTTGGCTTAGAAGCGGACATCCTGGAGAGCTTCGGCGGCCTTGCGGTATAGGCGCGCGGCCGTCGCATCCTCGCCCAGGCGGGCGGCGAGGTCGCCCTGTGCCATCCACGCGGCGGCGCGGTGGCTGATCGATTCCAGCTGCTCTGCGCTTGCCTCGGCGGTGCGCAGCATCTCCTGCGCCTCGTCGAGGCGTCCCTGCTCCATCAGCGCTCGCCCCAGCACCAGCTGGGTCGGAGCGATGTCGAGCAGGAAGTCTTCGCGACCCTCGAGCAGGTCGAGCGCGTGACGCGCCTCCTCCTCGGCCGCCTCCACCTGGCCCGTCGCCAGGTGCACGTGTGCGAGCGACGAGACGACGTTGGCCGCCTCGGCGTCGCTGCCCTTGTCGAGCAGCACGCGGTACGCGCTCTTCAGATCCTCGACGGCGCGATCCGGCTTCCCGAGCTGGAAGTTCAGGCCGCCGAGGTTGTTCAGCAGGCGGCCGACGTTCCGCTCGTCGTTGATCTGCTCGTAGTAGGCCTTCGCCCGCTCCGCATAGCTGCGCGCGAGCACCCAGTGGCCCATTCGCTCGGCGACGAGCGAGGCCTGGAAGTAGACGTTCGCCATCGTGCGGTGGTCGTCCAGCGCCTGCGCCAGCTCGAGCGCGCGCTCGACGTCCTCGCGCGCGGCCTCGAAGTCGCGCTGCCGGCGGTAGCACCGGGAACGCCAGCCGAGGATGTCGCCGCGCAGCAGGTCACAGGGGAGCTGCGAGGCCTCGGCCAGCTTCAGGGCTTCGCTGAAGAGCGAGACCGCCGACGCGATGCTCGAGAGGTGGTACCGGCAGACGCCCATGCGGAAGAGCACCTGCGCGCGGTCGACATCCGAGAAGCCGGGCCCCTCGGCGAACGTGCGGCAGCGCTCCAGCAGCTGCAGCGCCGGCCGGAGCTGGCCCTGCTCCATCCGCGCCCACGCCTCGGTCTGCAGCGCGCGGCACTCGAGCTCGACGGCGCCGGTCGCGAGGACGGCAGTGCGGGAGCTCTCGAGTTCCTCGACCGCCTCGGCGTACTGGTGGTTGTTCGCGAGCGCCTCCGCGCGCGCGAGCATCGCCTCGACCCGGCTGCGCTCGTCGGCGGAGACGCCCTTCTCGAGGAAGGCGGCATCGACGCCGAGCTTCGCGGCCAGCCACTCGATCGTCTCGCGCGTGGGCCTGGTCTTTCCGCGCTCGATCTGGCTGACGTATTCCTTGGAGAACCGGTCGCCGGCGAGATCGGTCTGCGTGAGGCCGGCCGCGACCCGCAGCTGCCGCACGCGCTCGCCCAGCCGGGCGCTGCCCGGGGTGGCGGCGGTGCGGATCTGATGCGTTACTGAAGCGCGGGGCATACGACTCCTGGCGAAGTGAAACGAATACTTCACTTCGGCGCAAGGGACCGTTGTGCGATATCCCTCAAATTGGTCATGTTTCAGCGAAAAACGGGTCAACTTCCTTGTTCGAAAATCACTTGACCGAGGTACTTGACTGATCCCGGAGGCGGGTCTATAGTCCGTCCACCTTGCAGCCCAGCCGGACGCCAGGCTTAGGGGATGCAAGGGGCGCGCCAAAGAAAGGCGACGATGGCCCGGAGGTTGTGGCTGGGCCGCAGAGCCAAGGCCTCCGGGTCGTCGCCTCTCAGCAAGGCCCGCAAAAATCAGAAGCCCCCGGAGCCGCAGCCGGGGGCTTTTCTTTTGGTTTTACGCGGCTACTTCGGCGGGCTGGCTCGACTCGGCGTGGCGGTAGCGGCGGATCAGGACTGCTGCCGCGATCGCGCCGCCGAGGCAGATCCCTGCGCTGACCTTCATGGCGAAGGTGAGGCCGTAGACGAACGCCTGCGGCGGCGGGCTGCCGTACGCAGCCGCACGGTTCGCGACGATCGCGCCCGTGATCCCGATTCCGAGCGCGACGCCGACCTGGCGGAACGTGTTCAGGACGCCGGACGCGACGCCGGCCTTGGCGACCGGGGCTGCGCCCATCGCCGCCGCGGACATCGGCGTCATCACGAACGACATCC
>DASTHF010000067.1:0-8440 GCA_035605615.1 Solirubrobacterales bacterium
GGGCATGAACGTGCCGGGGGCGCGCGTGCCGGCGACCGGCGACCACGACCTGGGATGGGTCGAGTTCGCTGTCGAGCAGGGCGTCGACCTGCTCGCCGTCTCCTTCGTCTCCTCCGCGGCCGACCTCGCGCCGGTGAGCGAGCGGCTGCATGCGCTCGGCTCCGACATCCCGCTGATCGCCAAGATCGAGAAGCGGCAGGCGGCGGAGGACGCCGAGGGGATCATCCGGGCGGCGACCGGCGGGATCATGGTGGCGCGCGGCGACCTCGGCATCGAGCTGCCGCTGGCCGAGGTGCCCGTCGTGCAGAAGCGGCTGATCCGCGCCGCCGGCCGCTTTTCGAAGCCGGCGATCACCGCCACCCAGATGCTCGCCTCGATGGTGACCGAGCGGCGGCCGACCAGGGCGGAGGTGACCGACGTCGCCAACGCGATCTACGACGGCAGCGACGCGGTGATGCTCTCCGAGGAGACCGCGGTGGGCAGGCACCCGATCGAGGCGGTGCGGGTGATGGACCGGATCGCGCGCGCCACCGAGCCCGACCTGCCGTACGGCGAGTGGCTGGTCAGCCGCACCGACCAGGCGACGCAGGACGTCGCCGACTCGGTCGCCCAGGGCGCGGTCGGCGCCGTCTACCGGCTGGGATTGACGGCGATCGTCGTCCCCACCTACAGCGGCCGCACGGCGCGGCTCGTCTCCGCCCACCGCCCGAACGTGCCGGTGCTGGCGATCTCGCCGCGGATCGAGACGGTGCGCCGCCTCGGCCTGCTCTTCGGGGTCACCGCCGCTCACAGCGAGCACGAGACGGAGATCCACGCCCTGCTCGACGACTGCGCCGTCCTCGCCGCCCGCCACGGTGTCGCCAGCTCCGGCGACCTGATCGCGATCACCGCCGGCCTCCCCGAGCAGGAGCTGGGCACCAACCTCTTCGAGGTGCACCGGGTGCCCTGAGGCGCCCCGGGTGCCGGCGCGCCTCAGGCCTTGTGGACCCCGATGTTGAAGTCGGGCGTGCCAAGCGACCGCATCAGGCGCAGCCAGAGCGGCAGGTACATCTCGGTGCCGCGGGCGGCCGAGATGTCGCCGAGGTCGAGGATCGCCTCGCGGGGCCAGCCGAAGCTCTCGAGCAGATCCACGACCGCCGATTTGGCGCCCTCGTCGTTGCCGCAGATGAAGAGGTTGTGCTCGCCGGGGACGCGGCCGGGGTCTGTCATGACGCGGGCGGCGAGCGTGTTGAGCGCCTTCACGACTTTCGCGTCTGGGAAGGCGGCCAGGATCCGCTCGCCGAGGCTCTCGTCGTTGCAGACCGAGAGGGTCGGCGGCATTCCCTGCGAGAAATCGAGCGGGTTGGCGACGTCGACCAGCACCTTGCCGGCGAGGTTGTCGGCGCCCGCCGCGGCGAGGGCGTCAAGAGAGGCCTCGCCGGCCGTGCAGTTGAAGATCAGCTCGGCGGTCGAAGCGGCGTCGGCGAAGGTGCCACCGGCAGCCGCGCCACCGGTGGAGTCGACCCACTCCCGCATAGCCTCGTTCTCGGCCGAGCGCGAGCCCATCGTCACCTCGTGCCCAAGCTCGACCAGCTTCGTGGCGATCGTCCTGCCTACCGTCCCGGTTCCCAAGACCCCGATCCGCATGAGCTCCTCCTTCGCTTGACCAGCCAATTGTGCCTGGGGCCGGGAGCGGCCTAAGGCAATCGTCGTCGGGCAGCTACCCGGCCGGCCCCCCCAAAGGCCGTAGAATCGCCCCCCGGGTCTCGACCCGGCTACCCGCGCCTGTAGCTCAGTTGGATAGAGCGTCGGTCTACGAAGGCGACGCTCGCTGCGGCGGCTGTGCTGAGGAACTGCCTGGTAATCGGTGGGTTTCGGGAGCTCTAGCGGCTCAGCGATCCGGGGGTCCGCCCCGATTCCGCCCTTCCGAGGTCGGCGCAGCCCGGTGAAGGATGGGCAAAGACCAAGCGGCTCGGGCCGCGTGCGGCGTGGCGCGGTGCCCTCGTTCTGCGACTCGACGGCATGAACTGCGACCATTCCGAGCATGCCAGTGGCATCGAGTGCACCCAGCAGGGAGTTGTCGAGCCGTTCTATCGGGGAGTTGACGGCAGCCGCTCTTGGCCGCGAGCTGTCGATGGCTGACGCATTGGAGCTGATCGAATCGATCCCGACTGATCGCTCCACTGCACCGGCTCCAAGCAATGGGACAGTCTCGACTTGGGTCGGCTCGGTTGGCTATGAGCGGTATCGGTCAGTTGAAGATTTCGCTCGTCTGCTATCCGGGGCGGGAGTCGAGCGGCTGATCGACGTGCGCGAGCTTCCAATCTCACGCCGCCGGGGCTTCGCCAAGACCGCCCTCGCCGCCGCCCTCGCGGAACAGGACATCGAGTATCTGCATCTTCGCGGCATGGGAAATCCAAAGGAGTTTCGGGATCTCTACAAGTCCGGCCACGTGGCCGAGGGTCGCGCGGGCTACGAACAACTTTTGACCGAGGATCGAACGGATGACCTGCGCAAGCTTGCCGACACACTTCACGAGAAGCGGTCCGCGCTGATGTGCGTGGAGCACGACGAGGCGGTCTGCCACCGCCAGGTCATATTTGCTGCCCTTCGAGAGCAGGTTGGACTCGACCTAGAGATCGATCGCATCGGCTAGGGATAGCTGCTGTGTTTTCGGCGGCCACCAGACGCCAAGGACGAGAAAGCCGTCTGGATATTGGTGTTGATTCCCGACGATGAAGGCCGTGTCCCTGTCAGCGCCGCACATCTGATCGAGCCACTTCTTGCGGATTAGCTCTCGCCAGTTCGTTCGATCTCGGACGTTACGGAACAACTCCACGATCTCCCAATCGACGATTGACTGAAGATGGCCTTGGCAGCCTCCGTCTGAACATCGATAGCGATACTGGAATCTGAACGGGATCTGCTCAAGAGCTTTGCGCTGCTGCTGTAGCTCGCCTGCGTCAAGAAGCGACCCTTGGGCCGCCCAGGCCTCCGCCATCTCACTCTTCTCTGGGTCTCGCTCAACCTCCTCGATGACTAGGTCAGAGACGTCATGCACGCGGAACATCCCCAGCGAAGTTTTGGTCTCCTGCTGAGCGCGGCGAATAGCGCACATGGACCCACCAATTGCCGGTTCGACAATTGGCCGCCGAGCCTCCCACCCACGGGCCGTGCTTACGACTGGTGCGGTCCGCTCGATGGAGTCCGCATCGACCCTCCACGACTCCGGTCTGTGGTCTGCGTTTCGCCTCTGGACCCTGGCGCGAATCGGCTCGTACTTACGGAACTTCTGTTTGTCCTCAAGCGACCTGAACGGCACGGGGTAGAGTCGAATCCATTCGCCGTTGTCCAGGTTGAGACCCGCGATGCAGGAGACCTCGCCGTACTTCCGGCTCAGGTTCGGATACGCCTTGACCAAGGGCAGGACGTTAACCTCGTGCATCTGGCTGGACGCGACCATGAGCCGATGCTACGCAGCCTCGGCGGGTCCTGCGCTCTGCCCTTCCGAGGTCGGCGCAGCCCGGTGAGACTGGGCCATCGCGGGGCGGGCGGTGCTCCAAATCTCGGCTCCATTGACATGGGTCCTACCCTTGCATGAGGTATGTCAAGTCGTGCAAGAGAAGAACGGATCGCGGCGTATCTGCGAGCGAATCCGCCATTCCCTCTTGTGGCTGTGCCTGTCCCTCCCTATGTCCGAATTGGGTTGACCGGCTACGGCCCCCCGCAGAGGCCGACGGCCGAGGAAATCGGCAGGTGGTTTCTGCAAGATGCCGAGTTCCGCGCACTGGAACTTGGAACCTGGCTCGGCACGACGAACGGCGCGATCATCGCTGGTGCGGTCGAGAGTTTCCTGCCGCCGCTCTATAGGCAGGATTCGGAGCTTCTTGTAGATGCCCTCAAGTTCGCGGCCGATTTGCAGCAGACCGAGGGGCGCGAAGTGGCCAGCGCGTGGGCGCTTGGCTCAATCGTGGTCGCAGGCATCGTCTGGTTCGGTATCAAGTCAGGAAGGCTCCAGCCTGCTGTGTGATCCGTAGGCGGGCTGGCCGCGCCGCAGGGCCGTCTTCTACTCTCCTACTCTCGGATAGCAATGTCTGAGCTTCCAGCTCCACGCAGATACTTCTCCGAGCGGTTGGGTCGCGGCCCCAAGGTTGAACCGCTGCCCTTCGAGAAGCTGCGGAAGATGGTGATCGCCGTCTTCGACGGCCTGCGGGAGCGGGGCTACTTCCAGGAGGCTTTCGGGATTGAATGCGTGGACGGTGACAGCGCCGGAACCATCGGCCACAATCCGTCCGCCTACTTTGAGCGCGTCATCATGCGGGAGGGGATTTGGCCGTACTGGGAGCAACCCCCGACCTGGGCCAGTGGCGATCCCATTCTCGCCTCGTACTTGGACTGGGATGAAGACACCTTGTTCGACGTGGTGGAGGTCCTCCACGATCTGGTTTCGAAGGGAGTGGACGGCCGCTACCACGAGTATTTCGGCTGCGGCTGGCATTACTCCACGTTTAACCGGACCGAAGGACAGGTGGACTACCGCCGCGAGCTGAACGATGTCCTTCGCCTTGGAGATCCGGCGTACAAGCTCGATGGTCACGGCCAGGTTGTCGAGATCGGGAACCCCGAGTTCGACCAGCTGCTTGACGCGCCGGTTCCGGATGGAACCGAACACGATCTTGTTACCGCAAAGATCGACACGGCGGTAAGCCGGTTCCGGGCGCGAGGTGCCACGGTGGACGACCGGCGACACGCTGTCCGCGACCTCGCGGACGTTCTGGAGGCAATCCGGGGTGACGTGAAGGAGTCGATGCTGAAAGCTGATGAAGCCGCGCTATTCAACATTGCCAACGGCTTCGCCATCCGACACAACAATCGTGACCAGCGTGGCGATTACGACCGAGTCACCTGGTTGCGGTGGGCCTTCTACGTCTACCTCGCCACCATCCACGCCGTACTCCGCGTCCGCTCGACCGCCGATGGCCGGCCATCCCGGCAGCCCCAGGGCGAATAACCAGCTTGGCCTCCTGTCTGTGGGCGTCGCTTCCGCCGTCTCTTCCTTCAAGATGTTCCAACCGTGGAGGCTCTCGTTAATGCCGCATCGGACTTCCTTGCCGCCATATTTGCCCGTCTTGGCTACGTCGGGCGTCCCCGCCGACGGGCTGCTATCCGCGATGAGCTTGAGTTGCTCGCTCGGATTCGTGAGTCGCCCGATTTTGGAGTCGAAAGCAAGGCGCATCGGTTTTTGGCGGAACACCTAACTGCCGAGATTGTCCGCTACTCCGGGGTCGAGCTAAGACGCAGGCGAAAGATTGCATGGTCGTCTGTCATCTTCGCCTTGATTATTGGTCTGCCGCTTGCCTACTGGACCTACAAGCTCAACGAAGATCACTTCGCATGGCTCTCGTTGCTGCCCGGTTTCCTGGCTGCCCTGATGCTTCTCGCGGCCCTGGGGATGCTCTTTGGTGATTCAGGCTCGGCCGAGGAAGACTCCGACGAACCAATTAGCAGCGCTACGCCATCCGCGTGATGTCGAGCGAGCCAAGGCACGTCTTCTCGGCGGATGAGCTTGCCGCTCGCGCGCTGCGGCAGATGGTTGCTGATCTTGCAGGTCGGCTGTATGACGCGATTGACGCAGGTCTCGACGTAGAGACGCTTCACAACATTCTCGGGCTGTGGGAGGCCAACAATCTCAACGAGGAACTTACGTACGAGGCCCTGGTCCGACAGGGTGCGCCGACGACCTGCGATGACTGTGGTGACGACGTTACGCCGTACGACGACTACGGTTACCCTGTTGAGGGCGGCTGGGAGTGGTACATGGTCCGCCCGGAGGTCTGGGAGGTCGCAAGCCGCGATGGCGAGCGCCCCCGCATTCTCTGCATTGGCTGTCTTGAGGATCGAATCGAACGCCGGTTGACGCCCGGCGATTTCGCTGATTTTGAGATCAACCGACCGGGGTGGATGTGTAGCGAGCGCCTGGTAGACCGGCTGGGGGCGGCGTGAAGCCTCAGCGCTCACCGCGATGGGCCGTTGGAGGCCCTGTGAAGAAGCGCGCCCGACAGGATTCGAACCTGTGACCTTTGGTTTCGTAGACCAACGCTCTATCCAACTGAGCTACGGGCGCTTGTCCTGCAAATTACGCATTTTGAGCTTCGCTGGACGGTCCTCGGTGAAGTCCGCTCCGATCTGCCCTTCCACGCCTTTCAGCGCAGCTACGCGGTTGCAAGAAGCTGAATTCTAGGGACTGCGGCCCGACCAATCCCGCTCGCCAGCTCGACCCCGTTTCGCTGGGCCAAGAAAGCCTCGCTTCCGTGCCTCTGCAACCCAGCGGGCGGCCGTGGAGCGCGCGACGTGCATCTCGTCAGAAACCGTCTGCGTCGAGGGATCGCCTCGCCCCGCTCGCTGGCTTGCAGGCGTCGAGGGCGTAACGGACCGCTCGAACAACGTAGCTGGCCCTAACGCCCAGCTATGACCTCTAGCCAGACGGCACTTAGGCTGGCGGACCCTCGGATGGCTCGATCAGGGATTTGTCGGCAGCTGCCAATTCGAGGTAATACCCGAACTCGTAGTTGCTCTCAGCCATTGAGCCAACCGCAGCGGCAATGTCGGCCACTGGATCTTCCGAGATCGGCCCTTCGGCCGGGCGAAGATAAGTTCGAGGAACTCCTGCCTCGTCCATGCGCGCAAGGATTTCCTCGTGCAACTCCTCCAAAGCCTCCCGAAATGGTCCCGTGCGCTCGCTTGACGCACGAAGGCTTTGGCTGGCCCTTCTCGCGAACTCGAACACCTCGGTATTGCGCGCTTCGACCATCCCGAAATCGTTGGCAAGTTCAGCCCCGGCGGAGCGCTCAAGGGCAACAATCATGCCATTCAGCAAGCGAGTGGTTTGGTCCATTTCCACTACCAGGTCGGCGGTCGTCCTCTCGATGGCGGTGTCGCCGACGACGTCCCTGTCGATGGTGGACTCGCGGATCGTGGTCAATAGCGAGTAATCATCACGCGGTGGATCGTGAACGATCTTTCCGAGTCTGATGGCGTACAGACCCGCAGCGGCCCCAACAGCACCGACGCCCGCCGCTATGAAGATGCCGGCACCTGGAATGAGAGCGCCCAAACAGGCTCCTCCTCCGGCCGTTGCTGCCACAGACTGTGCGGCGTTTTGAGCGTGGAAGGCTTTGTCCTTTGCAGCTTCCGTCGGTTTCGCCATCGGCTGCAACATATAGCACTAGTTGCTAAGTGATGTGAATATTTTTTATGCTCGCCGCCAGAAGACCGAAGGCTTGCGGCGGTCGAGGTGGTAACGGACTGCCCCAGCCGTAGGGGCGTGGCTGGCGAAGAGCGTGGCGTGGCTGTGCCCGGCCGGTCTCTAGTCAGGCGGGTTTTCGGGGCTTCTAGTCACGCCCCGATTACGCCCTTCCGAGAAGGGCGGAGAAGGGCGGAGAGCGGTATCGAGCGGGGTGGTTCGGCGAAAGGCAAAACTGCTTCCTAGCAAGGAAATCAAGGCAAAAACGGCCCTCCAGAGCGGCAGGCTGGGGAGGGGGCGGATCGTTCTACGAAACCGAAGGTCACAGGTTCGAATCCTGTCAGGCGCGTTGACGCCATCCCGCTGGGAAGCGGCACCGGGGTGGCAAGAAGGAGCGAGCATGGAATCCAAGGCGATCGACCCGGTCGGCTTCCGCGAGCGCAGCACAGGCACTGGGACTCTGCTGCGGTGGGATGGAAGGAGTGGAGCGAGTTCAATGACCGCGCGGACCGCCACATCAGCGAGCGGCTGGTGGAGCTCGCCGGCGTGCGGTCGGGAAGCCGGGTCCTGGACGTCGCCGCCGGCTATGGCGAGCCGGCACTGACCGCCGCGCGTAAGGCCGGTCACCTTCGAGTTCGACTCCCCGGAGCACTTCACCGCCTACATCAGGGCGATCTCCGCCCCGATCCGGGCGATGATCGAGCAGCACGCAGGCGAGGC
The DNA here is from genome assembly GCA_035605615.1 of Solirubrobacterales bacterium. Lineage (GTDB taxonomy): Bacteria > Actinomycetota > Thermoleophilia > Solirubrobacterales > 70-9 > VRUE01. Next base: position 7,943 of record DASTHF010000067.1, read on the forward strand.
CCAGGAAGAGGCCTGGGACGCGATCACGCAGGCCGCAGCGGATGCGGGGTGTGGCTCGGGGCCGCTGAGCTTCTCGAACGTGGTGCTGCTCGCCTCGGCAACCGCCTAGGGCCCGCCTCGTAGGCGATGTGTTGTGTCTTGGGGCCCACTGCAGAAAGCTCCGCTTAAGTACGTTTCTTCGCGTGCCGGACGCTCCGCACACAACCGGCTGGGACGTCACGACGGGTCCGGGAGTCACGGCGCTCGGCCTGGCGGCTGCGCGCGCGGTCGAGAGCGGCCGTCCGGACCGCCTGATCGACGACCCATTCGCGCGAGTCCTCTATGAAGACGCGGACGCGGGCCTGCCCATGCCGGTCACGTGGCCGTCCGGCGGGCCGGCCTCCGACACGGAGGCCTTGTACCTGCACGGCTCTCGGTACATCGGGTTGCGCACGCGGTTCTATGACGACTTCGTCATCGCCGCCACGAACGCGGGCATTCGCCAGGTGGTGCTCCTCG
>DASTHF010000070.1:0-2353 GCA_035605615.1 Solirubrobacterales bacterium
GCAGCTGCCGCAGCCGAGCCGCCCGGCGCCCGCGCGGCGCGAATCCTCCAGCGACGCCCTGCGCCGCCGCGGCGCGGAGCTGCTGCGCCACTCCGCCGACGTTCGCTTCGAGGAGGCCTCGCACCCCGCCTACATGCGGATCATCGAATCGCTGGCTCCCGACGAGGCGCGCGTCCTCCGCTTCCTGGCGAAGCAGGGCCCGCAGCCCTCGGTCGACGTGCGCGGCGGCCTGCCGCTCGTCTCGGAGCTGGTCGAGCCCGGCTGCAACATGATCGGCGCCGAGGCGGGCTGCCGCCGCGCCGACCGCGTCCGCGCCTACCTCGACAACCTGCACCGCCTCGGCCTGATCTGGTTCTCGCGCGAGCCGGTCAAGGACCCGCGCCGCTACCAGGTGCTGGAGGCCCAACCCGAGGTCACCGAGGCGCGCGGCCGGGGCGGCCGCCTGGCGCGCACGGTGCGGCGCAGCATCCTGCTGACCCCGTTTGGCGAGGACTTCTGCGCTGTCTGCCTGCCGCACGGCGAGCTCGAGCCGCTGCCGCCCGAGCCCGACCCCTACGACCCGCGGTAGCCCCTACAGCCCGTAGGAGCGGCCGATCACGTCGAGCATCACCTCGTCGGTGCCGGCGCCGATCCGGTTGAGGCGCACGTCGCGGAAGGCGCGCTCGATCTCGTACTCCTTCATGTAGCCGTAGCCGCCGAGGATCTGCACGCAGTCGTCGGCGACCTCGCAGGCGATCCGCGAGGCGTAGAGCTTCGCCATCGTGATCTCGCGCACCGGGTACTCGCCGTTGGCGAAGCGCCAGGCGGTCGCGTAGGTGAACTGCTTCGCCGCCTCGGCCTTCGTCGCCATCTCGGCGAACTTGTGGCGGATCGCCTGGAACTTGCCGATCGGCCGGCCGAAGGCTTCGCGCTCCTTCGCGTACTGGAGCGTCTTTTCGATCATCCGCTCCGCCCCCGCGTGGCAGCCGGCGGCGGCGACCAGCCGCTCGCCCTGAAGCTCCCAGGCGATGTGGTAGAAGCCCTTGCCGACTTCGCCCAGCACCGCGTCGGCCGGCACGCGCACGTCTTCGAAGGCCAGTTCGCCGGTGTCGGAGGCGTGCATCCCCATCTTCTCCAGCTCGGCGGAGACGCTGAAGCCGGGCACCTTCTCGCCGTTCTCGTCGCGCAGGTCGAGGACGAAGAGCGTGATCCCCTCGTGGCGGGCCTCGGGGTCGGTCTTGGTGACGAGCACGATGAAGTCGGCGCGCGGCCCGTTGGTGATGAAGGTCTTGGAGCCGTTGATCACGTATTCGTCGCCGTCGCGGATCGCCGTCGTGCGGATGCCCGCCACGTCGGAGCCGGCGCCCGGCTCGGTGATCGCGATGCAGCCCACCTTCTCGCCCTTGATCCCCGGCACCAGGTAGCGCTGTTTCTGCTCCTCGGTTCCGAGCATGTGGATGGGGGGGAGGACCATGTCGCTCTGCACGGCGAAGGCCATGTTGGTGCCGCCCGAGCCCGAGTAGCTCATGCACTCGGCGCGGACCAGCGAGTAGTAGTAGTCGCCGCCCTGGCCGCCGTACTCCTCGGGGAAGCAGAGGCCGAGGAAGCCGAGCTCGCCGGCCCGCTTCATCGCCTCGGTCGGCCAGTAGGTCTCCTCCCACTCGTTGCGGTGGGGCCAGAGCTCCTTTTCGACCCAGGACTGCAGCGACGCCCGCAGGTCTTCGTGCTCCTGGCTGAAGATGAAGTGCTTGCGGCCCGCCTCGTGGTCGGGCTTGATGACCTTGGAGCCGTCGGAAGTCGCAGTCGCCACTGATCTCTCTCCTCGTTCGCTGATCCCGATCGGCGGCATCGCTCGCGAGCCGCCTCTGAAGCCAAGTGGACAGTAGCACTTCCCACTTTCAGCGACGTTCGGCTATCGTGGCGACGGCATGAGTGTGGAGGGAGCGCAGCGTCGCTATCTGATTCTTCGCAAGCGAGCGGAGCACGAACGTCATGCCTGACTACGAGGTCGTCAAGTACGAGGTCGCCGACGGCGTCGCCACGGTGACGCTCAACAACCCGGAGAAGCGCAACATGCTCTCCGGCCAGATGCTGGTCGAGCTGGTCGACGCCGTCAAGACGGCGCGCGCCTCGGACGAGGTCCGGGCGCTCGTCCTCACCGGCGCCGGCGACAAGGCCTTCTGCGCGGGCGCCGACCTGGGCGGCTTCGCCGCCGATGCGCCGCTCGTCGCCAAACACTTCGCCACCGACCTCTTCCTCGAGTTCTTTCGGCTGATGCCGCGGCTGGGCAAGCCCTCGCTCTGTGCCGCCAACGGCCACGTGCTGGCAGGGGGGATGGGCCTGGCGCTCTCGTGCGACCTGGTGATCGCCAAGG
>DASTHF010000071.1:0-6956 GCA_035605615.1 Solirubrobacterales bacterium
GCGCTCCTCGCCCTCGACGATCAGCGTGCATTCGCCCTCCAGCACCAGGAAGGCCTCCTGCCCCGCCTCCGCGTGGTACATCGCCGCCGGCTTGCCGGGCCCGAGCACTCGAATGTTGATCCCGAAGTGCGGGAAGCTGCCCCGCTCGCCTTCGAAGACGAAGCCATACTGCTCCTCGTCGATCCCCATCGCCATCGCCTCGGCCATGTTGACGACGAACCAGCCGTCGCCCCCCGGCTTCATCCCCGCCTCGGTCTCCACGAGCTTCGCCTCGGCCACTTCCGTGCGCGTCATTCGACCTCCTCCTCTCGTTGGCGTAGCCCTCTGCATTCTGGAGGAGGCAAGCCGGCTGGTTGCGGTCGGAGGTCGGGACGGGAGTCGCGCTCCCGCCCCGACTCAACGGATCAGCGCAGCGAGACGTGGTAGCAGGCCACGTCGTACTGCGACATTTCGTTGTAGTGCTGACCTCCGATGCCGCCTTTTTCACTGTTGAGTTCGGGCTCGTTGAACGGGGAACCCGGAGATGAGGACGAGTGGCCTGGAACGGTGCCTCCCGCCGCCTCGATTTCCTGGCAGGACTGGCTCGGTGGCCCGCTGCCGCTCGGGTTTCCACTGCCGGCATAGGCAGCGGGGACGAAGACCCCGACGATGAACGCCGCGACGATGGCCGCAATCAGCAACCGCCTCATGGCATCTCCTTTCGTAGTCGAGGTTTTCTCGTCCTACGGGGGGAAGGGGTGCAAAGTTCACCTGGAAGTCGGCGGCGCTCGGTTAGTCTCAGCGCGATGGTGACCTTCGACGCGCTGGCCGAGCTGCCGCTGGAGATCGACGGGTACGAGCTGGAGGGCCTCGAGCTGCAGGTGCCCGGCTTCGAACGGCTGACCACGGTGATCCACATGCGCGGCGGCGGTCACGAGGGTCTGGGCGAGGACGTCACCTACGACGCCCTCGACCACGTCGCGCTGCAGGACGCGGGGCCGGCGCTCGACCTCGCCGGCCGCATGACGCTCGGCGAATTCTGCGAGGCGATGGCGGATCGGGACACCTTCCCGGCGGAGCCGCAGCGCGACGTCTCCCGCCGCTACCGGCGCTGGGCCTTCGAGTCGGCGGCGCTCGACCTGGCGCTGCGCCAGGCGGGCACCGGCCTTGCCGCGGCGCTCGGTCGCGAGCCGCGTCCAGTCAGCTTCGTCTGCTCGATGCGCCTCGCTCCCGGCCCCGATCAGCCGTCCTCGATCGAGACGCTGCGCCGCAAGCTCGACGCCTATCCGACGCTGCGCTTCAAGCTCGACCCGACCAACGACTGGAGCGACGAGCTGATCGCCGAGCTGGTCGAGACGAGCGCCGTCGACTCGCTCGACCTCAAGGGCTTCTACAAAGGCACGGTGGTCGACGTCGAGACCGACCCGGTGCTGTACGGCAAGCTGATCGAGGCTTTCCCCGGCGCCTGGCTCGAGGACCCCGACGTCAACGGGGAGACCCGCCCGATCCTCGAGCCGGTCCGCGACCGCCTCACCTGGGACGCGCCGATCCACTCGATCGCCGACATCGAGGCGCTGCCCTGGCCGCCGCGCATGGTCAACGTCAAGCCCTCGCGGATCGGCGGCCTGCGCGAGCTCTGCGAGACCTACGACTACTGCGCCGAGCGCGGCATCGGCGCCTACGGCGGCGGTCAATGGGAGCTGGGCGTAGGCCGCGGCCAGATCCAGGCCCTCGCCTCCCTCTTCCACCCCGACGCGCCGAACGACACCGCCCCGCGCGGCTACAACGAAGCAGATCCGCCGCCCGGGCTGCCGGTCAGCCCGCTCGAGCCCCGGCTCGAGCCGCTCGGCTTCCGTTGGGTCGAATGACGGCTTCGGCGGGCCGAAGCTCTCGTTTCGGGTAGTAGTTCGGGATCGCGCCAATCCCAAAGGAGAAGAGATGGCAGACAACGGCTTCGCCGCAGCGCTGAACGAGCAGGTCGCCAACGAGTTCGCCGCCCAGCAGCAGTACATCGCGATCGCCGTCCACTACGAAGGCGAGACCCTGCCGAAGCTTGCCTCGTTCTTCTACCGCCAAGCGCTGGAGGAGCGCAACCACGCGATGATGATCGTCCAGTACCTGCTCGACGCCGACCACCCGGTCGAGGTGCCCGGCGTGGAGGCGCCGCGAACGGCCTTCTCCGACACGATCGCCCCGGTGCGGCTGGCGCTCGAACAGGAGAAGCGGGTCAGCGAGCAGATTTCCAACCTGGCGCGGCTGGCGCGCGAGGAGGGCGACTTCCAGGGCGAGCAGTTCATGCAGTGGTTCATCAAGGAGCAGGTCGAGGAGGTCTCCAGCATGTCGGACCTGCTCAAGGTGGTGCAGCGCGCCGCTGACAACCCGCTGATGGCCGAGGAGTACCTGGCCCGCGAGCCGGTCGGCGACCAGGGAGTCGATCCGACGGCGCCGAAGGCTGCCGGCGGCGTCCTCTAGGGCGGCTACCCGATCGCCCCGCCGGGTCGCCCGGCGCTTCAGCCGACGCCGATCGCCTCGCGCAGCTTGTTGCGCACCCGGTGCAGCCGCACCTTGACGGTGCCTTCGGGGATGCCGAGCCGGTGGGCGATCGTCGCCTGGGTCAGATCCTCCTCGTAGCGGAGGCGGAGCAGCTGTCGGTCGGGCTCGCTGAGCCGGTCGAGGGCGGCGTGGAGGTCGGCCTGCTCGACCGTCGCCAGCACCCGCTCGTCGTCGGCCCCCTCGTGCAGCTCGATCGACGCGATCGGGGTGGGGCGGGTGCGGGCGTGCTGGCGGAAGGCCTCGTTGCGCACGATCGTCGCCAGCCACTGGCGGCGGCAGGAGCCGTCGCGGAGGGTCGAGCGCCGTCGCCACGCCCGCAGCAGCGCCTCCTGGGCGATGTCCTCGGCCTCTGAGGGGTTGCTGGCGTAGCGATAGGCGAGCCGCAGGCAGAGCCTGTGCGCCTCGTCCCATCTCCAGCCGCTGCCGGCGTTCGAGCCGCTCCCCTGTCGCCTCGGTGCCTCGATCGGAGGACCGTACTACGTTTAGATCAAGAATCAAAGAGCGATGGAACTTTCTTTAACAATCATCTGGTCTTCGCGGCATGGAGGCCACTGCGCCGGAGCGGTACGAGCGCTGGGCGGAGCACGCCTACGAGGCGATCGCCCCCGTCTACGACGACTTCACCGCCCATCACGACTACGAGCTATGGCTCGGCAACCTGTTGCCGGAGCTGCGCCGCCATGGGCTGCGCGAGGAAGGGCGCCTGCTCGATGTCGGCTGCGGCACCGGCAAGAGCTTCCTGCCGATGCTCGAGCGCGGCTGGGAGGTCACCGGCTGCGACATCTCGGCCTCGATGCTGGCGCGGGCGCAGGCCAAGGCGGGGGCCGGCGCGCGGCTGCTCGTCGCGGACATGCGCGAGCTGCCGCCGCTGGGGGAGTTCGACCTGGTCTGGGCGCTCGACGACGCCGTCAACTACCTACTCAGCGGCGTGGAGCTGGGAGAGGCGCTGGCGGGGATGCGGGCCAATCTGGCTCCGGGCGGCCTGCTGACGTTCGACGTCAACACGCTGCACTCGTATCGGACCTTCTTCGCCGAAACGCAGGTGGTCGAGAGCGATGGATTACGTCTCATCTGGCGGGGACAGGCAGCGCCGGACGTGCCGCCGTGCTCGATCTGCGAGTCGCGCTTCGAGGTGGAAGCCGTTGACAGCGGCGAGGGTGCCGGGAACCCGATCGAAACCCACCTGCACCGGCAGCGTCACTTCCCTGAAGCAGAGGTACTGGAGCTGCTCGAGGGCGCCGGGCTCGTGTGTCTGGATGTCTTCGGCCACGGCTTCGATGCGGTGCCGCAGCAGCCGCTCGACGAGCTCGAGCACACGAAGGCCGTCTACATAGCCCGCCGCGCCTGACACCCCACCTTCCGCTGTTCCTTTGCCCCGTTACATGCGGGTAAGGAGCAGCGGAGCGATAATCGGTCGATCCAGCCTGGAAAGGAGCGCGCATGAGCGAGGTGGTGCTGAAGACGGTCGAGCAGGGCGTGGCGACGATCACCCTCAACCGGCCGGAGCGGCTGAACGCGTGGACGGGGGAGATGGGGCATGCCTACTTCGACGCGCTGGAAGAGTGCGAGGCATCGACTGAGGTGCGGGCGATCGTCGTGACCGGCGCCGGCAAGGGCTTCTGCGCGGGTGCCGACATGGCGGAGCTGCAGGCGCTCGGCGATGGCAACCTGGAGGAGATCTCGATGGTGCCCGACGAGCGGCCGCAGACCTTCGCGCTCTCGATCTCGAAGCCGATCGTCGCCGCGATCAACGGCGCATGCGCCGGACTGGGCCTGGTGCACGCGCTGATGTGCGACATTCGCTTCGCTGCCGCGGACGCCAAGCTGACGACCGCCTTCTCGCGGCGCGGGCTGGTCGCCGAGCACGGTATCGCCTGGATCCTGCCGCGGCTGGTGGGGCCGGCGCGGGCACTCGACCTGCTGTTCTCCGGCCGCATCGTGCTGGGGGAGGAGGCGGCGGCGCTCGGGCTTGTCAACCGGGCGGTGGAGGGTGAGAAGCTGCTCGACGAGGCGCTTGCCTATGCGCGCGAGCTCGCGACCTATGCCTCGCCGGCGAGCATGGCGACGATGAAGCGTCAGGTCTATGCCGACCTGACGCGCGAGCTCCCCGCCGCGCTGGCCGAGGCCAACCGGCTGATGGGCGAGTCGTTCACGCAGCCGGACTTCGTCGAGGGTGTGGCGAGCTTCATGGAGCGGCGCGAGCCGCGCTTCGCCCCGCTCGGCGGCTCAGCCTAGGCGCAGGCGAATGCCGCCTACCTCGATCTCGGTCCGTCCGGCGCGCCGCTCGGGAGGCAGCTCGATCGCTATCTCGACCAGCCCTTCGCCGCGATCGTCGGGCGCCTCGATGAAGCGCACTTCGGAGCCGTCGAGGGCCAGCAGCGTCTCGCCGCCGTCCTGAACGGCGACGCCGAGCACCTGCGCCCAACGCGCCGCCACGGCCGGCGGATCGGCGACCGCCACCGCGATGCCGAGCAGGCGTCCCGGCGCGCCCTGTCCGATCCGCTCGGTCCATGCCGGGCCGCCCCAGCGCCAGCTCCCCCAGGGCCGCGATTGGTCGAGCGCGACGATCGCCCCCTCCATGTCGGCCGGATGCAGGTGCGTGTCGGAGATGTCGGGCAGGTCGAACTCCAGGACCGTGCGAACGCCCAACTCCCGCGTCCGCGCCCGCGCGCCCTCCAGATCCTCGAGGTCGAACATCGCCATGTAGCCGCCGTCGCCGTGGCGGTCCAGATAGCGCCCGGCCGCCGTGTCCTCCTGCACCGGCGAGACGACCTCCAGGAAGCAGTCGCCCAGCGCGAAGACCGCGTTGACCAGCCCGAACGCCCCCACCGCCGGATCGCGAAACGGCTCCCCGAGCCCGAGCGCCTCCCGCAGCTCGGTCTCGACGGGCTCCAGCTCCCGCGCCACCAACACCGCCTGGCGCAGCCGCACTCTCGCGTGTGCCGCCATATCTCCTCCCGATCGGACTGCCCGAAGAGCCTAGCCTGCCGCCAAGCCGAGAGCACGGCAAAGACGGGAGCGACGGGACTTGAACCCGCGACCTCCGGCGTGACAGTTGTTACAAAGTCGCCTGAATCCCCATTGTGATGCGGTTTCTGGCGTAGCGAAAGGCAGTCTCGATAGGTCCCGGGACGGCGGCATAGTGGCCCAATTCGTGGCCCAACCAGCCGCTGGCGCGAATGACCCCGATGCACGACGGCCTCCGGCTGGACAACACCGGTAATGGGGTCCTTCGGCCAAAAGGAGGTTGTTCAGATGCGGACCAGAGAAGACAACGGTGGATGGGTGCGAACTCTGCCGGCGATGCGACGCGAATTGCCCGGGAGCAAAGGCTCGCTTCAGGTGCGTGCCTACAAGGGCAGGCCGTTCTACGAGGCGAGGTGGCGGGACCTCAATCGCACCCAGCGTCGCAAGCGCCTCGGCCCCGCCTGGGTCGAGCTCGACCCCGACGGCAAATGGGTGCCACGGCGCGGTCGGGTTCGCAAGGGCCATCTCGACGAACGTCGCGCCTACCTGCTGATGGCGCAGGTGATCGAGGAGCATGAAGAGAGGGCTCGCCGGGAAGTTCCCGAGCGAAGCGATGCCCTCTTCGAGGAGGCTGCGGCTGCCTGGCTCGAGCATCTGAAGACCGAGAAGCGGGTCAAGCCCTCGACGCTCCTGAACTACGGGATCCTCCTCGCCCAGCCCGAGGGCGGCTCGGGAACCCGGAAGGCGCGGATCATGCGGGCCTTCGGGGGACGCCGGATGTTCGACATCGGCGCCACCGACGTCCGGGCCTTCCTCGCGCGCCTCGACCGCGAGGACCTCTCTCCCCGCACCGTGAACATCCATCGCCAGGTGCTTCACGCGATCTTCGAGTTCGCGCATCGCGAGGAGACCTTCGCCCTCCTCGACAACCCGGCGGCCGCGACCTCCAAGCGACCCGAAGACGGCCCGAGCCCTGTCGAGACTTTCGAGCCCGAGGAGATCCGCTCGATCGCCGAGGCGGCGCGGGCGGGCCTGCACCGTCGGCGCTCCGGCTATCCCCAGTCCGTCTTCAGCGCCGAGACCGAGCGGGAGTGGCGGCGCATCAACGCGCAGGACGCCTCGCTCTTCATCATCGCCGCGACCACCGGCCTGCGGATCGGCGAGCTCGGGGCGCTGCGTTGGCGTGATGTCGACCTCGAGGGAGGCTTCCTCACGGTCTCGCGGGCGATCTCCGCCGGCCAGGAGACGAGCCCCAAGTCTCGGCGTTCGCGGGTCGTGCCGCTCGCCCGGCAGGCCCGCGAGGAGCTCGAGTGCCTGCGTGGGCGCCAGCACTTCCTCTCCCGCGAGGACTACGTGTTCTGCCGCCCCGACGGCGGCCCGCTGGACCGCTCCGCCGTGAGGACCCGTTTCATCCGCGCCCAGGAAGCGGCGGGCCTGCGGGTGAGGCGCTTCCACGA
>DASTHF010000086.1:0-4236 GCA_035605615.1 Solirubrobacterales bacterium
CGTGGTGACGAGGGAGACGATCGTGCAGGGCCGGCGGCCGACCCAGGTGACCGAGGCGGCGCCGCAGGACAACGGCCCGGCCGACGACGAGCTGAGCGACGAATCTGCTTAGACTCGGCGCTCCCGTGGAGGAGCGGCAAAAACTCGAAGAGAGGACGCGCTACGAGCCCGGCGAGGTGGAGGCGCGGATCTTCGCCGAGTGGATGGAGGGCGGCTACTTCCACCCGCCCGCGGCGGGAACGGCAGAGGAGAACTTCTCGGTGGCGATCCCGCCGCCCAACGTCACCGGCGCCCTGCACATGGGCCACGCCCTGAACGGCTCGATGCAGGACGCGCTGGTCCGCATGAACCGGATGCGGGGGCGCAACACGCTGTGGGTCCTCGGCACCGACCACGCCGGCATCGCCACCCAGTCGGTGGTCGAGAAGCAGCTCCGCGCCGAGGGCGTCTCGCGCCACGAGCTGGGCCGCGAGGCCTTCGTCGAGCGGGTCTGGGAGTGGAAACGCGAGTACGGCTCGCGGATCGTCGAGCAGTACAAGCGGCTGGGCGCCTCCTGCGACTACGAGCGCGAGCGCTTCACGCTCGACGAGGGCTACGTGCGCGCCGTATACCGCGTCTTCAAAGTCCTGTTCGACAAGGGCTACGTCTACCGCGACAACTACATGGTCAACTGGGACCCGGGCTCCCACTCGGCGATCTCCGACCTCGAGGTCGAGAACCGCGAGGTCGAGGACACGCTCTACTCGATCGACTACCCGGTCGAGGGGTCGGAGCGAGTGCTGACCGTGGCGACGGTGCGGCCCGAGACGATGCTGGCCGACACCGCCGTGGCGGTCAACCCGAGCGACGAGCGCTACGCGGACCTGGTCGGCGGCCACTGCCTGCTGCCCCTGGTCGGGCGCCGCCTGCCGATCGTCGCCGACGAGCACGTCGACCCCGAGTTCGGCACCGGGGCGCTGAAGATCACTCCCGGCCACGACCCCAACGACTTCGAGATCGGCCGCAAGCACGGCCTCCCGGAGATCGGCGTGATCGGCCCCGACGGGCGGATGACGGCGGAGGCGGGGGAGAGGTTCGCCGGGCTGACCGCCGCCGAGGCGCAGCGCGAGGTCGTCGCGGCGCTCCGCGAGCAGGGGCTGCTGCGCGCCGAAGAGCCCTACGTCCACTCGGTCCCCTTCTCGCACCGCTCGGGGGAGCGGATCGAGCCGCTGATCTCACTGCAGTGGTTCTGCCGCATGGACGAGCTGGCGAGGCCGGCGATCGAGGCGGTCGAACGCGACGAGGTGCGGATCGCGCCGTCGCAGTGGAAGCGCGTCTACCTCGACTGGATGCGCGAGATCCGTCCCTGGTGCATCTCGCGGCAGCTCTGGTGGGGGCACCGCATCCCCGTCTGGTACTGCGACGAGTGCGAGGAGGTTTTCGTGGGCGAGGAGGCGCCGCAGCGCTGCGGCGCCTGCGGCGGCGAGCCGCGCCAGGAGGAGGACGTGCTCGACACCTGGTTCAGCTCGGCGATCTGGCCCTTCGCGACGCTGGGCTGGCCGGACGACACCCCCGAGCTGCGCGCCTTCTACCCGACCAGCTTCCTGACCACGGCGCGCGAGATCCTCTTCCTCTGGGTGGCGCGGATGATCATGACCGGCATCGAGTTCGCCGGCGACGTGCCGTTCCGCGACGTCTACGTCCACTCGGTGATCCAGGCCCGCGACGGACGGCGGATGTCGAAGAGCCTCGGCACCGGGATCGACCCGCTGGAGGAGATCGACGTGCACGGCGCCGACGCGCTGCGCTTCGGCCTGCTGGCGATGTCCTCGACCCAGGACGTGCGCTACTCGGACGCCAAGGTCCAGCAGGGCGCCGACCTGGCGAACAAGCTCTGGAACGCAGGGCGATTGATCTTGCTGAATTGCAAATTCAAGCAAGATCAATCGCAAACAAATGCGCCGCAGGACCAAGTTCCTGCGGCGGTAGGTGCAGGGATGCCAAGACCTGAACCGGTCACAGTCGAGGACCGCTGGATCCTCTCGCGGTTGGAGGCGACGATCGCCTCGGTGACCGAGAAGCTCGACTCCTACGACTTCGCCCACGCCGTGCAGGAGGCCTACTCGTTCTTCTGGTCGGAGCTCTGCGACTGGTACCTGGAGATCGTCAAGCCGCGGCTCTACGAGGGCGAGCCAGAGGTCTCGGCGACGCTGCTCTGGGCGCTGGAGCGCATTCTCGCCCTGCTGCACCCGGTGATGCCCTTCGTCACCGAGGAGATCTGGTCCTACCATCCGGCCCGCCGCGGCCACCTCGCGGTCCACCGCTTCCCCGAGGCCGACGAGTCGCTGCGCGACCCCGAGGCCGAGGCGGAGGTGGAGCGGGGGATCGAGCTGACCCGCCGCCTGCGCGCCTGGCGCGACCTGGTCGACGCGCCGGTCGCCGCCGTGCTGCCGGCGCGCGCCGAGGGCGGGCCGCCCAGCGAGTTCGTCGGCCGTCTCGCCCGCTTCAGCTTCGGGGAGGACGGCGGCGACCCGGTCGCCTCGGTCGGGCCGGTCAAGGTGCTCGCCTCGGAGGGGATCGACGCCGCGGCGGTCGCCGCCCGGCTCGAGAAGCGGCGCGCCGAGCTGCGCGCCGAGGTCGCCCGCGCCGAGGGCAAGCTCGCCAACGAGCGGTTCGTCGACCGGGCCCCGGCCGAGGTGGTCGAGGAGGAGCGGCGGAAGCTCGCGCGCTACCGGGCCGAGCTCGAGGAGCTGACCGAATAGACGCGGAGGCGTACCTCGACTCGCTCGAGCCGATCGGCTGGAAGCTGGGGCTGGAGCGGATGCACAGGCTCCTCTCGCTGCTGGGCATGCCCCAGCGCCGCTTCGCCTCGATCCACGTCGTCGGCACCAACGGCAAGTCCTCGGTGACGCGGATGACGGCCGCCCTGCTGGAGGCGCACGGGGTGAGCGCCGGCGCCTGCGTCTCGCCGCACGCCTCGCGCTGGTCCGAACGGGTGCTGATCCACGGCGAGGAGATCGCCCCCGACGCCTTCGCCGCCGCCGTCGAGCGCACGTGCCAGGCCGCCGAAACCGTCAACCGCTCCCTGAGCCCCTCCCGCTCGAACGCACCTTCTCTCGGTGAGCGAGAAGAAGTGCGTTCGAGCGCCCATGGAGGGGAGCGGGTGACTCAGTTCGAGGTGGCCACCGCGGCGGCCTTCGTCGCCCTGGCGGCGGCCGGCGTCGAGGTCGCCGTGGTCGAGGCCGGTCTGGGGGGGAGGCTCGACGCCACCAACGCGATCCCCTCGCGGGTCACCGTCCTCACCACGATCGGCCGCGACCACACCGAGTGGCTGGGAGAGAGCGAGGAGGAGATCGCCGTCGAGAAGCTGGCGGTGCTGCGCGACGGCACGACCCTCGTGCTGGGCAGGGTCTCCGCAGCGGTCGCGGCGCTCGCCGAGCGCACGGCGCGCGACCGCGGCGCCACGCTCGTCGTCGCCCCCGCGGCCCTCGACCCGGCCCTGCGGCTACGCGCCGCCGGCCGCTTCCAGCGCCGCAACTTCGCCCTCGCCCGTACGGCCGCCGAGGCCTTCCTCGGCGAGCTCGACCCCGAGCGCGTCGCGGCGGTTGCCGCCGGCCTCGCGGTCCCCGGCCGCCTCGAGCGGGTCGCCGACGATCCCCCGACCTACCTCGACGCCGCCCACAATCCAGACGGCGCCGCGGCCCTCGCCGAGTCGCTGTCGGAAATCGCCTCTCTGCCCCCCGGCGGTCGCACTTCTTCCCGGGGGGTGGGAGCAAATGCGACATCGAGGCGGGCGGTGGTCGCCTGCCTGGCTGTCGGTGCCGACAAGGACGCGGCGGCGATGATCGCGGCGCTGGCCCCCGCGCTCGACCGCGCCGTCTGCACCGAGCTGCCGGCCGCGGCGCTGGCGGCACGCGGGCGGCCGGGCGCCGCCTCGCACGGCGCCGCCGAGTTGGCGCGTGCCTGCGCGGCCGCCGGCCTCGCCGCGGAGGAGGAGCCCGACTTCGCCGCCGCGGTGCAGCGGGGCCGCCGGCTCGCCGCGGAGGCCGGCGGCATCCTCCTCGTCAGCGGCTCCCACTACGTCCTCGCGCCGGCCCGCGCCGCTCTCGCGCTGTGCGAGGATTGACCCCGCTTTGACCGACAGCTCAAAGAGCGCCGGCTCCGAACTCCTCTCGATGATGGCCCTGGTCGCGGCGGTCGTCGCCGCGGTGATCCTCGTCTTCTTTGGGCTCGGGTACCTGTTCGGCCGTCTCTTCC
>DASTHF010000102.1:0-13834 GCA_035605615.1 Solirubrobacterales bacterium
CCCAAGCGGTGCTCGTCCTTCAGCCCGTCTTCAAGTGCTGGGCCGGCCGTTGCCAGACATGCTCACAACCAGTCGATCTCGACGACCTGCCGCTCAGGTTCCCGAGGCCGGATGGATGACAGCTAACAAAGCAGTGTTAGGTGCGGCATCCCGCGAATCGAGCCAGTGCCCACGGCGCCGGCGCCACCGACCTGAAAGACGGACTTCGGACGCACCGCGTCCTCGTTTCTCTCGGTCTGCCTGTAGAGCCGTGCTTTCGGGTGGGGATTTCGCTTATCCGGGCGCCCCCAAAAGGGGTCTTTGCATCCTTTGAGTAGATGCTCGCCTTCATGCCCCATCGCCGACCACACGTCCTCCCCGCTGGACCAGCCCTTCTCCTCGCACCACCAGGCGGGAAATGAAAAGGCGAAGTCCAGTCCGATGACCATGCGGGGCTCGGCTTCACCAAGCTCAAGAAGCTTCGCGATGAGCTCACTGCGGCCGAGCCCGTTTCTCAGATCAGTCAGCCTGCCGTGCCGGACCTCGGCCCGCCAGAGAGACTCCGCCGGCCCCTTGGCCCTACCCGACCAGTCGACAGCGATGATTTGCACGGGACGATGGTCGCAGCTCTTGTCGAGCACCGATGCTTCTCGCGCAAAGCGAGAGCCGCTGAGTTCCCTGACCTTCGCCAGCCTGAGACCGCTATTGGTCTCCGTGGGAAGCTATCGAGCTGCTCGCCCCTGCTCTTCGTCCGGAGCGAGCGTCTGCCGCTGGCAGTTGGACGCGCTCGCAACCACGCGAAAGGGGGAGCGCACTCGGCCATCGCGCGAACCAGCCCGCGGCTCCGTTGCGCGGTGGTCGTCGACTCACATTCCCTCGGTCGTGTCGCCCGAGCCCAACGCCGCGCTTTGGCGTAAGGCCGATGTAAGCTCGTTGGTCATGGTAGGGCGGGCAGAGGGCAGTGATCGCGGGTGGTCGGTTTGCGCCCGTCCTGTCGTTGGCGCAGTCTGCGTCTTCGTTCTCCTGGCGGCGGCTGGCATCGGCGGCACCAAGCTGACGAGCACCAGCCAGGCCAAGACGCTAAAGCACACCCGAACCCCGCCGCAGGTATCACTTGCCCCGGCGGCAGCTACGGGCGCATTCGGGCTCGACCTGATGCGAAGCCAGCCGCGGGGCAACCTCGTCCTCTCGCCCGACAGCGTCGCGGCGGCGCTGGCGATGACGGGGACGGGCGGCGCCGGCAGGACCGCGGCGGAGATCGCCAGCACGCTGCACCTGAAAGGACCGGCAGCTTTTCCCCGCGTCGGGGACCTGCAGCGCGCGATCGCCGCCCGGCAGGCCGCGGCGGCGCTGGGCGACCCCGAACCGCCCACCCTGAAGATTGCCGACGGTCTCTTCCTCCAACAGGGGCTGCCGTTTGAGCCGGCCTTCCTCTCCGGCGCCCAGCAGCGCTTCGGCGCCGCCCCGGAAGCCGTCGACTTCGCGGCTGACCCGACGGGCGCCCTCGACGCGATCAACGGCTGGGTGAGCGAACACACCGAAGGGCTGATTCCCCGGATCCTGGAATCGCCCGAAGAAGTCGAAGGAATGGCGCTGGCGCTGGCCAACGCCGTCTATCTCCACGCCGACTGGGAGCACCCGTTCAAGAAGAAGGAGACCGGGCCCGGCGTCTTTCACGGGGCGGCGGGAAAGGCCAAAGTCGACTTCATGCACCAGACCGAGTCGCTGCGCTACGGGGCGGGCCACGGCTACAGGGCGGTGGAGCTTCCCTACCGCTCCTCGACGCTATCGCTGCTGGTCGTGCTGCCGGTGCGCCAGCGGCTCGGCTCGCTGCAGCACCACCTCGACGGCAGGGGCCTGGCCCGGATCGCGCGCGGCCTCTCGGTGAGGCCGGTGATCCTCAGCCTGCCGCGCTTTCACCTGCACACCGAAGCCGAACTGAGAGGTGCCCTGATGAAGCTGGGCATGCCGACCGCGTTCAGCGAAGAAGCAGACTTCTCCCGCATCACGACCGCGGTGCCTTTGAAGATCGGCTTCGTCAAGCACGCTGCAGATTTCACCGTCGACGAGGAAGGAACCGTCGCCGCCGCGGCGACGGTCGTCGGAGTCGAAATCAGGTCGGCTCAACGAACCCCGCGCGGCGCGATCGCCTTCAATGCCAACCGCCCGTTTCTCTTCTTCCTGCGCGACGACCAAAGTGGCGCGGTGCTGTTCGCGGGCCGGGTGAGTCACCCGACATCCCCCGGCGCATAGGGGCTGGGATCTCCCTTGCGCGACTTGCGAACGCGTCGACGAGTGCTGGCCACGCTCCCGCAACGGACGAAAGGCGATAGCGGCGGAAGGTCACTGGCGCAGGCGAGCGTCCTATCACCTGCCTTCGCGTGAAAGCGAAACGAATCTTAGTAAGCCGACTCGAGTCCGTGGATCATTGGAAAGTGGCGCACGTTCGTGGTGAGCAGGTCGGCGTCGAGCAGGAGCGCGGTGGCGGCGATCAGGTAGTCGGCGTCGTCGATGCCGCTGTGGGAACGGCGGTGGCGCTGGGCGAGCGCGCCGGCGGTCCGCACCACCTCCTCGCCGACGGGCACCCAAGAGAGCGCTGAGAAGAATTGCTCGAGCGCCTCAACCTCGCCTTTACGACCGGCCAATAGCTCGAAGCGGACGACCTCGCTTGCGAGGAGAAGCTCCTCGACTTCGAGCAGGCCGCCGAGCAAGCTGACCGCCTCTGGCAGACCGCGAAGGTGGTCGACCGCGACGCTCGTGTCGAGCAGCTTCACTTGACGCCGAGACGAGCCAAGCGCTCGTTCAGGTCGCCGCCGCGCATGGCATCGACGTACTCGGCCCCAGTGCGGCGTCGCCCCTTCCATGAGCCGGCGCTGGCGCGAAGCGCCCCGAGCCTCTCGTCTTTTCCTTGCTGGCCGAAGGTGGCCCGCACGGCGCGCCGGACGAGCTCAGAGCGCGAGGCTCCCGTTTCCTGCGAAGCCCGATCCAGCAGCTTCAGCTCGTCTTCGCCGAGATAGATCTGGGTTCGGCTCATAACACCATTATACACCTAGTGGTGTCCCCCGGAACCAACTATTTGCAGGGAAAAGAAGAATGGCGAGGGCCGGAATCGAACCGGCGACACCACGATTTTCAGCTTCCTCAGACGTTTTTGACTGCTTGCGGCTATCCCGCTTTTCCCTGCTAATTAGCGATTTCGGACATTTCGGCGATCCGCGATTTTTGGCTGTTTTCGGACGGCGCGTTGACCTGGTGTTGACCTGAGCGGCGTGAACAGCACTCGCTGCAGGGGGGTTCTCACCGCTGCGAGGTGCGCAGCTCCAGCTCATGCCGCACCTCACGAGCGAGTGCGGCGGCGTCACTTACCACCCGCTGGCGCGCCCGCAACGCGGCGGCGCGATCGAGCAGGGAGCGAAGGGGGACGATGCGCTCCTCTTGCTCGCCGTTGTGCTTCTCGGTCATGGCGACAATCGACTCTACCGGCCTCACTCCCACCGCCGGGTCGCAGGATTCCAGGTTGACGCGCGCGTGTCCTGCAACCCGTCGATGAAGGCGACGACTGCGTCGACGGCATCGGCGAAGCGCTCCGGCAAGCCCGAGAGGCCGGCGCGGGCGCGGAACGCCTCCCAGGGCTGCTGGCGACTCTCGCGGAGGGTTTCGAGAAGCGGTCCAAGCGGACGTACCTCGTGGCCGCGGTGCTCGGCGACGCTTTGCAGTGCCCGGCGCAGGGTCACGGCCTCGACGGTGTGAATCTGGGAGAGCAGATAGATGTCGCCGTAATCGCGGTCGCGGGTGTTTGCGTCACCGAGGAGCATCATCGTGTCGGCCTTCTCGGCGATCACGCTCTCCAGTGGATAGCCCAGGAGCGGAAAGTCCTGGTCGCCGAGAAGCGTCGGGTAGTTGATCTGCTGCGGCTCGACCGGGTCGCCAAAGGACAGATCGAGCCTGAGCTTGAGTTCGGCGCCCCCGAGGCTTGCGGGCAAGGCAAGGCGGACGCCCTCGTACTCGGCCCCTTCGCGGATCGTCGCGATCGAGATCGCCGCGGTGTCGAAGTCCACGCCATCGGCCATCGGGATCGAGGCGATCTCGCCAATCACCGCTTTGAGGCGGCTCTCGTCGCCAGCCAGGCCGCGCGCGAGCATGTCGGCGTCTCGCGTCCCGCGCCGCACGTCGAGCACAGCGAGCAGCATCCCGCCCTTGAGGACGAGCTTGTCGGCGTACTGCGACTCAGCCACGCGGGCAAGAAACCGCTCGTGGATGTAGAGCTCGAAAAGCTGCTGCGTATTGCGGCCCTGGTCGCGGGCGAGCTTCTGAAGATCGAGGTAGGCCCGCTGGGGTGTGCGCTCGGTCACGCCAGCAGAGGCTCCATCGCCTCGGCCATGACCGAGCCGACACGCAGACGGCGCGCCAGTGCGAGCAGCTCGCCCGGCTTGGCATCGCCGCCCTGGAGGTATCTGCGCAGCGCCCCCAGCGCCAGGTCACGACCCACGCGCGAGCGGAGGCGCATGAGGTCGACGACCGTCCGCTCCTTGGAGCTGATCGCGATCGTCTCGCCCGAGTCGATCCTCTCCATGTCGCGTCCGAGCGAAAACGTCGCGGCGGCGAAGACATGAACCCGAGTCGGCGGGTAGGCGATCCTCGGGCGATGCCTCCCACGAGCTATCGCCAGGTGGACCGCAGCGGGCATCTCGTCGCTCAGGTCCCAAAAGCTGGCGGCGGAGTTGAGGCAGACCATCCCCTCCGGTGCCCGGTGGCACACGGCCACCAGGTCGAGGTGAGCGGTCGCCGGCGCACCGGCGACGCGGAAGACGCCGCGCGACAGCTCGATCAGCTCGCCGCTGTCCCGCAGCCGGTACAGGTCCTCCCAGCGGGCACCTCCCTCGATCAGCTCTGAGGCCGATGAGATTCCTCCGGCACGACGCGCGATGTCGATCACCTCGCTTGGTCTCATGGATGAAAGTCTACACACTTAGAAGCTACATATGCAGGATTTCACCCAGTAGCTTCGTCAGCGGCTGGCACGACCACGTCATCCATAAAGGCCGCATCGCCCACTCCGGCGTCCATCAGATGAACGTAGACCTTCAGCGTGAATCCCGCGTCGGCGTGGCCGAGCCACTCGGAGACCTGCTTCACGTCGCGGCCGGCCTCGAACAACAGAGAGGCGCAGGTGTGACGGAAGGTGTGGAAGGTCACCCAGGGAAGGCCGGCGGCCTCGACAGCCGGAGCGAGCACCCGGCGCCGGAGGTTGCCGTCGGAGAGCGGAAACCCCTGCGGGCTGGTGAAGACCCGCCCAGCTGCGGCCTGGGAGCCGCGGGCGAGCTTCAACCGCCGGGCCATGCCGGGCGCCAGCGGAATGTCACGGCGGGACTTCTCGGACTTCAACGGGCCGATCTCGCCGCGGCAGTCTTGCCGCCGCACGAGGAGGCGCGGGTTCAACCCGAACTCAACGTCCGCCCAGGTCAAGCCGATCGCCTCGCTGATCCGCAGGCCGGTGTGCGCCAGCAGCTCGAACAGCAGGCGCCATTGCTCGGGGATATGGCCGAGGACGCTTGACAGCTCGGCGCGAGTCATCGCCCGGACTTCCCGGCCGGGCTCCTGGGCCCGTCGACCGAGGCCGATGCGGACGTTGACCGTCGGGTTCGACCTGACCGCCCCGTCCTCGACCGCCGTCGCGTACATCGCCTTGACCGGAGCCATGATCGACCTGATCGTGTTGGCGCGAAGGCCGGCCTCGTCAAGGTGACCGATGAACGCCCGCACGTCCGGTGGCTCGATCTCGTCCAAGCGGCAGCCGCGGAAGTAGGGGATCGCCCATCGCTCCATGTCGCGGCGGTAGATCGCGCGGGTGCGCTCCGACAGACCGCGTGATGTGCGGCCCCGGTAGGTGACGATCCACTGCCGGGCGTAGTCCTCGAACGGCTCGCGCGACGCGGGCCGCCGCTCCCCCGCCTCGCGCCTCGCCTTTGCCTCCCGCGCCGCGGCCAACGTCGGGAAGGTCTCCATCGACTGCCTCCCGCGATGCCTCCAAACGACGGCGTAGGCGCAGTCGCAGCGACCGTCCGGACAATCCCGCCGGTGCCGGCGGAAGACGCCGGGAGTCGAGGTCTTGGTCAGCTTCGCCACGTTGCTTCCCTTCGGCCAAATCGGTGCGCGTCACCCGGTACGTCCACTTCGGGTTCCAAGTTGCCTCACCGAAAAGAGTCAGCGAGCACAGGAGAAGCCGAACAGCCCTCGTCTCCCTCAAGCAGCGAGAGCAGCCCGCGCAGCGCATCGTGACTCGCGGTGATCTCGGCGTAGTTGCTCTCCCGGTCATAGGCCTCGGCCGCGGCTTCGATGGTCACTCGCGCCGCCTCATCGGGAAGAGCGATCTCGCCCGACGTCAGCCCGACGAGAAGTCGCTCATACACCTGGGACTCCCGACGAGCCTCCTCCGGGCTCTCCAATCGCTCCGGGAACCTCAGGTCATCGCGTAGTCCCTCCAGCCAACTCGCCAGCCGATCGCGCAGGATCGCGATGTGCTCGACGGGGAGATCGACAGACGCCACCCGCTCGCCGCCCGTAGGGTTCTTCGTAGCCATGAGGAAGCACCGCCTTCCTTGCGGTCAGGCCCTCGGTTGGCGGTTCAGCGCCGACCGGGGGCCGTTTTGTTTGCACCGGCGAGACTAGCAGTGTAAAGGATATATCGCTGCTAGCTAGCTAGCTAGACCTAGATACCGAAAGCTGACAACGTGCAGGGTATGGCGCCGTCAGAGCAGCCCCAACCGGCACTTGGCAAAGCGATACGCCAGCTACGCGAAGGGCGCGGGATGACACAGGAAGCCGTTGCTCACAGCGCCGGCATCACCACGGCTACTCTCGGCGTCATCGAGCGTGGGCTCTCGAACCCAACCTGGGCAACCGTAAAGAGCGTCGGGACAGCGCTCGACGTGTCGATTGGCGAACTGGCGAAACTCTCCGAGAAGTTCGAGAAGTAGTGGCGACAGACTGCCGGTATGGATCGACTGGCAACCGCAGCGACCGCTACCCGATCCCCATCTCTATCCCGTGATCCAGCGAAACCGAGTGCTCTTGCTGTAGCTGGGGCACCCGCCGGCGCTCGGCAAGACGGGAACGCTGCTGGGTCCAGCTCGCCCGCTCGACGCCGCTCAGTGGCTCCTTGCCCAGGGCGCTGTCGCGGTCCTCGATCCCATGCTCCCGGCGAAAGTGCTCGATTTCGGCGACGCCGCGGTCCCATGCCCGGCGCAACTCGGGGTCGCTCGGGCGCTCCCCAAGCTCGCGGACGATGTAGTCGGTCGGGGCGAGCTTCGCGGCGGTGATCGCGAGCTGGCGGCGTTCGGAGAGGATGAGGTTCGCGTTCGCCAGCCCGGCGCGGGCCTCGTGGCGAACGGGCGGCATCTCGCACAGCTCTGCTCGCAGCTCCTCCACTCGCTCGCGAGCGTTGGCCTCGATGACTTCGGCAGCGGGCAGCGCCTCGCGGCGCACCTTGCGCGGTGCGGCTTCGGCTGCTTCCCGCTGCCGGATCGCATGGTCGAGCGGGTCCTCCTGGCGCTCGATCCAGCGTTCCGCGCTCTCGCGGCGCTCCTGGTCGCTCTCCTCTCCCCTCGCTTCGCTTACCAGCCCGGCACGCCTCGATGCCAGCTCCTCGATCGGCAGCCCGCGCAGTTCAGCCCGCTGCGCCTCGTCGTGCGCGGCCCGCTGCGCGCGGTCGCGCTCGGAGGCTTCGGCGATGTGCGGGATGCCCTCGCGGATGTAGCGGTTGGCGGGGGCGAACTCCTCGCGCTCGACCTGCACCTCGGGCGTGGCGTAGATCATCGTCTCCCCGCGCGAGCGCGAGGCGGCGACGTAGAGCTCCTGCTTGTCCATCGAGGGATCGGCGGCTACGAAAGCGCGGTCCACCGTCGCGCCCTGCGCCGAGTAGGTCGTGATCGCGTAGGCGTGCTGCAACGCCGGGGCGTCCGAGTGGGGGTTGGTGCGAGCCAGGTAGTCGGCGCCGATCTCGACGATGCGCTGCTGGTCGATCCCCTCGAGGACGACGCGGCGCTCGCTGGCGTCAACCTCGGCGATCTGCCAGCGCTCGCGGTTGTAGATGTCGGCGCCGCGGTCGTTGACGCGGGTGATGACGAGATCGCCGGCGGCGAAGCGCGCTTCGCCGACCTCGATCTCTTGCGCTCCCAGCTCACCGGCTTCGCGGCGCAGCTGGCGGGCCATCGCGTTCAACCGCTCGACCTCGACGTTCTGCTTGGCGACCATCACGGCGTCCTCGCCCGCCGAGAAGGACTCGTGCCACTCGGCGACCATCGCCTCGCGGCGCGCCTGAGCATCGGGGGCGACGACCACGCGCTCCTCGGAGCGGTAGAGGTCAAGCGCGCGGGCGCCCTCTCCCTCGCGGATCAGCCTCGCCGCCTCGCGGTCGAGCTCATGCTCGTGGCGGATCACCTCGTCGAGCTGGATCGGTTCGGTTCGCTCGGCCAGGGCGCGGAAGAGCCCGCCGGCCTCGATCTCGCCCAACTGCTCGGGATCGCCGACGAGGACGAGCTTGGCGCCGGCCCGCTCCGCGTGATGAACCAGCCGGGCGAGATCGGCGGAGCCGACCATCCCGGCCTCGTCGATGAGGAGAACCGAGCGCCAGCCCAACAGGGCCTCTCCGGCCCTCTCGGCGTGCTCCAACTCACCGAGGATGCCGGCGACGCTCGTTGCCGCCAGCCCCTCGGCCCGCAGGACGTTGGCCGCCCGCCAGGTCGGCGCGGCTATCCGCAGCTCGATCCCGGCTTCCGACCATCCCTTGGCCGCGGTCAGGATCGCGTAGCTCTTACCGGCGCCGGCCTCACCGATCACGACCACGATCCCCTCGGGATCAGCGAGCAACCTCTTGACCATCGCGCGCTGGTCGGACTTCAGGGCCGGGTGGGCGTGGAGCGTGCGCGCGGCGACCATCTCCCCAGCCGTCCTGCGGTCCGCGCCGCGCATCCGCTCGGCAGCGTCGAGCGCTTCTTGCTCAAGGGTCCAGATTCGCTGCGTCGTGAACCGCTCTCCCTTCGGGTGCCGGCCGAGCGAGATCACCTTCTCGGAGCTGAGGAACTCGCCGGCGATCCGCTCCACGTCAGCCGCGGGGGCGCCGTCGCGCATCAAGCCCGCCACCGCCTGGATCACATCGCGCCTATCGAAGTGAGAGGCCGCCGCCGTCACCGCACGGTCTACCTGCCGAGAAGAGACCGTGCGGGGATCGGCGGTGGCCGCGGACTCCTCCCAACCCCTCGGCCGCCACTGCGGCTCAAGCGCTTTGCGAATCGCCTCGCGGTCGAGGCCGATCTCCTCCGCCCTTGCCCGCCAGCGCTCGTGCAAGGTCTCAGAGGAGACCTCGTGCTCCTTGACCGCTCGCGTGGCCAGCGTCGCGACTTCGCGGGCGCGGCCGGAGGCCTGCGGCCCCCCCGCCGCCTCGAGTATCTGCGCGCGTCGGGTCGAGAACTCGCGCAGGTGCTCGTCGGCGAAGCCCTCGATCTCGGCGATGCCGTTTCGGACCTCACGCCACTTGACTCCGAGGCTCTGGGACAGTTCGTGGCGCAGGTTGGCCTCGTAGATGTAGCCGGCGGTTTTCAGGTGGTCGTAGATCGCGGGGTGGTAGAGCCGGGTCCAGCGCCCATCGGCCCCTTGGGTCGCGTTGGCGACGAGGACGTGCGTGTGGAGCTGCGGATCGCCGGCTCGCGATGAGCGGTGGTCGAAGGCGGCGGCGAGGTAGCCCGAGCCCGCGACGAACTCCGCGCCGCCGGCGCCGCGCCTGGTCCAGCAGGCCTCGCGCTGCATGTAGTCGAGGGCGGCGGCCACGGAGCGGTGGTGGGCGTCCATGACCGCCTCGGCTGCGTCGGAACCGCCGAGCGCCCAGATGAGCGAGACCGACTTCGGGGCGGAGAACGTGAGATCGAAGCCGGGAACCGAGCCCTTGCCTGGGACACCCTGGCGACCGAGCAGGGGTGAGCCGTCCACCGGGTTTCGGCCCGTCAGCATCGCCGTCAGCTGATCGCCGCCAACCTCTCCGGAGAGCCCGAGCTCGCGAGTCGCGTCGCCCATCCACTGGCCGGCGACCTCGCCCTTGCCGGAGTAGTAGTCCTCCGCGCCTTCGGCGACTTTCTCCAGGTAGTACATCTCCTGGCCGACCCCGAGCTTGCCGATGGAGAGCATCGGCGGGCATGTCCGCGGAGCGGGCCGTTTGCCTCGCCCACTTGGAGAAGTGATCGTGCGTGAGGGTGGGACGGTTGGGGGTGGCGGCCGACCATAGGCGAGCGGCAGGTCGATAAGCGCTACTGCGGCAGGAATCGGTTCACCGAGACTTTTTGTCGATCTTCTGTGGAGCTGTTAGGCGACACCTCCGTTCAGCACCAACACCTCGCTTTGCGTCATTCACATTCAGGACCACTGAAGAGAACGTCCTGTCGCAGCGGTCGGTGCCGATAGCGCTGCCCGCCCCGGAGCCGACGACGTAGGAGGAGGCGGAGGGGCGGGCAGGCGCCGTCGCCTCGGCGGTGGAAGGCTTGGGCGCGCCCAAGCAAAGAAAGGGCGGGAGGCCCGAGAGATTTCGCGATCCAAAGGCCCCCCGCCAACGACGTCAGGTGCGCCGCGTGCTGATAGTAGGGGTTCGGGAGTCCGAGGTCGAGTCCGCGATCGAGCGCGGCCTCGGCCCCGAGCTGCCGGCCGGAGCGCGCTGCCCCGCCTGCGAGGGGAGGCTTGGCCGCTGGGGCGGCTACCGGCGCTGGGTGCGCCCGCCGCGAGGAGATCCTGCCCCTGCGCATCGCCCGTGCGATCTGCCGCTCCTGCGGGGCGACCCACGCCCTGCTTCCCTCCTTCCTCTTCGCGCGGCGCCTGGACCTCGCCGCGGCGATCTTCTTGGTGCTCGAGCTGGCCGCCGCGGGCCGCGGCCACCGGGCCGCCGCCCAGCGGGCGGGGGTGCCGGAGGCGACCGCGCGGGGCTGGCTGCGGCGGGCGCGCCAGGCAGCCGCCGCCCAGCGCGCGGCCTTCGCCGCGCTCGCCGAGGAGCTGGGGGCCCGGCCGAGCCGCTCACCTCCTGCGAGTGGCCCGCTTGCCGCGCTGCGGGCGGCGATCGGGTTGGCCCACCGGGCCGCCTGGGAGCGCTTCGGGGCCGCCGTGCCGGCCTCGACCGCCGCCTTTTCGGTCGCAGCGAGCGGGGGATTGCTGCTTGCCAACACGAGCTGCCCCTTCCCGGGCCCGGCGAGCGCCGCAAGGGTTGCGCCGCCGAGAGAACGAGACCCCGAGGAGGAAGCAGATGCACGATTGGCGCGAGTCCGAGGCCCTGCACCGCTACGCGGTCATCCGCGAGGCCGCCGATGAACGCCTCAGCCCGCGCCAGCGCGGCGCCCTGGTGCGCGCCGCGGCCGCCCGCCTTCACCCCGATCCCTTCGGCCGCCTGCGCTCCCACGGGCGCTCGACGCTCGACGAATGGATCCGCGCCTACCGCGCCGGCGGCTTCGAGGCGCTGAAGCCGAAGCTCCGCTCCTCGGCGCCGTTCACCGACCCGGCAATCCTCGCCCAGGCCGCAGATCTGCGCCGCGAGGCGCCGGAGCGCACCGCTGCCCAGATCGCCGAGATCCTGCGCCGCCTGCACGGAGAGGAGGCGGTGCCGGGCGTGCGAACGGTGCAGCGCCACCTGGCGAAGGCTGGCCTGCGGCGGGGGCGCGGCGGCGGGCTGGCCGAGCGCGTCGGCTTTGGGCGCTTCGAAGCCGAGCGACCCAACGAGCTCTGGGTCGCCGACGCCCTGCACGGGCCGTTGGTGGCCCTGGAGCGCGGCGGGAAGGTGCGTCGCAAGGCGATCTGCTTCGCGATCCTCGACGACCACTCTCGCCTTTGCGTCGGCGCCTGCTTCGAGCCGGCCGAGACCGAGCTGCGCCTGGAGCGCACCCTGCGGGCGGCGCTCGCCTCGCGCGGGGTGCCCGATGCCCTCTACGTCGACAACGGCTCGCCCTTTGCCTCCGCGGAGCTTCAGCGGGCCTGCGCGCTGCTCGGCATCCGCCTCATCCACTCAAGGCCCGGGCGCCCGGAGGGGCGGGGCAAGATCGAGCGCTTCTTTCGGACCCTGCGCGAGCAGTTCCTCTCGGAGGCCGAAAAGCGCGCCGAGCTCTCCCTGCCCGAGCTGAACCGGCTGCTGCGGGCCTGGCTTGAGCGCTCCTACCACCGCCGCGTCCACACCGAAACCCGACAGCCGCCGACGCTTCGCTTCAGCGCCTCGGGGCGACCGCGCTTCGCCAGCGAGACGGAGCTCCACGACGCCTTCCTTTGGAGCACCAAGCGGGTGGTCTCGAAGACGGCGACCGTCTCCCTGCACGGCAACCGCTACGAGCTCGACGCCGCCCTGATCGGGCGGCGCGTCGAGCTCGTCTTTGACCCCTTCGCGCTGGGCAAGGTCGAGGTGCGCTGGGGTGGGCGCTCCTTCGGGGAGGCGGTGGCGCACGAGGTCTCCCGCCACGTCCACCCGCGCGCTCAGGCAGACCTCGCCGCCGAGCCGCCAAGGAAGACCGGGATCGACTACCTGGCGCTGCTCGAGACCGAGCACGAACGCGACCTGCTGGGCAGAAGCGGCGGCATCGAGTTCCGCCGCTTCGCCGACCCCACCACGGACACAGACCAAGAGGAGGAAAAGGGATGAGCATCGACCGCATCGGCCCCTACTTCGGCTTCACCCGGCCACCCTTCGGCACCGACCTGGCGCCGGGCGCGCTGCACCGCTCGGGCGCCCACGAGGAGGCCAAGGCGAGGATCGCCTACCTGGTCCAGACCGGCGCCCTGGGGCTGATCACCGGCGAGGTCGGGGCCGGCAAGACGACAGCGGTGAGGGCGGCCACAGCGGCGCTCGAGCCCTCCCGCCACACGGTGATCTACGTGCCCAACCCGGCGATCGGGCTGCACGGCATCTACCTGGAGATCGTCACCCGCCTTGGTGGCGAGCCCCGCTTCCACAAATCGAAGCTGATCCCCCAGGCCCAGGAGCTGCTCGCTCGCGAGCGTGAGGAGCGAAACAAGCGGGTGCTCTTGATCCTCGACGAGGCGCACCTGCTCTCCACCTCCCAGCTCGAGGAGCTGCGGCTGCTCACCAACTCCGAGATGGACTCGGTCAGGCCCTTCGCCGGCATCCTGCTGGGCCAGCCGCAGCTGCGCAAACGGCTGCGGCTGGGCTCCTTCGCCGCCCTCGACCAGCGGATCGCCCTGCGCTACGAGCTGAGCGGCATGGACGGCTCCGAATCGGCCGAATACCTCGTCCACCACCTGAAGCTCGCCGGGCGCGAGGACCGCCTCTTCTCCGACGACGCGATGGCGCTCCTGCACGAGCGCTCGCGGGGGATCCCAAGGGCGCTCAACAACCTCGCCACCCAGGCGCTCGTCGCCACCTTCGCGACCGAGAAGGCGATCGTCGATGAGTCCGCGGCGCAGGCTGCGGTGGCGGAGGTGCTCGGCGAGTAGGCGAGTCCCGCACCGCGTCTCAAAGAGCCCGGCCATTGGCCGGGCTCTTCTTGGCTCAGACGCTCACGCTCGACGCCGCAACCGTCCTGAACTTACGTGTCGCGGGCATCCTGGAACAACGTGTCGCCCTACAGGAGGTCCGCCGAGGCTCGGGCGGCGCCGGCTCAAGCGATTCATCCCCAGCTCCCGATCTGGTGTAGGCTGAAGCCGTCGGCCAGGGGGGCCGGCAGGGGAGGAGCGGGGTGAACCGACCGGACTCAAAGCGCAGCGCCAAGCCAAAGCAGAGCAGGGGCTCTCGACGCCTCGCACTCCTCGCAGCCCTCCTCTGTGCCGCCACCGTCCTGCTCGGCGCAACGCTCGCCCTTGCCGCCGCCCCCAAAGCCTCCTG
>DASTHF010000103.1:0-6065 GCA_035605615.1 Solirubrobacterales bacterium
AGGTCGGAAGGCTGCCTTCGGCGGCGGCCGCCCGCTTCCGCGCGATCGGCGACAGCTACGCGCATCCCCTTTACCGGGCGCTGCGCAGCCGCCGCGTCAGGACGATCGTCCCCGCCGCGACGCTGGTCCTCTTCGTGGCGATCCTCGCCGCGGCGCTGCTGCCGCTCGAAATCGGCCCGTTCGACAACCGCGGCGCGCTCCGCCTCGGCTCCTTCAGCAGCGCCGACAGCCAGAACAACGTCTTCGACTTCCTGATGTGGGTCATCTGGCTGCCGCTGCTGACGCTGGGCACCGTCGCCTTCGGCCGCGTCTGGTGCGGCTACCTCTGCCCGCTGCGCGTGACGACTGAATGGGCGCACCGGCTCGGCGCGCGGCTCGGCCGGGGCGGCGGCCGCGTGGCGGCACCGCTGCGGCTCGGCTGGCTGCTGCCAAGCAGCTTCCTGCTGGTCACCTTCCTGGTCAAGTGGCTGAACGTGCAGGGCACGGCGCGCGCCGGCGCCTTCCTCTTCCTGGCGATCTTCGCGCTCGCCACGGCAATCGGCTTCTTCTCGCGGCGCGGCGCCTGGTGCCGCTACTTCTGCCCGGTGGGTGGCTGGCTGGGACGGGCGACGCGGCTCAGCCCGCTGGCGCTGCGGGCCGACCGCGACGTCTGCGCGACCTGCGTCGACAAACCATGTCTGAAGGGCAGCGAGCTCGCCGGCCGCTGCCCCGCCTTCCTCAACCCGCTCAACCTCGAGACCAACCGCTCCTGCATCAAGTGCGCCGACTGCATCGTCAACTGCCCGCCCGAGCGCTCGGCCCTGAAGCTGGGCTGGCGGCTGCCCGGCGGCGAGCTGCTCGAACCCCGCGCCCCGGACCTCTGGGAGTCGCTCTTCGTCGCCAGCCTGATCGGCATGTACATGGCCGCCGGCCACCGCTCCCCCACCCTCGCCACGCTCCCCTGGCCCGCTCTCTTCGCCGGCTTCGTCGCGGTGGCGATGCTCGTCTACGTCGCCGTCTGCGCTCTCGCCGGCGGCATCGCGGGCATGTCGCTGCGCTCGTCGCTCTCCACCCTCGGCTACCTCTTCCTGCCACTGGAGCTCGCCACGGCGGTGATCGCCTTCGGCGACGACTCGCTCGGCTTCTTCGGCATCGCCCAGCCCGCGGCGATCGTCCTGCTGGCGATCGGCTTCCTGTGGAGCGTCGTCCTCGGCGTCTCGATCGTCCGCCGGCAGGCGGGCAGCGGCCTGCGCGCCCTCGCCGCCGCGACGCCGCTGGCCGTCACGCTCGTCACCGTGCTGATGATC
The DNA here is from genome assembly GCA_035605615.1 of Solirubrobacterales bacterium. Taxonomy (GTDB): domain Bacteria; phylum Actinomycetota; class Thermoleophilia; order Solirubrobacterales; family 70-9; genus VRUE01. Next base: position 1,287 of record DASTHF010000103.1, read on the forward strand.
TGGCTGAGCTGGTACGCCGCGGGCGGCGTCGTCGACGTGTCCTGAGCGGCACAGGCCAGCCGATCCACCCCGGATGTCGCACTTGCCTCCGCATGGCGGAGAGAAATGCGGCATCGGGACGCTGGTAGCGTGGGCGGGCCGATGCCGGAGTACGTCTACGACCAATCGTTCGCCGAGGAGCGCGAGCGGCTCGCCGGTATCGAGCGGCTCTGGAACCCCGGCACGCAGACGACGATGGAGCGGCTCGGCGTCGGACCGGGCTGGCGCTGCCTGGAGGTCGGCGCCGGTGGCGGCTCGATGGTCGAATGGATGGCGGGACGGGTCGGGCCGGAGGGGCGCGTCCTCGCGACCGACGTCTACACGAAGTTCCTCGCGGCGATCGAGCTGCCCAACGTCGAGGTGCGCGAGCACGACATCCTCGCCGGCGAGCCGCTCGAGCCGGAGTTCGATCTCGTCTACGCGCGGCTGGTCGTCGAGCACCTCGGCGGCGAAGCGCTGCGCCGGATGGCGGCCGCGGTGCGCCCCGGCGGCGTCCTCCTGCTCGAGGACTACGACTGGGAATCGGTCGCCGTCGAGCCGCCGCAGGAGGAGTTCGAGAAGGTCGCCGACGCCGTGCTCGGCCTGATGGCCGAGGCTGGCTTCGACCCCAACTTCGGCCGGCGCCTGCCGGTGGAGCTGGAGGCGGCCGGGCTGGAGGACGTCGAGGCCGAAGGGCGGGTCCGCCTGATCCGCGGCGGTTCTCCCGAGACGGCCTTCTTCCGGCTCAGCCTCGGCTCGCTGCGCGAGACGCTGGTCCAGCGCGGCCTGCTCACCGGGGAGGAGATCGAGCACGCGCTCGCCGGCCTCGACGACCCCGCCTTCACCGGCCTCAGCCCGATCCTCGTCTCCGCCTCCGCCCGCCGCCCGGCCTGAGCGTCCAGCCCCATCCTCAAGCCGAAGCGGCGCTCCTCCGATGCTGGGATCGTGAATGTCCGAAACCTCCCGGCGCAGGTGGGCCCCGTTCCCGACCGGATGACGATCTGGCCAATGGAGGACGGCCGTTTCGGGCTCGACGCGACATTTCAAGGCGCCAGCGGATATGAGCGGGCCGAGCACCATGTGAAGGCGCTGGAAAAGAAGGGCGTTCGCCACTCCTTCCGCCAGGAGCTTGGCGGCGCCTGGACCCTTCGCTTCGGCCCTTTGAATCCGGCCGCAGTCAAGGCGGCATTGACCGCATTCGTCCAGTGATCTAGCGGGCGATGCTCGCTCCAAGCAGCTTCCTCAAGGTCGCCGCAACCGCGCGCCGGTCGTCTACGACCTGCCGGTGGGAGAGGCGGATCACCTCATAACCGATGGCCCGGAGCCGGAGATCACGGTCCCGGTCGGCCTCGAATGCCTCTCGTCCTCGGTGATACCGATAGCCGTCGGTCTCGACGATGAGCCTGGCGTCGCGCCAGAGGAAGTCGACGATCATGCCGGCGATTCGGACATTCACCTCCGGCATAGGGAGCCTCTGTCGGCGGCAAAGCTGCAGGAAGAGATACTCGAGCTCGCTGCGCGTTCGGTCGGCAATCGTCTCCGGCCCTACGGGAAGTCCGAGCACTTCAGCCTGACGAATGGCTCGCCGCAGGTCCCTCGCGGACACACCAGATCGAGGATCGTTCACTGCCCGACGCAGATCCGAGATCGTGCGCGAAGGTGTCGTTATGGGAATGGCGTCGTGAAGCGTCACCATCGCAGGTGAGAGGGAGATGGACCGATGTAGGCGGATCCCTTTCCGCATATGACGCCCTCCCTGGCCAGGGATCGAGATATCGATCGGCCCATCGGCCATCGACAGCAATCCCCATAGCGATGCAGCGGTCCTATAGCTAATTGCCGCCGCCCACCGACCCAGCACCGTGGTTTCCGTCTCGCCGACCGCGGCGTTGCCACAGGCGAGAACAGCGGCCATGCACCTGCCCTCTGGTGAGATTCCACGGTGGCCGACGGCGTATACGCCCTGATGAACGCGATAAAGACGACCGGTGCGTATGCGGCCAGACACCGCATTCCGCCCAATTCCGGCCATGTGCAGCTGGTTAGTCGATACGACGCCATGCTGTTGCGCTGCAAATTCGGCCACTATCGCGTCCGGGTTGGCGCTTTTCTCCCTCATATGGGGATAAAGGCGCCAAACACCTGCGATTCGCCCCTACCGCCAAGACCACGGGTGGGCGAGAGGGCGGAATCTGATTCGATAGCCGCCCTATGGCGGTAAGCGCTCAGTACAGCGTCACGATCCGGGTCGAGCTCGACGCGCGGCAGGAGCCGCTCGGGAAGCTGACTGCGGCGATCGCCGAGGCGGGCGGCCAGCTGCAGGGGGTCGACCTGGTGCCGGGCGCGGGCAGCGAGGGCAAGCGGGTGCGGGAGTTCACGATCGACGCCCAGGACCGCGAGCACTGGGAGCAAATCCTGCGGGCGATCGGCTCGACCCGCGGCGCCAAGGTCCTCGACTACGTCGACCGCACGATGCAGATGCACCGCGGCGGCAAGATCGAACTGCGCAACAAGTACCCGCTGAAGACGCGCGACGACCTCTCGATGGCCTACACGCCGGGCGTCGCCCGCGTCTGCGAGGACATCCACGCCGACCGCGCCAAGGCCTTCGAGTACACGATCAAGAAGAACATGGTCGCGGTGGTCTCCGACGGCAGCGCCGTGCTCGGCCTGGGCAACATCGGCCCGGAGGCGGCGATGCCGGTGATGGAGGGCAAGGCGATGCTGTTCAAGGAGTTCGCCGACGTCGACGCCTTCCCGATCTGCCTCGACAGCCAGGACCCCGACGAGATCGTCCGGGCGGTCGAGCTGATCGCCCCCACCTTCGGCGGCATCAACCTCGAGGACATCTCCGCCCCGCGCTGCTTCGAGATCGAGGAGCGGCTGAAGGAGTCGCTCGACATCCCGGTCTTCCACGACGACCAGCACGGCACGGCGGTGGTGACGATGGCGGCACTCTTCAACGCCCTGAAGATCGTCGGCAAGCCGATCGAGGAGCTGCGCGTGCTCGTGGTTGGGCTGGGCGCGGCGGGGGTAGCGGTGACCAAGATGATGCTGGCCTCCGGCGTCACCCACGTGGTCGGCTGCGACCGGCGCGGCGCCCTCTCGACCGAGCGCGAGGACTACCTGTCGGGCGAGATGAACGCGATCAAGCGCTGGTACGCGGAGAATTCCAACCCCGAGAAGCGCAGCGGCCAGCCGGCCGACGCGATCGAGGGGATGGACCTCTTCATAGGGCTCTCCGGGCCGGGGATCATCCCGGCGGAGGCGCTGGGCAAGATGAACGACGACGCGATCGTCTTCGCGATGGCCAACCCCAACCCCGAGGTGATGCCCGAGGAAGCCGCCCCCTACGTGCGGATAATGGCCACCGGGCGCTCCGACTATCCGAACCAGATCAACAACGTGCTCTGCTTCCCGGGTATCTTCCGCGGCGCCCTCGACGCGGGCGCGCCGCGCATCACCGAGGAGATGAAGCTTGCTGCGGCGAAGGGCATCGCCGAAGTCGTCACCGACGACGACCTCTCCGAGGACTACATCATCCCCAGCGTCTTCAATCGCGACGTGGCGCCGAAGGTCGCGAAGGCGGTCGTGGAGGAGGCGAAGCGCGAGGGCATTGCCCGCTTCAGTGAGGAGACCGGCACCTTCGCGACGGTGGAGGTCACCTGACGCCGTGCGGGTCCTCGTCACTGGCGCCAGCGGGTTGATCGGGTCGGCGCTGTGTGACGCGCTGCTCGACCGCGGCGACACGGTGGTGGGGCTGACGCGCGACCCCGAGCGGGCGCGCCGCACCAACCCGGCGATCGTCTGGCACGCCTGGGAGCCGACCCTGGAACGGCCGGCCGCCGAGCCCTTCGAGGGGGTCGACGGCGTCGTCAACCTGCTCGGCGAGCGGATCGACCAGCGCTGGACCGACGACGCGAAGCGGCGCATCATGGGGAGCCGCCGCACCGGCACCCACAACCTCGTGCAGGGAATCGCCGCGCTGGAGCAGCGGCCGCGGGCGCTGGTCAGCCAATCGGGGATCGGCTTCTACGGGGACCGCGGTGACGAGGTACTCGACGAGTCATCCTCTCCCGGCGAGGGGTTCGACGCCGAGGTGACCCGCGAATGGGAGCGGACGGCCCACGAAGTCGAGGACTGCGGCGTGCGGCTGGCAATCCTCCGCTCCGGCCAGGTGCTCACGCCGAAGGGCGGCCTCCTGGGACGCCTCCTGCCGCCCTTCAAGCTCGGCCTCGGCGGCCCGATCGCCGGCGGCCGCCAGTACGTCTCCTGGATCCACATCGACGACGAGGTCGGGCTGATCCTCTGGGCGCTCGACGACGAACGCGTCAGCGGCGCCCTCAATGCGACCTCGCCCAACCCGGTGACCAACGATGCCCTGGCAAAGTCGCTCGGCCGGACGCTGAGCCGCCCCGCGGTCCTGCCGGTGCCGGGGATCGCCCTCGACCTGATGCTCGGCCGCGAGTTCGCCGCCGTGGTCAGGGGCGGCCAGAGGGCCGTGCCGCGCCGCGCCCGCGAGCTCGGCTTCGAGTTCCGGCATCCGCATATCGACGAGGCGCTGAGAGATTTGCTTTAGCCGGGGGGAGGGAGTGGGGGTCCCCCCCTGACAAACGCCGGCCTAACACTGCTTTGTTAGCTGTCATCCATCCGGCCTCGGGAACCTGAGCGGCAGGTCGTCGAGATCGACTGGTTGTGAGCATGTCTGGCAACGGCCGGCCCAGCACTTGAAGACGGGCTGAAGGACGAGCACCGCTTGGG
>DASTHF010000110.1:0-2783 GCA_035605615.1 Solirubrobacterales bacterium
CCGGCGTGAGGAAGACCGACATCGGCCAGCCGCCGTGGCCGCCGTTGAACGCCTGGACGGCCGCCATGTAGATCTGGTCGACGTCGGGCCGCTCCTCGCGGTCGACCTTGACGTTGACGAAGTGCTCGTTCATGTAGGCGGCGGTCTCGGGATCCTCGAAGGACTCGCGCTCCATCACGTGGCACCAGTGGCAGGCGGAGTAGCCGACCGAGAGCAGGATCGGCCGGTCGAGGTGCCGCGCCGCCGCCAGCGCCTCGGCGCCCCACGGGTACCAGTCGACCGGGTTCTCGCTGTGCTGCAGCAGGTAGGGGCTGGTCTCCCCGGCGAGGCGGTTCGGCATCTCCCAAAAGTACCCGCTCCGGGCAGGCCAACTATTCGACTGGATGGATCGCCGAAAGTTGGTCAAAATCCACATTCCGGCAGGACCGGCGACCGCGCCGGAGCGCCGCTGCCCTACCTTCACCTGATGCCGAGCGAACGACTTCCCGCACAGAGCGAGCCGGCGATCGCGGCTGTGCTGGAGAAGCTGGGCCCTGAGGACAGGGAGGTCGTGCTGGCGGCGCTGGAGCGCGCCGAACGGACCGAGGCCGAGCTGCGCTACCTGGCCGACCACGACTCGCTGACCGGCCTGCTCGACCGGCGCCGCTTCCGGGCCGAGCTCGACCAGTACGTCTCCTTCAGCTCCCGCTACGGGGGCCAGGGGGCGATGATGATCGTCGACATCGACGGCCTCAAGGCGGTCAACGACACCTTCGGCCACCACGCCGGCGACAGCCTGCTGCGCCAGATCGCGACGATCCTGCGGGCGCGGGTGCGCAACACCGACATCGTCGCCCGCCTCTCCGGCGACGAGTTCGCCGTGCTGATGCCGCAGACCGACACCGCCGGGGCGCTGCACCTGGGGGAAGAGCTGCGCGCCCAGGTCGCGGAGAGCGCCCGGCCGGCGCCGGAGGCCGAGCCCGCGACGATCAGCGTCGGCATCGCGATGTTCGGGGGCAGGCGCGAGACCGGTCCCGAGGCGGTGCTGGTGGCGGCCGACCAGGCGATGTACAGCGCCAAGGAGGAGGGCCGCGACCAGATCGTGCTGTTCCGCGACACCGAGGAGCCGCGCCGCGCCGAGCGCCGCCGCCAGACCACCGCGGCGAAGATCCGTGACGCGCTCACCAACGACCGCCTCAGTCTCCACACGCAGCCGATCCGCGACCTGGCCTCCGGCGCGATCGAGCGCTACGAGCTGCTGCTGCGGATGACCGACGAGAGCGGCGAGCTGCTGCCCGCCGCCTCCTTCATCAAGGCGGCGGAGCGCGCCGGCATGGTCCAGGAGCTGGACCGCTGGGTCGTCGCCCGCGCCCTCGAGCTGGTCGTCGAGCGCGAGCGACAGGGGCAGCCGCTCTCCCTGCACGTCAACCTCTCCGGCGCCTCGCTGACCGACATCTCGGTGCTCGAGTTCATCGAGCGGCGGCTCGACGAGGGCGGCGCCGACCCCTCGCGCTGCACCTTCGAGATCACCGAGACGGCGGGGCTGAGCGACTACGAGACCGCCGCCGGCTTCGCCGACCGGCTCACCGAGTTCGGCTGCCAGGTGGCGATCGACAACTACGGCGCCGGCTTCGGCCCCTTCCACTACCTGAAGCAGGTTCCCTTCGACCTGATCAAGATCGATGGCGCCTTCGTGCGCGACATGCCGCGCAGCGACGCCGACCAGCTCACCGTGCAGGCGATCGTCCAGATCGCCCGCGGCCTCGGCAAGACGACGATCGCCGAGTTCGTGCAGGACGACGACACGACGCGAATGCTGCGCGAGTACGGGGTCGACATGGCGCAGGGCTTCCACCTGGGGCGCCCGGTCGACGTCGCCGAGGCGCTGGCGGCGTAGCGCCCGTCCGGCGCGGGGCGCGCCTCAGGCCCGCAGCGCCGCCCGCCTGATCTTGCCGCTGCTCGTCTTCGGCAGCTCGGTGGCGAACTCGACGATGCGCGGGAACTTGTAGGGGGCGGTCTCGCGCTTGCAGTGCTCCTGCAGCTCGCGGGCCAGCTCCTCGCTCGGCTCGCGATCGCGCGGCACGACGACGGCGCGGACGACGGCACCACGCTCGGGGTCGGGGGCGGCGACGGCGGCCGCCTCGGCGACCGCGGGGTGGGCGAGCAGCACCGACTCGACCTCGAAGGGGCCGATCCGGTAGCCGGAGGAGACGATGATGTCGTCGTCGCGGCCCTCGAACCAGAGACGGCCGTCCTCGTCCCGGCGAACCAGGTCGCCGGTTCCCCACCACTCGCCCTCGAAGCGGCCGCCGTCGAGGTAGCGGGAGAAGAAGGTGGGGGAGGTGGAGGCGCGCAGCTCGAGCTCGCCCACCGCCGCATCCGCCCCCTCATGGGGGACGACGCGCACCTCGATGCCGGGCAGCGGCCTGCCCATCGAGCCGGGCAGGACCGGTTCGCCGGCCAGGTTGCCGGAGATGTGGCCGGTCTCGGTCTGGCCGTAGCCGTCGGCCGGCTCCAGGCCCATCTCCGCGCGGAAGGCGGCGATCGTCTCCGCCTCCAGCGCCTCGCCGGCGGAGACCATGCGGCGCAGCGCCGGCAGGCGGCGCAGGGCGGCGCGCTTGGCGAGCATCCGGTACTCGGTCGGCGCCTGGCAGAGCACGTTTACGCCGAGCGACTCGGCGAGGTCGAGGCGCTCGGCCGGGTCGAAGCGACCCTCGTGGATGACCGCGGCGGCGCCGGTCAGCCAGGGCGCGACGAAGACGTTGCGCGACGACTTCGACCAGCCGGGCGCCGTCGTGCACCAG
>DASTHF010000115.1:0-4277 GCA_035605615.1 Solirubrobacterales bacterium
GGGCGAGCTCGCAGCGATCGGCGTCGACCAGCGCTCCACCCGCCCACCAGCCCAGCTCCAGGGAGCCGCCGGCCAGGCGCGCCCGCGGCCGCCAGCGCTCCACCGCCGCCTCGAGCAGCGGTCGCGGCGACAGCGTCTCCCGCGCCGCGTCCAGCGTGCCGCCGTTGATCTCGCGATCGAGCCGCTCCAGCGCCGTCGCGGCGAGCTTGACCGAGGCCTCGATGCGCCGCGGGGCGACGGCGCCGGGCGCGGAGGAGGCCAGCGCGATCGCCTGCAGGGGGCGGCGCAGCTCGTGCAGCGCCTCGTTGAGGGCGTCCCGGCGCCGCCCGGCGCGCAGCCCCTGCGCGCCGACGATGGCCGCCATCGAGGCGGCGAGCGGCCAGAGCTCGGCGATTCGCGCCGCGGCGCTCATCCGTCGATCAACCGGTAGCCGACGCCCCAGCAGTTGACCACGTAGCGGCCCTGCTCGGGGTCGAGTTTGCGTCGCAGCCGACTGGCGTGCGAGTCGAGCGTCCGCGTACGGGCGGGCGTCCGGTACCCCCAAACGTCGCGCAGCAGCTCGTTCTTCGAGAAGACGCGGTGCGGATCGGAGGCGAGCACCCGCAGCAGCAGGAACTCCTTGTTGGAGAGCTCCACCTGCCGCTGCCCGACCCAAGCCTTGCGCCGCGCCGAGTCGATCACGATCTCGCCAACCCTGCACGGCCCCTCGCGCCGCTCGCCGCGCCGCCGCAGCACCGCCCCCACCCGCGCCCGCAGCTCCGCGTAGTGGAACGGCTTGACGACGTAGTCGTCGGCGCCGCTGTCGAGGCCCCGCACCCGCTCGTCGGCGGCGCCGCGCCCGGTCAGCACGATCACCGGCAGGCGCGGGTCAAAGCGCGAGTCGATCCCGTCGGCCTCGCGGATCTCTCGCAGCACGTCGAGCCCCGAGGCGTCCGGGAGGGTCAGATCGAGCAGCATCAGGTCCGGCTGCTTGTAGCGGCAGAGCCGCAGCGCGTCGGAGGCGCTCGGCGCCGGCAGGACGCCGAAGCGGTCCGCCATCAGGTTGTCGCAGAGCAGCTCGAGCGTCGTCGTGTCGTCCTCGCAGACGACGACGCTGGCGATCTCTTTCCTCTGGGGCAACATCGGCGCCCGTATAAGTGGGGCGGCCGCGAAGACTCTCCCCCCTCGCCGGGGGGGCGGCCGCGGCGGCGGAAGGGTCTAGCCTCTTCTCGATGGCAAGCGGAAGGATCGCGATCTTCGGTCCCAACCCGATGCTCTCGATCACGATCGAGCCATTTACCGCCGAAGGCGGCGACGACATCCACGTCCACGCCGCCGGCCAGGGCGTCTGGGTCGCCCGGATGGCGGCCGAGCTCGGCGCCCACGCAATCCTCTGCGGCTTCATCGGCGGCGAGGCGGGCACCGCGCTGCGGCAGCTGCTCGAGCAGCTGCCGATCGAGCTGCGGCTGGTCGAGACGGCGGCGGCGAGCGGCTGCTACCTGCACGACCGCCGCGGCGGCGAGCGCGTGCCGCTCGCCCAGAGCGCCGCCCTCCCGCCCTCGCGCCACGAGATCGACGACCTCTTCTCGACCGCCTGCGCGGCGGCGCTCGACTGCGACGTGCTCGCCCTCTGCGGCCCCTATCCCGGCGAGGCGCTGCCGCTGGAGATCTACGGCAACCTGGTCGCCGACGTGCGCACCAACGGCACGCCGGTCGTCGTCGACCTCTCGCCGCCGCGGCTCGACAGCGCGCTGGAGGGCGGGCCGGAGCTGGTCAAGATCAACGACTGGGAGCTGGCCAAGTTCATCCTCGGCCCGGTCGACACCGACGCCCGCCTGCGCGGCGCGGCGGAGCGGCTGCTGGAGGCGGGAGCCGGCGCCGCGATCGTCACCCGCGCCGAGCAGCCGGCGCTCGTGCTGCGGGACGGCGAGGCCTGGGAGCTGGTGCCGCCCCGCTTCGAGCGCGGCGCCCGCGAGGGCTGCGGCGACGCGATGATGGGCGGGCTCGCCGCCTGCATGGCCGCCGGCTGCGATTGGGAGGAGACGCTGCGGACCGCCGCCGCCGCCGGCGCCGCCAACTTCCTCCGCCACGGGCTGGGCAGCGCCAACCGCTCGGTGGTCGAGGACCTGGCGCGCCGGGTCGAGCTGCGCCCGCTGTAGAGCCGAGGCGCAACACGTTTTCCATGCATTTCGTGGAAAGCGTGTTGCACCCCGGGGTATGGGCCTAGAGGTCGACGGGAAACGGGACGTCGAGCTCCTCGCCGGCGACGATCGCGGCCGGCGCGGTCTCCGCCATCCACTCGACGTGCGGCCCGATGCGCGGCGAGGCGCGCAGCGTGTCGAAGGCGGCGGCGAGGCGCACCTGACGGCCGGCCAGCGAGGTGTGCGCGTCGCTGCCCAGCACGTGGACGAGGCCCGCCTCGGCGAGCGCCCGCATCCCCTCCCCCATGCCGGCGCGCAGGAAGAAGTCGGCGGTGGCCTGGACCAGCGCCCCATCGCCGACCAGGCCGGCGAGGCGATCGAACATGTCGGCGGAGAGGTGGCGCTCGGGATGGGCGATCAGGGTGCGGTGGCCGCGTTCGGCGAGGTGCTCGACGCGGCGCGCCAGGCTGTCGCCCAGCGGTCCCGGCGCCGGCTCGAGCAGCACCCAGCGCCCGCCGCCGAGCGCCACCCGCGCCAGCTCCTCCTCGCTCAGATCCTCGACCGCCGTCTCGGCCACCTCGCCGCCCTGCAGGACGGCGACCGGCACGCCCTCCTCGCGCAGGCGCGCGTTGAGCGCCTCGATCCGCCCCGCCACCTCGTGGATGCGAACGTCGTGGTCGTGGCGGATGTGGGGCGTGGCGCAGATCGCCTCGATCCCGTCCGCGGCGGCGACGCGGGCCATCGCGACGCTGTCCTCGAGGCTGCGCGCCCCGTCGTCGAGCGCGGGCAGGATGTGGCAGTGCAGGTCGATCAAGAGGAGCCGGCGCCGGCCGCCATCGCCTTCAGGTCGTCGACGATCCAGCTCGGCAGGAAGGGGTAGACGACCCCGGCCCGCTCGAAGCCGCGCCCGTCGATCAGGTAGATCGCGTCGGTGTGGAGGATGTCGCCGCGGGCGCGGCGCACTTCGATCCGGTAGGCCCTCCAGACGCGGGCGAGCCGGGCCCGCGAGGCGAGCAGCCAGCGCCAGCTCGAGCCGGCCAGGCCCCAACGGCGCATCGCGGCCCGCGCCGAGCGCGGCGTGTCCGCCCAGGGGTCGACGCTGACGACCAGCAATACGGGCCGCGCCGCGGGCGGGACCTGCCGCAGGCCGGCGGCGAGCGCCCGTCCCTCGAGCGGGCACTGTTCGTGGCAGCGCGAGTCCAGGAAGGCGAGGATCACGGAGCGGCCGCGCAGCGAGGCCAGCTCCGTCCGGCGCCCGCTCTGGTCCGGCAGGGCGAAGTCCGGCGCGCGCCGCGCGCCGGCCGGCCAGATCGCCTGGCCGCGGTAGCCGGAGAGGCGCCCGGAGGGGGAAGGCGTCTTCGTCGTCAAGCCATGGACCGCAAGCCCGAGCAGGACGCCGAGCAGCGCCGCCGCGGCGACCGCCAGCACCGCGGTGGCCCGGCTCATCCTCGTGCCCCTCTCGCCGCCTCGCCCACCGGACCGCTCACGGGTGCCGGCGCACCGCCAGCAGGTACCAGGCGAGGATGGCGAGCAGGATCGCCAGCGGGAACACCGTGGAGAACCAGCCTGCGAATTCGGTCCAGCCGGCGGCGCCGATCAGGTGGGTCGTTGCCATCGTTCTCGTTCCTCCTTTCAGGGGCTGCGCGCCAGCTTGCCGACCGCGAGCCGCGGCGGTCCCTCGGGCTCCAGCCAACGGTAGGCGATGACGACGATCGCCACCGCGAAGGGGAGCGAGCCCGGCACCCACATCACGCCGGCCGCCAGTTGCTGGTCGGTGAGGGCCGAGATCCCGCCCGGCCTGCCCGCCTCGCCGGCGTAGGCCGCGTAGAGCGGCGAGCCGGCGAGGGCGAGGACGATCGCCAGCACCCAGCCGACCACCATCGCGGAGGCGAGGTAGGCGACGCGGCCGACCTCGCCGAGCGGCGAGCGCCAGGGCGGCGAGTCGATCGCGCGGGTCCAGAAGAGCAGCGCGGTGGCGAAGAAGCTGAGGTGCTCGAGGGCGTGGACGGGGCCGGAGCGCAGGGCGGCGTCGTAGAGCGGCGGCAGGTGCCAGGCGAGGAAGGTCAGGTTGAAGAGCAGCCAGGAGGGCAGCGGCCGGGCGGCGAATCGGGCGACCGCCCGCAACGGCGCGCCGGCTCGGCCCCGCACCAGCGCACG
>DASTHF010000148.1:0-3088 GCA_035605615.1 Solirubrobacterales bacterium
ATCATGGGCGCCGGCCATGCCTCGACGTCGATCGGGTACGCGGTCGGCCTCAAGGAGGCGATGCGCAAGGGGATCGGCGAGGACGGCAGAGTCGTCGCCGTGATCGGCGACGGGGCGCTGACCGGCGGCGTCGCCTACGAGGCGATGCACGCGGCCGGCGGCCTGCAGACGCCGATCGTGATCGTCCTCAACGACAACGGGATGTCGATCTCGCCCAACGTCGGCGCGCTCTCCCGCTACTTCAACCGGGTGCGGCTCAACCGCCGCCTCTACCACGCCCGCGAGGGCGTCGAGGACCGGTTGACGAAGCTGCCGCTCGGCCTCGGGCGGCGGATCGAACGGCTGGGACCGGAGATCAAGGCGGCGATCAAGGCCTACTGGGCGCCCGGCCTCCTCTTCGAGGAGCTCGACCTCGCCTACATGGGGGTGATCGACGGCCACGACGTGGGCGCCCTGCGCGGCGCCCTGCGCGAGTCCTTCGCCGCCGACCGTCCCGTCGTGGTCCACATCCACACCGTCAAGGGCAAGGGATTCGCCCCGGCCGAGGAGGGCGGCCTGGAGGGGATGGAGAAGTGGCACGCGGCGAAGCCCAACTCGATCGTCAACGGCGAGCCGGCCGGCTCCAAGCCGGTGCCGGTGAAGGAGTCCGACTCCCCCGACGCGATCGCGCCGGAGCGGCTGGAAAAGCCGCCGGAGGCGGGCGCGCCGCCCCAGTACACGAAGGTCTTCGGCGATGCGATGGTCGCCGAGGCGCGCCGCGACCCGCGCGTGGTCGGGATCACCGCGGCGATGGCGGGGGGGACCGGCCTGCAGAAGCTCGCCGACGAGGTCCCCGAGCGCTACTACGACGTCGGCATCGCCGAGCAGAACGCGGTGCTGCTGGCCTCCGGCCTGGCGCTCCAGGGGGCGAAGCCGGTCTGCGCGATCTACTCGACCTTCCTGCAGCGCGCCTACGACCAGATCATCCACGACGTCTGCCTGCAGAAGCTCGACGTGACCTTCGCGCTCGACCGTGCCGGGCTGGTCGGCGACGACGGGCCGACCCACCACGGCGCCTTCGACGTCTCCTACTTCCTGCCGATCCCCAACGTCGTCGTGATGGCCCCCCGCGACGAGGCGATGCTCGTCCACATGTTGCGCACGGCGATTGCCCACGACGGGCCGGCCACCTTGCGCTACCCGCGCGGCACGGCGGAGGGGGTCGAGCTGCCCGATGAGGCGCGCGAGATCCCGATCGGCAGCGGGGAGCTGCTGGCGAGCGGCGAGCGGGTGGCTCTGCTCGGCTACGGCTACGGCGTCGCGGTGGCGCTGCGGGCGGCGGAGCTGCTCGGCGAACACGGCCTGCGGCCGACCGTCGCCGACGCCCGCTTCGCCAAGCCGCTCGACGAGGAGCTGCTGGAGCGCCTTGCGCTCGGCCACGACCTCGTCGTGACGATTGAGGAGAACGCGTTGCCGGGCGGTTTCGGCTCGGCCGTGCTCGGCCACCTCGAGGACGCCTTCGTCGACCGTCCGGCGGAGCGAGCCCGCGTCATGCGGATCGGCCTGCCCGACCGCTACGTCGGCCACGGCAAGCCGGCCCTGCTGCGCGAGGAGGTCGGGCTGACCGGCGAGTCGGTCGCCGAGCGCGTGCTCGCCGCGCTGCGCTCCGGCGAACCGGCCCTTAGCTGACCGGCCGGCCCGGCGCTTGCGTCAATCGGCTCGATCGGTTAGCCTGCCGCGGTCTCTTCAGTGACGGCAGGGATCGCCCCGTCCATCCAAGCGGAGCGCTTCTGGGGTTACTACAGGGAGAAGAGACGTGTACCTCGGTATATGCGGTTCCGCTGGGCAGGCGGACCGCTGCCGTGGCGCCCTGGCTTCGCTACGGAGGCCAGGTCCAGCTGACGAAGAGAAGCGTCATCGCGGCGAGCAGCGGCGCCGAGATCGCGATGACCTGGCGGACGCGCCTTCGCTCCGTCGCCCAGAGGCCCAGCGCGATCCAGAGCGGGAACATCGTCAGGGTGAAGCGGGGCAGCGACTTGAGCGGGTCGGTGTCGGTGGGCACCGAGACCGCCAGCGCGAGGCCGATCGCGGCGAACGCCGTGTAGGCGATCGGCAGCCGCTTCCAGCAGAGGCGCAGCAGGGCCACGGCCAGGAGGAAGAAGGCGAACTCGACCACGTGCCGCATCTGCCCGGTGACCGTGACGTGTGAGGTCAGCTTTGGGTCGAGGCCGAGAGCGGCGACCGCCGCCTTCCCCACGCTCCACGCCCCGAGTGGGATGCCGCCCAGGGGGACGAATCGGCGCCCCCAGTGGATCTGGTGGCTGAACGGGTCGAACGGGTGCCCGATCGTGAGCTTGAGATAGACCATGTAGGCGAGCAGGCCGACCGGCACCAGCGCGATCCAGAGGATGTCGGGGCGCAGCCGGTGGCGGGGGAAGAAGCGGCTCGGCGGCCGGTCCGGTTCGCGATCGGCCCGGGGCCCGTACAGGTAGAGGAGGAGGAGCGGTACGACCATGACGATCCCGTTGTTGCGGGTGGCCGCCGCCAGGGCGCCGACCAGTCCGGCCACCCCCCAACGGCCCCTGCGGGCGGCGTAGAAGGAGCCGATGACCAGCATCAGGAACAGCGCCTCCGAGTAGACCGCGGAGAGCACCAACGCGACCGGGAGCCAGGCGAAGATCCAGACGGTGTTGCGGGCGATGCGGGTGCCGAGCTCGAGCGAGACGAGCCGGTGCAGCAGGTACAGCGCCGCCACCGCGCAGGCGGCCGAGACGAGGATGCCGAACAGGATGTCGAGGCCGTGTCCGCCGCCGAGCGCGCCGCTCAGCGCGATCAACGCCGGATAGAGGGGGAAGAAGACCGTCTGGAGCTGAAGCACGTAGCCGGTCCTGGCGATGCTCAGGTACCAGGCGGAGTCCCAGCGCGCGGCGGGGGAGACCAGCAGGTTTGGCAGCGTTTCGCTGAAGGGCGCGGTCAGATGGGCGTGGTCGTATTTCGCAGTCGCGGCGTGGTCCCAGCCGAAGATGAGCACCGCCGCGATCCCCGCCGCCCAGACCAGGGCCCGCGAGGAGAAGAAGGCGCCGAGCGCATCGCGCAGCGCAAGGCGCCG
>DASTHF010000165.1:0-3026 GCA_035605615.1 Solirubrobacterales bacterium
CCGCTCGTCGCGCGAGGCATCCTCGAGCCCAAGGCTCGCGACTCCCTCGACTGGCTCTCGCGCGACCGCGTCCACCGCTCTGAGCGGGAAAGGTATGCCTATCGACTAAAGAATCGTTAACCGGCCATCTCCTTCTCTCGCGGGAGGATGGGCGGCGAGCTACTCGCCGGAAACGTCGCGACGCATGAAGACGATGCTCGCCACCAGAAGCGCCGGCACCGCGTAGAGAGCGCAGATCCAGAGGGCGCGCAGGATCGGAGCCCAGTCGACTGGCACGCGGAGGAAGCCCTGCCAGGCCTGGAACTGGGTGCTGAGCAGGTAGGGCTGCAGGCCGCCGAGGCCGGGCAGGATGCCGATCAGCTGGAGCAGCAGCGAGAACATAAGGGTGCCGACGATCGCCGCGGCGCTGTTGCGAAAGACAGTCGAGAGGAGCAGCCCGATGCAGGCGACGGCGAGGATGGGGAGCAGGTAGACGGCGAGGCTGGCGCCGACCAGGGCGAGGCCGTGGGAGGCGGAGACGCGAGTGCCGGAGAGGGTGACGATCGGGTTGAAGCCGGAGGCGGCGATCCCGGCGACGAGGGAGACCGCGCCGCTCAGGGCGATCGCCGCGATCGCGTAGGTGACAGCGGTCAGGGCCTTGGCGGCGAACACCTGATGGCGCTCCACCGAGCGCGTGAGGATCGTCTTCAGGGTGCGGTCGCGATCCTCGGCGGCGACGATGTCGCCGGCCACCAATGCCGTGATCAGCGGGAACAGCCAGACCGAGCCGAAGAGGAGGAGGACCAGGGGGATTGCCAGGCCGGTGTCGTGCACGTAGCGGCCGAAGGCGACGTCACGCGGTTCCCCATTGCGGATGGCGAGCGCTGTGACGAAGATGATCGGCACCGCGGCTGCCGCCCCAAGGCCGAGGTAGGTCCGCTTCTGGGCACGCAGCTTGCGCAGCTCCCAGCGGTAGATGGCCAGCACCCCCGGCATCAGGCCAGCTCCCGCGCCGCGGCTTCCATGCGGGCCGCCCCGGCGGCCGCCGTCCCATCCTCGGTGAGCTGGAAGAAGAGGTCCTCGAGGCTCGCCTGCCGCGGGCTCAGCTCCAGCACGGGCGCTCCCGAATCGGCCAGGGCGAGCGACAGCTCTCCCACCGCGCGCTCCCCGGCCGCCTTGAATAGCAGACCCCCGCCCGGCGCCTCGCGAATCTCCTCGATCCCCGCCTGCGCGGCGCAGACCCGCCGCGCCAGACCGTCGTCCGCGGTGCGCAGCAGGTAGCTGACCCCGGCCCGGTCGCGCAGGTCGGCGAGCGATCCCTCGTAGACGACGCGACCGGAGCGCACGATCGCGACGCGATTGCAGAGCTCTTCCACCTCGACCAGGAGGTGGCTGGAGAGCAGCACGGTGATCCCCCGCGCGGCGAGGTCTCGGATCAGCTCGCGCATGTCGCGCATCCCGCCCGGGTCGAGGCCGGTCGCCGGCTCGTCCAGCAGCAGCAGCCGCGGGCGGCGCAGCAGCGCCGCGGCGATCCCCAGCCGCTGGCGCATCCCGTGCGAGTAGCCGCCGACGCGATCCTTTGCCCGCCCGCTCAGCTCGACGATGTCGAGCACCTCGTCGATCCGCTCCGCCGCTCCGCCTCCGTCCAGGGCTGCGCAGAGCCGCAGGTTGTCGCGGCCGCTCAGGTAGGGGTAGAAGGCCGGCGCCTCGACGAAGCCGGCCACCCCCTCCAGCGCCGCGACTCCCAGCTGTGGGTCGCGGCCGAACAACCGCACCGAGCCCTCGTCGGGGCGGATCAGGCCCAGCATCATCCGCAGCGAGGTGGTCTTGCCCGCCCCGTTGGGGCCGAGGTAGCCGAAGACGTCGCCCCGCTCGACGGTCAGGTCGACGCGATCGACGGCGAGGATCTCGCCGTAGCGCTTGACGAGGCCGCGCACCTCGATCGGCGGCGACTCGGCCATCCGGCTAGAGGCCCTGCGCGGCTTCCCGGGCGACGGCCGACGCGACGGAGCCCACCACCGTGTAGCCGACGCCTTCGCGCTGGAAGCGGATCAGCGTGCCGAGCGGGGTTTCCAGCTCCTGGCCCTTGGTAGTGCCGCCGATCGTGACGCTGGGCAGCTGCAGCCCGCCGCTTTCTTCGCGGGCGCCTTCCTGCCTGGCGGCCAGCTCGAGCACCGCGATGCCGCCGAGCCCCTTGCCATAGGTGAGGAGGGCACCGGCGTCGCCGCCGCCGGAGACGAGTCGCACTTCGTCGCGCGCCATGCCGGCGAGGCTCGGTGGGGCGCTGAGCGGGAAGGAGACGCGGCTCCGAACCGCTTCCAGCCCGGTCACGGGAGGCGATTCGCCCCCGCCTTCCGAGTCGTTGCCGGAGGGCGGGTTGAGGTCGACGACCTTCGCGCCGGGCGGCGGCGTCACTTCGAAGACGGAATCGGGGACGGAGCCGAATTCGACTTCGGTCGCCGTCAATTCCAGCACCGGCGAGCTTTCGCCGCGTGCGTAGATCGCGGCCCTCAACGGCACGCCGTTGGCGGCGTCCCAGGCGAGCTCGGCGCCGCCGACCAGCCCGCCGTCGGACTTCGGCGAGACGCGGACCGTGTAGGTGGGCTGCCCGGCGACGTCGGAGGGGATGGCGCCGCTCAGCGCGACCCGTTCGGCTGCTTCTTCGAGCGTGGTTTGCACGCGGGTGAGCGAGGGCGGTTCACCGTTGTCGGCTTTTCCTTGGGGACCTCTACGGTGTTGCGGCAGCTCGCCCCGGTAGACGGTTTCCGTCCCCGGGTCGTAGACCGTGAAACGGTTGCCGTCTATCGACGCCTGGAAGTCGCCGGCGCTCCCCGAGGAGACGTCGGCCTGTAGCTCGAGACGCGCCCGGCCGTCCGCCGATGCCCAGAGCCTGCCCGAGGCGCCCGCGACAAGAGGATCGGACCCCTGGAGGATGGATTCGCCGATCAGGTGGTCGGTGAACTTGACCCGCGCGCTGACGCCCTGCGCCGGAGGCGCGCTCAGCGCGTCGTGGACCGCGTTGGCCAGCGGCTTCGGGGGAGGGGTGG
>DASTHF010000181.1:0-2040 GCA_035605615.1 Solirubrobacterales bacterium
ACCTCGACATGCAGCAGCCGGAGGCGGCCAAGGCCGTCGGGCGCGAGCTCGACCTGCCGATCCTCCACCTGCCGCAGCTGGTCGGCCTGGCGCTCGGCTTCGAGCCGAAGGAGCTGGGCATGGACCGCCACATCGCCTCGACCGCCGCGGTCGCCGAGCGGCTCGACGCCGCCGCCGCCTCCGCCTAGCCGGCCGGGGCCTCGGCAACCTCCTCCTCGCTCTCCGCCACCCGCTCGATCTCCTCCATCCCGCGCGGGCGCCCGGCACGCACCCATCGCCAGTAGAGCAGCGCCGCGACCAGCGCCGTCGCGGCAATCGCCAGCAGCGGGTAGCCGCGCGCCAGGTTGACGACGAGGGTGAAGGCGACGCCCACCGCTCCGAGCAGGTTCAGCGCCGTCAGCAGCCGTGCCCCCTCGCGCCGGGAGAAGCGCGCCATCGCCAGCAGGCCCGTCAGGAAGCTGACGAAGACGGCCACCGCGTAGACGAGGACGAGCTCCTGCTCGTGCCCGCTCGCGATCAGGACGATCGCCGCCGAGATCGCGGCGTAGACGCCCACCGCCGCGACGGGCGTGTGGTGCCGGTTCGTCCTCCCGAGCGACTGCGGAAGCAGCCCCTGCTCGGAGCCCGGGGCGGGACGAGCCAATGCCTTGAGCAGGCCGGGGCCGGCCTGGAAGGAGGAGCTCGCGGCGGCAAGCAGGAGCAGGGCGCTGGAGATCTGGAAGAAGGCGAACAGCGAGCCGCTGCCGGTCGCGGCCTTGGCGAGCTCGGAGATCTGGGTCTGGTCGGTGGGAGGGATGCCGACGTGCAGGTGGACCGCGAGGGCTGTGAGGCCCAGCGTGAGGGCGCCGACGATCGCGATCGTCAGGCCGAGGGTGCCGCGGCCGAAGCGGCGCTTGCCGCTGTTGCCGAGCTGACCGAGCTGGGCGATCGAGGTGGCGGGCGCCTCGGTCCCGGTGGCGAGCGCCATCGCGACGGGGAAGGCGAGGATCACCGCGACGAGCGCCGGGCTGGCGGAGCCGGTGAGCGGCGCCTGGCCCGAGGAGACGTGCGGGCTAAGCCAGCCGAGCGCCAGCACGGGGATCGAGGCGATCAGGAAGAGCGTCGTCATCAGCGCAAAGACGAGCCTTCCCCCGTGCCCGTACCAGGTGAGCGCGGCGACGGCGAGCACCAGCCCGAGGTCAATCGGGATGCGGGCGGCGGCGAGCGCCGGCACGTAGGCGATCACCGCGCTGCCGGCGGCCGCCACGGAGATCGCGATCGTCAGGGCGAAGTCGACCACGAGCGCCCCGATCGGAAGGAAGGCCCAGGCCTCGCCGAACGCCCGTCCCGTCGCCTCCGGCGAACCCCCGCCCTGAGGGAACCTGCGGACGAGCTGCCAGTAATTGACCGTCACCAGCGCGATCAGGCCGATCACCAGCCCCATCGCCGGCAGCAGCAGGGAGAGGTGGCCGTTCAGCGCCCTCAGCGCCGCCTCGATCGCGTAGGCGACCGAGGAAACCGGGTCGGCCATCACCGCGAAGGCGAAGGCGAAGAAGAGAAGCGCTCTGGGCGGGTGGCGGAAAACGCGTGCCAGCCGCGCCGGCTGCTGTTGGTGATCCACGGGAACCTCCTGGGTCGACGAATTGGCGCCGACCAGGCTTCCCGGCTCACCAGGAAGGGAGGTTATCGATTCTCAGGTCCGCCGCCTGATCCAGCGGGCCCCGAGCGTGTCGGTGAGCCCGTGGGCGACGATCGAGGCGATCACGGTGATCGCGGCGACGTCGAAGATCAGCTCGCCG
Organism: Solirubrobacterales bacterium; assembly: GCA_035605615.1. Taxonomy (GTDB): domain Bacteria; phylum Actinomycetota; class Thermoleophilia; order Solirubrobacterales; family 70-9; genus VRUE01. Next base: position 1,779 of record DASTHF010000181.1, read on the forward strand.
TTCTCGACCTTCGACTTCAGCACGAGGAGCGCGAAGAGCATCGAGGCGACGCCCTTGGGGCCGAACCAGGCGACGAAGAGGCGCTGTGGCCGCGGCATCCGGGTGCGCAGGAAGGAGAGCAGCACCGCCGCCGGCCGCGCGACGAGCAGCGCAAAGGCCACGAAGACGACCAGCGGCGGGATGCTGTGATCGAAGCCGGTGGCGACGATCAGGGCGCCGAAGACAAAGAAGGTGACGACCTGGAGGATCGTGCTGAGGTTGT
>DASTHF010000191.1:0-2468 GCA_035605615.1 Solirubrobacterales bacterium
GAGAATTGCGCCCAGTACCTCGCGAAAGGCCGCCCGGTTGCGATCGACGGCCGCCTCGAGTGGCGCGAGTGGGACGCGCAGGACGGCACCAAGCGCCAGGCGGTCGAGATCATCGCCGACAGCGTCCAGTTCCTCGGCGGCCGCCAGGACGCCGAGGGCGGGCAGCCGCAGTTCGTCCCGAGCGGTGCCGCGCAGGCCGACAACGCCGACTTCGGCGGCTCCGCCGCCGACGACGACATCCCGTTCTGATGGCGCAGCAGCGAGACGGGCGGCAGCAGCGCAAGGGCCGCCCCGCCCCCGGCGGGCCGATCCGCAAGCGCAACTGCTACTTCTGCCGCGAGAAGATCGAGGAAGTCGACTACAAGAACGCCAACCAGCTCCGGCGCTACGTCTCGGAGAAGGGCAAGATCCGCTCCCGCCGCATCACGGGCGCGTGCCGCCGCCACCAGCGTCAGGTCGCGCTGGCGGTGAAGCGGGCCCGCGAGATGGCGCTGCTGCCCTACTCGACCGGCTGATGGAAGTCATCCTCCGACAGGACGTCGAGAAGGTCGGCCTCCGCGGGGAGGTGGTCGACGTCGCGCCGGGCTTCGCGCGCAACTACCTGCTTCCGCGCAAGCTCGCGGAGACGGCCACGCCGGCGAAGGTCGCCGAGCTGCGCAAGCTCGAGGACAAGCGCGCGCGGCACGAGGCGCAGAGCTTCGAGCAGGCGCAGGAGATCGCGCAGCGGCTGGAGGCCGCCGAGATCCGTTTCGACGTGCAGGCCGGCGAGACCGGGACGCTGTTCGGATCGGTCACGGCAACCGACGTCGCCGAGCGGGTGTGGGAGACCCAGAAGGTGCGGATCGACCGGCGCAAGCTCGACCTGCCCGACTCGATCAAGCGCATCGGCCGCTACCAGGTGCCCGTCGAGCTGTTCGCCGACATGACGGCGACGCTGCGGCTCGCGGTCGTCCCCGAGGGCGGGGAGCTGCCGCCGCAGGAGGAGCTCGACGCGATCGCGGCCGCGGAGGCCGAGGCGGAGGCCGCGGCGCAGGCCGAGGCGGAGGCCGAGCACGCCCAGGCCGAGGCCGAGATCGACGCCGTCGTGGCCGAGGACGAGGCCGAGCCCGAGGAGCCCGAGCCCGCGGCCGAGGCGGCCGGGGAGCAGGTCCCCGAGGACGCTTTCGACCGCGCCGCCGACGCCGCCGTCGGCGACACGCCCGAGCGGTAACAAGAGCGCACAGGCTTCTCCACAGGCCTGTGGGCGCCTGTGGATTTCGGGAAGAACTTCCCGCTCCGAGCGACCTTTTCACCCACAGGTGTCGTCCGGTGGTGCTGGGAACCTGTGTTCCCTTATGCCTGCAAACCGCACTCTCATGACCCACGCGGGCCTGTCGAAAGCGCCGTCGTCCAGACCTTCCACGGCCGCCCAGAGAGTGCTTGGGTAACGGCCGAATGGCCCAGCTCGCCCAGGCATCGCAGGCCGCCCCGGTCCCGCCGCAGAATCTCGAAGCCGAGGAGTCCGTCCTCGGCGCGATGATGCTCTCCCCCGGTGCGATCGGGGCGGTCAGCGAGGTGCTGGACGCGAGCGATTTCTACCGTGAGAGCCACGCGGTGATCTACCGCGCCGCCCTCGCGCTGTACGCGAAGGGCGAGCCCGTCGACGCGATCACGCTGGTCGACGAGCTCGAGGAGCGCGGCGACCTCGAGGGCGCGGGCGGACGCGTCCGCATCCACGAGCTCGCCGCGCTCGTCCCCGCCAGCGCGAACGCGGCCCACTACGCGCGCATCGTGCGCGAGATGGCGACGCTCCGCGGACTGATTCGGGTGGGCGGCGAGATCGCTCAGCTGGGCTGGGAGCGGCCCGGCGAGACCACGGACCTCGTCGACCGGGCGGAGCAGGTCGTCTTCGACCTCTCGCAGGCGCGCGTGTCGAGCGAGTTCAGCCACATCGAGGAGCTGCTGAAGGACAGCTTCGAGCGGATCACCGCTCTCTACGAGGCCGGCGCGGACGTCACGGGGACGCCCTCCGGCTTTCGGGACCTCGACCGGCTGACCTCCGGCTTCCAGCCGGGGAACCTGATCATCGTCGCCGCCCGCCCGAGCATGGGGAAGTCCGGCCTTGGCCTCTGCATGGCCGCCAACCTCGCCGTTCGCGCCGAGGTGCCGACCGCGATGTTCACGCTCGAGATGTCGAAGGCCGAGGTGACGCAGCGCCTGATGTGCAGCGAGGCGAAGGTCGAGTCCCAGCGCCTGCGCACGGGCAAGCTCGGCGCCGACGACTGGCCCCGGCTCACGGCCGCCTGCGACCGGCTCGCGAAGGCGCCGATCTACGTCGACGACCAGGGCTCGATCACGATGATGGAGATCCGCTCGAAGGCGCGCCGCCTGAAGTCGCGCGAGCCGAGCCTCGGCCTGATCATCGTCGACTACCTGCAGCTGATGACCTCGGGCTCGAACGTCGAGAGCCGAGTGCAGGAGGTCTCGCA
>DASTHF010000226.1:0-2615 GCA_035605615.1 Solirubrobacterales bacterium
GCCGGATTCCTTCCCACCTCGACCCGCGCAGGGCCGGAAGTCACTGATCCCCCGGCGAGCTGTCGCGCGGTTTGCGCGACAGCCTCGATTCCCGCCGATTTCGGACTCGCTTTCGGGCGCAAGCGGAGCTACGGTCGGCGAGCAAACTGAACAGTGCCTCGGCGGCGCGGCAACGCCCCGGGGCCGGCACCGAAGTACACGCCTTCGATGCGCAGAGAACGCTACTCGCCGAAGTACTCCGGCGGGCGTCGCGACGGCTCTTCGGTGCCTGACCGAAAGGAGGGCACGTGCCCGTCACGGCAACGATCACCAAAAGCAGCGCGACGGCCTCTACGAACTGGTCCGCCACCATCTCTACAGCGTCGACGACCTCTGGACCGCGTTCGGGCGGAGCAGGGATTACGCCACCGCGAGCGCCTCGCCATCGAGTTTGGCGAAGACTTCCGGCTCTTGCTTGTAGCCCTGTGGCCTACAAGCGGCATTTCACCCTAGCGAGGCACTTACCCCGGGCAAGCGCCTGAATCAGGGGTGGATCTTCTCGCCGCGCTCGAGCATGGCGACGAACTTGCGCAGCCGCCGCTCGCGCGTCTCCGGCCTCTTCGCGTTGCCGAGGCGGTAGACGATCGCGTAGCGGTTGGCGCTGTCGAGCTCGGCGAAGAACTCGGCCGCGGCGGGATTGGCGTCGAGCTCGCGCCGCAGGTCGCCCGGCACCTCCGCCGCGCGCTGGCCCTCGTAGGCGGCCTCCCAGCGACCATCGGCTTTGGCCGCTTCGACCTCGGCCAGCCCCGCCGCTCGCATCGCGCCGGCTGCGAGCAGCGCTTCCGCCTTCTCGCGGTTGATCTTCGACCAGCGGCCGCCGGGACGGCGCGGCGTGAACCGCTGCAGGAAGTGGCGCTCGTCGAGGCCGCGCTTCTGGCTGTCGATCCAGCCGAAGCAGAGCGCCAGCTCCAGTGCCTCGGCATAGGTGACGCTCGGCGGCTCGGTCCCCTTCTTGGCGATCTGCAGCCAGAGCCCCCGGGACTCGGCGTGGCTCTCCTCCAGCCAGGCCTCGAGCTCGGCCGGCGTGGCAAAGAGCAGGATCGGCAGCTCGTCAGGCATCGGCGGCATCCTCGCTCAGGGCCATTCTGAAAGGGGTTCTAAGGGGAGAGTCGTCCTCGACCTCAACATGCTCGGGTCGGGGATTGCAGGAATCAGAAGGGCTTGCTGGCCGCCCAGCTATTCCGTGCATTGGGCAAGAAAGTTGGGGGAGGGCACCTAACTACCACCGTCCCAGCGTCGGCTCAGCGCCTGCGTCAAGCGGCAGCTCGATGGTCGTCGCTCACCGCGCTCCCGAGGTGGGCGTGGCTGCACAGCCGCACGCTTACCGCCGGCCGGGGGAGAGCGTTTCCGCGACTTCAATTTTAGGCCCCCTAGCCGGGAGTACTCCATGTCCGCCTCGTCGCGGTACTCCCTGGCAACGACGAACCCGATGCCGCTGGCGATGAGGAATGGACCTGCGGTTGCTACCAGGGGGTTCGTGACGGCAGCCAGAAGGATGACGACGATGCCGCTGATAACCAGGGTGATCCCGAGCGGCGCGAACAGGTCACGTGGAAGGCCCACCGCATACTCGGCGAGGCCTGCGAGCTCTGGGCCCGAACCGGAGCTGGCGAGGATCCGGGCTACGAAGGATCGGTGATCCAGCACGACTCGACGTCGAGGTGCTGACCGAGACGTTCGAGGTGCTGGTCGAAGTGCAGGATGCCGATGCCCGCGTGTTGGGCAGCCGCGGCAACCGTCAGATCGGTGAGAGGGAAGCGATGGGCACCGTGTGAGCCATCGGCCGCCAGCTCGCGCATCGTCGCCAGGACTGCTCGCTGCACGGCGCGATCCACTGGCACCTCCCGCAGGCCATCCAGGGTTCGCTCGACCGCGGCGATTCCGTCGGACCCTCGCGCGTCGACCATCAGCTCGTAGCGCACGGGCCAGCACCAGCGGACCTCGCCGCGCTCGATTGCTCCCAACAGCAAATCGCGTGCCTTGGCATCTCTGCGGGACTGCATCCAGGCGGAGGTATCCGCCAGCATCGGCCCGCTACCGTCCCAGATCTTGGCCGACATCAGGCCGCAGGTGGCGTGTTGAGGCGATCGACGGCTTCGAGGTCGAGGTCGAACTGCTCGGAGTCCATCGCCTCGAACAGGGCCTCGGCAGCAACCCGACGATTGCGTCCGGCTTCCAGCTCAACCTCCGCGCCCTCCACGGCGAGCCGGCGCAGGAGCGTGGCATCTGCCTCGCGGGTACCGGTGGCAGCGCGGACTCGCGCAAGCGCCTCCCCCAGCTCCGGGTCCGCGGTCACGGCGATTCGGGGGTGCTTGGAAGGCATCGCTGTCGCAGTGTAACTCATGGGAGTTACACCTAGCGCGGCACAGCCTCGCCCGATTCGAGTCCGGCTGGCTCCACTTCTGAGCGTCTCAGCTTTTGGTGAGTCGCCGGACCTCCTGCACCAGCCAGCCGTTGCCGTCCGGGTCGCTGAAGGAGAGGAAGGTGTTGTAGTCCCTGCGCTCGGGATCTGTCCCCGGGAGCTGCCTGCCCTCCACGAAGTGGAATGGCTCGCTGACCTCGGTCCCCCGCTCGAT
>DASTHF010000236.1:0-5271 GCA_035605615.1 Solirubrobacterales bacterium
CGAGCAGGGCGGCTCGCTGCTGGCCCTGCGAGCCGTAACGGCGCAGCGGCCTGCCGGCGGCGGCGATCCGCAGCTCGTCGAGGTGCGGGCCCCAGGAGGTGCGGCCCAGCCGCAGGTCCGCCTCGCGCCGCTCGGCGAGGCCGGCGCGGATCTCCTCCGCCGCGGCGGGCGCGCGCGGCACGTACTCGATCGTCGCTCCTCCCTCCAGGCCGAGCTCCTCCGCCGCGGCGGCAAAGGGGGCGGCCAGCTTGGCGACCGCCTCGGCCCGGGCCGCGATCAGCGGTGCGGCGGCGGTGGCGAGGGCCGCGTCCCAGACCGCCAGGTCCCCCCCGTCGCCCCGGGCGTGGCGCGCCAGCAGGGCGTTGCGCTGGGCGAGCGCTTGGCCGAAGCGCAGGCGCAGCTCGGAGCGCGAGGGCCAGCGGGCGGCCAGGAAGCGGTCGAGGTGGGCGCGGCGCTCCGCCGGCGCTCCCTTGACCAGAGTCAGGCGGTCCGGCGAGAAGACGGCGACGGGCGGGCGGCAGCGGGCCAGGGTGGCGGGGTCGGCGGCGGAGCCGTCGAGCAGGTGGCGGCGCCCTTCGCCCCGGCTGACCGAGGCGAGCAGCCGGTGCTCGGTCCCGTCGCCGTCGCGGAGGACGGCCTCGGCGCGGGCGAGCGGGGCACCGAAGGGGATCAGGTCACGACGGTCCGAGGTGCGGAAGGAGCGGCCGGTGAGCGCGAAGTAGACGGCCTCCAGCAGGTTCGTCTTGCCGGCGCCATTGGGGCCGACCACGCTGACGACGCCGGGCTCCAGCTCGACCCGCGCCTCCGCCAGGCTGCGCAACGGCCTCGCTTCGACGACGGCGACCAGCACCGGCGCTCCCTCAGACGTTGAGGCGGATCGGCATCACCAGGTAGCGGAAGTCGTCGTTGTCGACGGGCTGCAGCAGGCCGGGGCGGAGCGGCGAGATGAGGCGGAGCAGCAGCTCGTCGCCCTCGACGCTTTCGATGCCGTCGCGGAGGAACTCGGGGTTGAAGCCGATCTCCAGCGGCTCGCCCTCGAAGCCGGCCGGCATCTTCTCTTCGGCGTCGCCGACGTCGGGGGTGGAGGCGGCGACGGTCAGCTCGCCGGGGGCGAAGGAGAGCCGCAGCGGCGCGTTGCGCTGGGCGAGCTGGCTGACACGGCGCGTCACCTCGAGGAATTCGCCGCGCGGCAGGCGCACGTCGTGCTCGTAGGACTCGGGCAGGAGCTGGCGGAAGTTGGGGAACTGGCCCTCGATCAGCCGTGTATTGAGGACGATCGAGCCGGCGTGGAAGACGGCCTGGTTGCGGAGCAGGCGGACCGAGACCTCCTCCAGGCCCTCGTTGGCGACGATGCGGCTCAGCTCGCGCAGGGCGCGGGCCGGGACGTTGGCCTCCAGCTCGCCGCCGATGCCGCCGGCAAGCGGCGTCCGCTTCACGGCGAGGCGGTAGGAGTCGGTGGCGACCATCGTCATCTCCTCGCCGCCGGCGGTCATCAGGACGCCGGTGAGGACCGGCCGCATGTCGTCGCGCGAGGCGGCGCGGGCGACCAGCTCGATGCTCGACGCCAGCTCGGCGGCGGGAATCTTCAGCGGCTCCCCCTCCTCCTCGGGGAACTTGGGGAAGTCCTCGGCAGGGAGGGCGCGCAGGTGGAACCTGGAGCCGCCGCTGCGGATCTCGACGTCGCGCTCCTCCTCGCGGGTCTCGATCTCGACCGTGGGGTCGCCGAGCGAGCGGGCCAGCTCGGCGAAGAGGCGGCCAGGTAGGAGGACGGCGCCGTCGCCGCTCGTCTCCGCGACGAGGTCGGTCTGCAGACCCATCTCGAGGTCGGTGGCGCGCAGCGTGACGGCGCCGTCGGAGGCCTCGAGGAGGATCCCGGATAGCGCCTGGGTGGCGGCGCGGGTCGAGACGGCGCGCGAGGCGACGGCGAGCTTGGCGACGAGTTCATCCCTCTGTGTCGTGAGCTTCAACTGACGAATGCTTTCTTTAGTTGGGATAGGAGCTGTGGAAAGCGGCGACCGCGCCGTTGATCCGGCTCAGACGGCGGCTTTCAAGCGTGTGGAGTCGTTGTGGAAAAGGTCGATTCTTGCAGTGGCGTCGGCCGCTAGACCGCGTTGGCTGGGGGGCTGTGTGGGGAGCTGTGGATCGCGCCGCGAATCTCGGCGACCTTGGCGGAGAGCTCGGGGTCGGCGGCCAGGCCGGCCTCGGCGCGGCGCAGGGAGTTGAGCACGGTGGAGTGGTCGCGGCCGCCGTAGAGACGGCCGATCTCGGGCAGCGAGAGATCGGTCAGCTCGCGGGTGAGGAGCATCGCGACCTGGCGGGCGCGAAGCGGGCGGGCGGAGCGGCTGGCGCCCGCCAGCTCCTCGGGGGAGACGCCGAAGGTGTCGCAGACGCACCGCCGGATCTGCTCGGTGGTGGCCGGCTCGTCGCTTGCGGCCTTCTCGTGGGGGACGAGCTCGGCGATCAGCTTCGAGGTGAGCGGCTCGTCGGTGAGCGAGGCGTGGGCGACGACGCGGGTGAGGGCGCCGCGCAGGCGCCGCACGTTGGCGTCGATGCGGCCGGCCAGCTCGCGCAGGGCGTCGTGGTCGGCGGTCTCGACGCCGGCCTCATGGAGGAGGCGGCGGAGGACGGTGAAGCGGGTCGCCGCGTTGGGCGGCTCGACGGCGAGGGTCAGGCCCCACTCGAAGCGGTCGCGCAGGCGTGCCTCCAGGTTGGAGAGCTCGCGCGGGATGCGGTCGGCGGAGAGGACGAGCTGGCTGCCGCTCTCATGGAGGGCGTTGAAGGTGTGGAAGAACTCGTCTTCGGTGTGGTGCTTGCCCTCGAGGAACTGGACGTCGTCGACGAGGAGGACGTCGAGGTCGCGGTGGCGGCTCTTGAAGGCCTCAGCGCCGCTCGAGCGGAGGGCAGCGACGAACTCGCTCGTGAAGCGCTCGGCGGTCGTGTAGCGGACGCTGAGGCCTGGCGCGCTAGCCCGCAGGTAGTTGGCGATCGCGACGAGCAGGTGAGTCTTGCCGAGCCCGGGCGGGCCGTGCAGGAAGAGAGGGTTGTAGGCCTCCGAAGGGGCCTCGGCGACCGCCAGCGCTGCGGCGTGGGCGAGCCGGTTGCCGTCGCCGATCACGAAGCGCTCGAAGACGTAGCTGGGGTTGAGCTCGCCGTCTTGGCCGGGTGGGGAGTCGGGGTCGCCGGCGCCCTCGGCAAAGCTGACCTCGCGCAGCGCCGTGCCGGCGCCGGCGAGAGCTTCGCGGATCAGCGGCGAATAGCGGCGCTCGACCCAGGCGCGGATGCCGGCGGGGGCGGAGAGGTAGAGGACCTCGCCCTGGGCGCCGACCGCGCGCAGCGGCTCCAGCCAGAGGCGGAAGGTGGCGTCGGGGACGGAGCCGCGGAGCCGCCGCTGGACGTCTGCCCAGGTCGCCTCGATTCCCTGTCCGTCCGCGCCGTCGTGCACCGCCGGGCGACCATAGCGTCGGTCGGGAGGCGCGAATCCGCCTCGCCCGCAAATGCCGAAGAAAGAATCTCCCGCCCCAAACCCCGCTCGAACGCAGTTCTTCTCGGTATGCGAGAGAAAGTGCGTTCGAGCGGCCCGTTCGGGATGCCGTCCGTATACTGCGACGCCGAATGAAGCGGACCTACCAGCCGAAGAAGCGGAAGCGCGCCAAGACTCACGGGTTCCGGGCGAGGATGAGCACGCGCGCGGGCCGGGCGATCCTCAAGCGCCGTCGTCGCAAGGGCCGGAAACGCCTCACCCCCTAATGGCCAGGCGACGCCGCCTCTCTCGCAGCGGCGAGTTCGACCGCGTCTACCGCGATGGCTCCTCCCAAGCGACCCGCTACCTCGTTCTCTACAGCTTTCCGCGGCGTGAGGAGGACGGCGGCGACATTCGGCTCGGGGTCTCGGCGAGCCGCAAGGTCGGAGGCGCGGTGGACCGCAACCGGGTCAAGCGGGTTATGAAGGAGGCGTTCTGGAGCCTGGCCGAGCGGCTGCCGGAGGGACACGACTTCGTGCTGGTGGCGCGACCGGAGATCGCGGAGCTGATCGAGCGCGAAGGGGCCGAGGGCGTACGGGCCAGCATCGAGGAGGCGCTCGCGGCCTTCTCCGGCTCGGAGGGTCGTTCCACGTGAAACGGGTCCTGCTGGCGGCGATCGCCGCCTACCGGCGCTGGGTCTCCCCCGCACTTCCGCGCCACTGCCGTTACGAGCCGACCTGCTCGGCCTACGCCGTCGAGGCGATCGGACGCTTCGGGCCGGCGCGAGGCACGCTGCTCGCCTCCTGGCGGCTGCTGCGCTGCAATCCGTTCAGCCACGGCGGTTTCGACCCGGTGCCGGACCGCTTCACGCTGCGGGTCGGGCCGATCGACCCCGCCGTCTACCACGGTGAACGCCGCGCATGATCGTCGCGATCATCCCGGTCATCAAGCAGCTGGCGGAAGCGCTCGACGCGGTCCTCACCTTCTTCCACAACAACGTCGGGCTCAGCTGGGGGACGGCGATCATCGCGGTCACCGTGGCGACGCGGGCGCTGCTCGTGCCGCTCACCTTCCGCTCGCTGAAAAGCCTGACGCGGATGCGGGCGCTTCAGCCGCAGCTGAAAGAGATCCAGGAGAAGTACAAAAACGACAAACAGCGCATGCAGCAGGAGATGATGCGCTTCTACCAGGAGAACAAAATCAACCCGTTCTCCTCCTGCATTCCGCTGATCGCCCAGGCACCGATCTTCATCGCGCTCTACACGGTGCTGCGCAGCGACCTGCGCGTCGACATCTGCGGCCAGGCCGCGCACCCGTGCGGCAGCGCCGCCTCCTGGTTCTTCATCCCCGACCTGACCGACAAGGCGAGCGGCACGGTCGCGATCGCCCTCGTCATCCTCTTCGTCGCCACCCAGCTCGGCTCGATGCTGGTGATGCCGATGAGCGTCGACAAGAGCCAGCGCGCGATCATGCTCGTGCTGCCGGCCGTGCTGGTGCCGCTGATCTTCCGGCTGCCGGCCGGGCTCGTCCTCTACTGGATCACGACCAACATCTGGACGATCGGCCAGCAGTACACGGTGCAGCGGATTCTCCCGACGCCGGACGCGCCGACGCCGGAGGAGGCGCGAGCGGCAAAACCGCCTCCGCCTCCGCCCAAGAAGCGGAAGAAGCGGCGGTAGGGCTGGGCGTGTGGGGGCGTCGGGGTTGCCGCCCTTACGCCTAAATCCCGCCTTTGGCGGGATTAACAAAGTGCCGCTTCGCGGCAAGAATCACTCCGCGGTGCCGGGGGGAGGCTAGAGGGCGGCAACCCC
>DASTHF010000029.1:0-13035 GCA_035605615.1 Solirubrobacterales bacterium
GGAGCGCCGCCGTCCTCTTCGCCGCCGCCGTCGCCCCCCACCGCCGCGAGGATGCGGTCGTCGAGGCCGTCGAGATGCGCGGCCACCTCCTCCGCGGAGCGCCCGGTGCAAGCGGCGCGGCGCTGCCCTTCGCGCTCGCCGGCGCCCGCCGGCTTCTCGAGGACGTCCTCGGCCCTGACCCCGCCCAGCGCGAAGGGCGCGCTGAGGCGGCCCTCGTGGGTGACCTGGGCGATGAAGCGGAAGCGCTCCAGCCCGCTCAGCGCCTCGGGGCTGACCTTGCCGCCCCACTCCCTGGCGAGAAGCGAGGCGGCGTGGGAGTTGACGGTGCTGGCGAGCAGGTGGGAGCGGTTAGTCAGGAGCGCGTTCAGCGTCCTGGCGCTGAGCGCGTCGGGGTTCTGGTTGAGCAGCACGGCCCTGATCCCGAACTTGGCGCTCTGCTCCAAGAGCGCGGCGAGGTTGCCCGAGGCCGCGCCGTCATAGCTCTGCACCTCGTCGAGGAAGACCCAGAACGGCTTGCGCCGAGCGGGCGGGAGATCGGATCGGCCGCGCGCCGCGTGCAGGAGGTCGAAGAGCAGCAGGTTGGCGATGAGACGGTCGCGGGTGCCGCCGGTCCCCGGGCAGGCGAGGACGATCTTGCCCTTGTCCATCGCCTCGCGCACCCGGTAGGTGCCCTGGCTCTGGCCGAGCAGCGCCCGGATCGAGGGCGAGCGGCGCAGGCGGTCGACCATGTTGGTGACCGGGGTGATCGCCTCGGAGGCAAGCAGGGGGAAACGGTCGGTCCAGAAGCGCTGGTCGGCGCGCGGTAGGAACGGCAGCACCGCCTGGCGCCACTCGGCGTCGCTCAAGAGCGTCGGGATCTGGAAGATCGTCGGCGCCAGCTCGGCGTCGAGGCGTTGCGCGATCGCCGCCAGCGCCGCGGCGGCCTGGGTGGTGAGGTTGATCGCGCGCGTGGAGCGCTCGCCCCACTCAAGCGCCGAGGCGAAGGCGTCGACGACCGCCTCGACCCGCGCCTCGCTCTCGGTGGCGTTGCCACCGAACTCGAAGAGGTTCCAGCCCGGCTGGTCGGCCGGCGAGCTGCCGGGGCCGAGGTCGATCCGCACCACGTCCTCGTCGGAGACCTCGGCGAGGTAGGGCTCGATCCGCTCCAGGCCGTCGCCGTGGGGGTCGAGGAAGAGGCCGCCGTGCCCGGAGCGGACCAGGTGGGCGAACTGGGCGATCGCCGTCTCGGTCTTGCCGTAGCGGCTGCGTCCGGCGATGTAGGTGAAGAAGGTGTCGGCTGTGGGGACGCCGACGATCCGCTCGCCCGCCTCGGCGCTGACCCATCCCAGCGGGATCAGCTCGGCGCTTCCCTTCTCGAAGTCGGGCAGCTCGGGCGGGGGCGGCAGCAGGGCGCCGGAGCGCAGCACGTGCCGCACCCCGCAGTGGAGCGTCGGGGGCTTCAGGAAACCGGCCAGCTCGCGCGCCGTCAGGATCGTCTTGCGGGCGGGGCGGAAGTAGCCGCTGGCGAAGCGGCGATCGAAGCTGCGCCACCGCAGCGGCAGGTCGGAGCCTGCGAAGGAGAGGTTGAAGATCGAGAGGCCGACGGCGCGGAGGCGATTGCGGGCGCCCAGCGGGCGGAAGGCGGCGAGCAGGGCCGCCATCGCCACCTTGGCCCGCCCCTTCGCCGGCGCCTCGCAGCGCAAGAGGATCTGCGCCTCGAAGAGCTCGCCGGCGTCGTGGAGCTTCGCGTCGAGCGCCCGCGCCGCTTCGCGGCGCTCGTGCTGCTCCTCGGCGTCGGGGCGTTGGCGGCGCCGTTCCTCGGGGCCGAGCAGCCTTGACCAGTCAAAGCGCACGCCGTGGCGGCGGCGCGCCTCGCGGCGCAGGCGGCGCTGCAGGCGGGCCTCGCGCAGGCCGCTTGCCGGCAGGAGGTCGATGCAGACGCTCGCCCGCTCGCCGCTCGAGGCTCGCAGCGAGGCCATCGCGGCGGCGAAGGGCTGCAGGGGGTCGGGGCGCAGCGCCAGGCGCGCCAGCGGCTCGACGCTCGGGCGGGCGAGCCGCAGCTCGGTGCGGAGCACCTTGGGCTTCTGCTTGGCCTGCGCCTGCTTCTCGCGCGCCCCGTCGCCCTGCGGCTCGCGCTTCGCCTCCTCCTCCTCCTCCTCGCCGACCACCTCTGCGGCCGGGCGCAGCTCGACGCCCTCGAAGCTCAAAAGCGCGGTGCGCAGCGCCTCGCCCGCTCGCTCTGGCACCTCCAAGAGGTAGACGAGGCGGCCCGCGACGTCGCTTCGAAGCTCGATCCGCACGGCGCTGGCGCGGCGGTCCACCCAGCCGCCGACGCCGCGCTCGGTGGCGGCGAGCTGGGAGGCGAAGCGCGCCACCGCGTCGGGCTCGGCGTCGAACTCGTCGGCGGGCACGACCGCGACGGCGCGGCGCGAGCGAAGCGTGCGGCGCGTGGCGAGAAAGCGATGCATAGCCAGCGCCGAGGCGATCGCGAGGGCGCCGAGCGCGTAGGGCGCGAGCGACTCGGCGAGTGCGAGGAGTGAGGCGAGGGTGATGCTCGACACGGTCATCCAGAGCGCATAGGCGCAGCCGACCAGGACGATCGCGATCATCAGCTTGGGGTCGTGGGGATCGGGCTTGGAGTTCACGAGCACGCCTCGATTGGACGCGGAGATGTCGGCAAGATCGAGTCGCCGCGATCGGCGCAGCCATGCCGAACCGCGCGCCTTGTGCGCTTTCTGATCGGGAAGGGCCAGGGGAAGCGGCGGGGGAAGGGCCACCGGAAGGCCCGCACGCGGGGCAGGCCCGCCAGGACGTCGAGTGCGTCGCCGCAAGGCACGCCGGCGCCTGCCTCCCCATGCGCGGACGGCGGCGCTGCTCCAGCCCGCCGAGCCATCGGCCCCTCAACCACGCCGCTCGCCTTCCAGCTCGAGCGTCGGGCGCATCGCCTCGGCGAGGACGAGGCGACCGAGCGGCGGGCAGACCGCGTTGCCGACCTGGCGGAAGCGCTCGGTCCGCGAGCCCTGCCAGGGGTAGTCGTGGCGGAAGCCCTGCAGCACGGCGGCCTGCTCGACCGTGACCCGCACCGGCCGGCGGCGCACCTGGGCGGCGGGGGCTCCGTTCCGGGGCCAGTGGCCGGGGCCGAGGATGCGCGGGTCGCCGAGCACGGCGGTGGCGGGGCGGCGATGCGTCCAGCCGGGCGCCCCGCTTGGCGGCTCCTCGCCCCGTCGCTCGGCCCGACGGCGCTCGTGGCGCTCGCAGGCCTCGGGGGGCCGCGCTGGGCGGCGCTCGGGCTCGGGCGGCTCGATCGTCCAGGAGCCCGAGGCGCTGTCGAGGGTGTGGGCGGGGCGCTCCAGCGAGCGGCAGAGCCCACGCGGGCGGCGGCCGTAGCTGGTCTGGTTGTTTGTGCGGACGACGGCGGGCTCGCGCCAGCCGAGCGCCTCGGCCATGCTCACCCAGCGGGGCAGATGGCGCTCCTCCTCGGGCACGCCGTGGCGGCGCGGGCTGAAGGAGCGGCGGGTCGGCGCGGGCAGCGCGACCTCCCCGTCGAGGGAGGCGACGAGGAAGGCGCGCCTGCGGGTCTGGGGGACGCCGTAGCGCTCGGCGGAGAGCAGGCCGAGCGCGGTGTCGTAGCCGTGGGCGCCGAGCAGGGCGGCAAACTCCTCCCACAGCTCGAGCACGCTCGGCACCTGCTCGAGCGCCAGCCAGCGCGGCCGCAGCGAAAGCGCCCAGCGCAGCGGCTCGACCGTGAGCAGCGAGCGCTCGTCCCGGCAGGAGGCGAGGCGCTCGGCACGGGTGTCCTCGCCCGCGGCGAGCTCGCGCGCGCAGGCGATCACCCACGGCTTGTCGAGCCGGCCGAGTCCGCTGCCGGCGGCCGAGTAGGCCTGGCAGGGAGGGGAGGCGATCAGCCCCCAGACCGGGGCGAAGCCGGCGGGGTCGAGGGCCGCGACGTCGGCTTCGAGGCGCTCGTGGCCGGCCGCGCGGGCGGTCGCGCAGGCCCAGCGGTCGCTGTCGAGCCCCAGCGCCCAGTGGCCGAGCCCCCGCAGGCCCTCCTCCCAGCCGCCTGCCCCGGCGAAGAGGTCGAGGATGCGCCGCTCAGCCACGGCGCCCCCTGCGAACCTGAAAGCGCGGCAGGTAAGACCGGCCGCTGTCGCGGTAGCGGCGAAGGAAGGTGCGCCAGCCCAGCTTCGCGGCGGCGAGCGTCGGGGCGCTCACCGCCAGGATCGCCCTGGGGCCGGCGGCGCCGGCGAGGGCGATCGCCACGGCGCCTTTGCGGTAGGGGACGTGCTGGAGGGCGCGGTGGTCGGCCAGCTCGCGCGCGGCACGCCGGGCCGCGGCGCTGCCACGGCGGTCCTGGGGGTCCTGCGCCGGGCGACGGCGGGTGCGCGCAGCTCGTGGCTTCGCCGGGGAGGCGGTTCGCGGCGGCGACAGAGGGGTGAACGGAGCGGGCGGCGCCGGGCGGGCGGCGGGGGCTTGCTCGGCACGCGGAGCATTTGCCTGCTCGCTTCCCGCCAGCGCCACCAGCACGGCGAGGCCGGCGAAGATCGCCGCGGAGAGGACGACCACCGCCCGGGCGGCGCCGGGATCGAGCGGGCTCTCGGCGAGGGCGCGCAGGCGCTCAACCATTGACGCTCCCTTCCGCCGCCCCAACGCCCGGCGGCTGGGCGTAGGCGTAGACCGGCGCCGGCTCGCCGCCCAGGACGTCGAGCGAGGGCGGGTAGGGGCCGACCCGGGCGACCCGGTTCGCGTAGTTGCCGTCGATCGTCGTGATCTCGCCGCCCGGGAAGACGCGCTCGACGATCGCGACGTGTTCGCTCGCGCTCGGCCCCCAGCCGAAGAGGACTGCGTCGCCGGGAGCCGGAGTTGCGCCGGGGAGCAGGATGCGCCCGCCGTGCGCCCTCGCCCATTCGTAGATCGAGCCCGAGTAGGCATATGGCGCGGTGCCGCCCCGCATCGGCACCCCGGCGTGCTCCCAGACCCAGGCGAGAAAGAGCGAGCACCACTCCTCGCAGGGGCCGTAGGGGGTGCAGTTGGAGCCGGGCGGACGCTCTTCGCGGCCGAGCTGGCGCTCGGCGATCCGCACGATCGCCTGGCCCGAAGCGCCGCCGAGGGCGCTCCCTTCGCATGCCGGGCCCTGGACCGCTGCCTGCTGGGGCGCTTCGGCCGCTGCGCTCCGCCTGCCGAAGCCGTAGCGCACCGCCCGCGCCATCACCTCGTCCGCGTAGTTGGCGACGGCATCGGCGCAGGCGCCGTAGTAGCGGCAGGCGGCCTGGCGGTAGGCGGCGTAGGATCCTCCTGCGGGCGGCGCGCCGAGGTTCTGGCGCAGGATGCGCGCCGCGGTGAAGATCGCGTCGGCGAGTTCGTTTACGTCCTTGGTGCCGTCGCCGTTGCCGTCTACGGCGAAGCGTTCCCAGAGCGTCGGCCCCGAGCCCGGGCTGCAAGGCGACTTCCGCACGTAGGCAATCTGCATCGGTCCCGCGCAACCCGAGGCGTTCACGCCCGCGCAGGTTCCACTGGTGCCGCACTCCTGGGTGCCGATCGAGGCGAGGAAGGGCCAGCTCAGGTCGAAGCGCCGGCCTGCCGCCTGATAGATGCGAAGGCGGGCGGCGGGGATTTCCCCAAGCGCCGAGCGTGAGGGCGCGGGCCCCGCCGATCCTCCCCCGCCCATGCAGGCGAGCTGCGCACCGAGCAGCGCCATCAGCGTCCCCACCAGGGCGGCGAGGAGCGCTGCCACCGCAGCGGCCAGGGCGAGGGGCCAGGGCGAGCGCAGGGCGGCGCTCATCGCCTGCCTCCCCGTTTGCCGAAGCGCCGCCGCCTGCGGGCGGGTGGAGATACGGGCGGTCCGGGCTTGCGACGCTCAGCCGCGGGCCGCTCTGGCTTGCGAGCCGCATCCCGCGCCTTGGCGGCGGAGTCCGAGAGGCGCTCGCGCTCGGCGCGAAGCTCGGCTGCGAGCGGGCTCTCGCCCTGACCGGCCTGCTCGGGTTGCGGCGCGGGCGCGGCGGGTCGGCGGGGGGCCTCTGGGCGCCCCGGTGTTGGGTGTTGGCGCGGGGCGGCGGGCTGCGCTGCGCTCCCTGCCCCCTCCACCCGACCTGCTTGGGGAGGCGTCGGCCGGGACCCGCCCCGTCCCTTGCGCGGCCGGGGAGCCGGCGGCGCCTCGCTCCGCTTGGAGGCTGGCGCGCGCTCGGCGGCGTTCGCTGCCGACGAAGCCCTGCGCTGGGTTCTCGCCGCCCTCGGCGCGCTCGCGCCCTGCGCCCCACCACCACCCGGGCGGTCGGGATCGGTTTCGGGCCCTGGCCCCGAAGAGGAGCTTGGCGGCGGGCCACCCTTGCCGCCAGACAGCCGGCCGACCGTCCCTCCGACGGCCCGGCGCGCCGAGCGCCGCAGGCCGCGCAGCGGCCTGTTGACGGTCCGCGCCCCGTAGTAGAGAGCAAGCACTCGCAGGGCGCCCTCGCGACCGGGCGCGTTGGGGCCGGTGGCGATCCCGATCAGGCTCTCCGTCAGCGTGCGGCGCTGCAGGAAGACGGCCCAGAGGAAGAGCGCCTGCAGGCCGAAGGACATGAACCAGCCGAGCGCCGAGGTCGCGGCGGCGATCGCCGCGCAGACGGCGAGCAGGATCGCGAGGATCAGCGAGTAGGCGGCCTTGCGAAGGAGGTAGCTGGCGAGCTTGCTGAGCCAGCCCTTGAAGAAGTCGTGGCCGCGGCCCGGAATGACGGCGGCAACCAGCGCCACCGGCGCGAAGGCCAGGAGCAGGAGCAAGAGGATCTGGGCGAGGATCACCCCGACCGAGAGGGCACCGAGCAGGCAGAAGGCGCCGAGCTCGCCGACGAAGACGACGAGCGCCACCAGCAGGCGCTGGTACTGCCCGCCCTCCCCCATCGCATCGGCGGCGGGCTTGTCGGGCGGCCCGAGCCGGTAGCCGTGCCTTTCGGGGTCGGCTTCGGGAAGCTTCGAGGAGTCGCCTTCGTGAAGCGCGGTGTACTCGGCGTTGCGTTCGCTGCTGCCAGGGCCGAAGCGCAGGAAGTGAGCGGCGTACTTCTTCGCGTTGTCGATGCAAACCTTGCCTTCCGAAGAGACTTCTTCGCCCGCCGCGAGACGGCGCTCGAGTTCGACTTCGCGCACGGCGCTACGGGCGAGCGGGCGCACCGGCACCGAGACGGGTTCGGTCCCCCCGGAGCCCGTGCCGGCCCTGACGCAGTGCTCCGTGCCGCCGAACTCGAGCACCGTCCAGGGCTCGAAGACCAAAAGCGAGAAGAGCTGGTCGGCCCCGGCCTGCTTTGCCTGCTGGGTCCCGGAGGGGCTGCCGTGCTGGGCGATCCCCAGGAACGCCCCCGACATCGCGTTCGTCCACGCAGAGGCCGAGCCGATCGTCTGGGCGGGCTGGGCGACGAAGAAGAGGGCGAGAACGACGTAGATCAAAGACAGCCCGAGCGAGCCGGCGGTCTCCGAATAGCGGCGCTGCACCAGCCCCTTCCACATCGCCCACAGCCCCGCCACCGCGACGGCGACGACGAGCCATGGCTGGCCGAAGACGTTGGCGTAGATCGAGTGGATCGCCGCGGCGACCGGGCCGAGCGCGCCGGCGCCGCCTGTGGCTTCGGAGCCGTTGACCAAGTCGAGCGAGAAGGCGAAGGAAAAGAGCGAGATCAGCGCGTTGGCGAGGAAGGCCGTCAGCTGCCAGAGCACGTCGGCCAGGAAGTAGGCGATCATCGGCGGCACGCCGGAGACGTCGACGCCGCTGAAGACGCCCGCGCTGATCGCCGTGAAGTGCTCGTCGAGCGCGTAGTTGCCGAGCGGGTAGCGCCCGGCGAGGCCGGCGATCCCCTGGGCAGGGCCGACGTTCGCCCAGACGTCCGAGGCCGCGGCGAGCGGGTGGGCGAGCGTGACGAGGACGAGGGCCAGTCCGACCGCCGCCGCTATCGGCCGCCAGCGCACCCAGCGCGCCCTCACTTGCCTGCCTCCCGCGGCGTCGTGTCGAGCGCCGCCAAGAGGTCTGGGAAGACGAGGTCGAACTGCACCTCGCCGACCCGCCCCTCCAGGTCGCGCATCAGGCAGCGCCCCTGCCGGTAGCCGGTAAGGCGCGAGCGCAGCACCGCGTCAGAGGGATCGAGGCCGATCAGCCCGAGCCCCCGCTCCGCCTCTGCCACAGAATCGGTGCCGAAGAGGAAGTAGGTACCGATCAGCTCGGAGAGATCGCCCAGGTCGGCGAGCCGCTGCGTCGCCAGCAGCACGGTCGCGTTCATCGCCCGCCCCAGGCGCACCAGGCGGCTGACCAGCAACCGGCCCTGTGTCGAGGCCAGTAGAAACCACGCCTCGTCCAGCAGCACGATCTTGTGTCGATGGCGGTTCGTGCTGACGAGGCGCAGAGCTTTTGCCGCGACCAGAGCGAGCGTCGCCACCGAGACGCGCTCCGATCGCGTATAGGTCTCCCGCGAGGCGCCGGGGTCGGGCAGGGTGAGCCCTGGCGTGCGGATCGTGATCACCGAGACCTCGCGCGCCACCAGAAGGCCGCCTCGACGGGGGCAAAGCCCAGACGCGCGAGCCCGAAGTCCGAGAGCACCTCAAGGGCCTCGCCCGCCTCGCGCGCCGCCTCGGCCTCGCTGCGGAGCAGGCGCGCGATCACGCAACGCAGGCTCCGCTCGCCGGCCCTGACCGCATCGCGCACCGCGCGGTCGATCGCCACCTCCCAGGCGCTCGGCGGGTCGCGCAAGAGCTCCAGCAGGTAGGAGGAGGCCAGCTCCTCGCGCAGCTCGGGCAGGCCGATCGCGAGCGGATCTAGCTTGCCGGCGTGATCCGGGTCGCCCGAGAGTTCCAGGACCTCTACCTCACCCGCAAGCTCGGGGACGGCCTCGAGGTTGTGGTCGGGCTTGGGGTCGAAGTCGACGACGAGCGAGCCGCGGCGCTGCGCCGCATAGGCAATCGCCTCGGCGGCGAGGGTCTTGCCCGAGCCGAGCGTGCCGGCCAAAAGGACGCCCGAGGGCCTTGCAGTGAGCGGCGCCTCGGTCGGGTCGTAGCGCACCGGGCGACCGGCGGTCGGCGAGTAGCCGATGTAGATGCCCTGGGGGGAGCCGACCTCGGCGGTGGCGGTCGGCACCATCGCGGCGAACTGCTCGATCGTCATCTGCTGGCGGTAGTCGGCGACCGAGCCGCCCCCCGGCTGGGGCAGGTGGTCACTGAAGAGCTGGTGCTGGAGGCCGCGCGGGCGGTGCAGGACCACCTCGCCGAAGCGCTCGCGCACGGCGGTGACCCGGCGCTCCAGCTCCCTTCGGTCGGGCGCGCCGACTGCAAGCGATACCGAGGCCCGCAGCATCGGCGGGTGCGCGGTCGAGGAGAGCACTGCCTCGTACTCGCGCGCCAGCTCGCGATCCTCCTCGGCAAGCAGGCCCGGCCCGGACGCCGAGCCTGCTAGCTGCTCGCGGTAGGCGTGCTCTGCGTCGAGGATCCGCTTGCGCACCTGGCCGAGCGCCTCGCGGTTGCCGACCCACTGCGCGTAGAGCACGGCGTCAATTGCGAAGCCCGCGCCTTCCAGTGGCGTGAAGAGAAGCTCGGCGGCGCCGGGGAACTCGGACTCTTCGGCAAGCGAGCCACAGCAGAGGAGGGCCTGGTGGGAGGTTCCCTCCTCAGCCTCGACCATCAGCGAGGGCGGCTGGCGGGGGTCCTCGGTGGCCGGGGCGTTGGCGAGGCGCCAGAGGTCGGATTCGAGCGGCTCATAGGCGGCAGAGCCATCCGGTGCCACGACGACGAGCGCGTCGGGGCGCCAGTTGCGATCGAGTTCGGGCTCGGCGACGCCACGGCAGGCGGCGCGACGAAGCAGCCACTGAAGCTCCGCAGTCGAGGCGCGCTCGAGGGCGACCACACCCCCCATGCGCTCGAGGGTGCGCTGCTCGGCCGCAGCCAGCGCCTCCAGCTCGTCCCTCGAGATCGGTCGCGGCCCCCGCACCCCGGCCAGCTCCTCCATCCGACGCCGCGCCCGCCCGAAGGAGCGAAGCGCGCTCGGCCCCTTGTCTGCCTCGGCGAGCGAGACCGCCACATACACCTCGGGTACGTGGGAGCCGAGACGAGTAAGGCGCTCTGCGTGGCCTTCGGTGTAGCGGCGCCAGGCCTTCTCCTCGCCGTGGCGCTCGTCGAGGAGGTCGGCCAGCTCGTCGGGGTAGTGCTCGGCCGGGTAGGCGCGGCAGACGCGCCAGAGCGCGAAGTCGGCTCCTACCAACTGGGCGAAGCGCTCCAGGCGACCGAGCAGCGCCCACTTCTGCTCGCCGGAGAGGAACGGGTAGGAGACGGTGTCGGCGCGGTAGAGGGCTGCCGCCTCCCCGGTCGGTCCGATCAGGATGTTGCGCCGGGCGTAGCGCACGGGGAACTTCACGGGCGCACCTCAAGCGCCTCGCGCTCGCCGAGCCTGAGCCGCCGCACCGCCTGGCGCCGAGAGGGGTGGCGCCCGGCGGGCCTCGCCAGCACTCGCCGCCCGCGCAGGCCGCTGCGGCGCACCGATACCGGCGCCGAGAAGAAGACGAGGGCCGGACCGCGCACCCTCGAGCGGCGCAGCTGCGGCGAGCGCTCGTCGGGCGCCACCCAGAGCTCGCCGCCGAGGCGATGGGGCCGCCCGGCCGCGGCCAGCGGCCTGCCCAGCGAGCGGCGCCGCGGCGCCAACCGCAGCGAGAGCCAGGAGAGCGCGAAGCGATCGGCGCGCCGCCCGTCGGGGGTCGCCTGGGTGGCGAGGGTCGCGACGGCGGCCGGGATCACGATCAACCGCAGCGGCCAGTCGAGCAGGCCGAGCGCCAAGCCGAGGAGCCAGGCCGCCCCGAGCGCGCCGGCCGCGGCGAGGGCGGCACCGACCCTCCCTCCGGCCCGAAAGCCGAAGGCCGCGGCGATCGCCGTGAGGAGGAGCTCGACCGCACCCGAGCCCGACCCGAGCGCGATCACCGCCACGAGGGCGCCGGCCGCCCAGGCCGCCCAGCGCAGCGGCACCCCGCCGGGGACCGGCAGCGGCCGCCCCTCGATCGCGTAGATCCGCCGCTCGGGGCGGAAGATGCGCTGGTAGGAGCGAATCGGCTCGTAGCCCTGACTCACGGCAGGATCCGTTCTCCGATCGCCCGCGCGGCGTTCGCCACCTGGTCGGGGCTGAAGACGAGCCAGCCGACCACCACCGCGGCGAAGAAGAAGACCGCCAGGTCGTGGAAGCGGCGGTTCAGCAGGAAGACGAGGGAGACGATCGCGATCACGCCGCCGTAGACCTCGCCCGCGTAGTGGCGGAGCGTCGAGCCGATGTTGTGGCCGATGTCGTTGCCCGAGGCGGCGAGGGCCTGCGGCACGAGCCAGAGGGCCAGCGTCGTGACCAGGAGAAGGGTCACCGTGACCGCGACGCGCCGGCTCACGAGAGCGCCCCCTCGATCCCCTGCACGTACCAGCGCCCCTGCCGCACCACTTCGAGGCGGTAGGCGAGCCGGTAAGTGGCGCCGCTTGCCGGATCGCGCACCCGCGCGGAGGCGATCACGGTGCGGGTGGGGCCTTCGCCTTCTTCGCTCTGCCCGACGCCTTCGACGCCGAGCAGCTCAAGGCCGCCGCCGGGCGGCGTGACGCTGGCGCCGGGCGCCACCAGGTAGGAGAAATCGCCTGGGCTTTCGGCCGAGAGGTAGGCGGCCAGGAAGCGCCGGGCGAGCGTGGCGATTTCGGCGGCGCCGGGACCGGCGAGCGGCCGGGGCTGCGCAACCGCAGCCCTGACCCCGGCCGGCCCGGCGACCACCGCAGGCGCGCCCGACGCCGCCACCTCGCCCGCGCCTTCGCGGACGATCGGGACGGCGACATACAGGGTGCGGCCGCCTTGGAGCTGGCAGGCGACCGTGACGATCGCCTGCCCGGGGCCGAGCTCGCGGGCGCCCACGACCCAGGCCCCTTCGATCTGGCCGCCGGCCCCGGCCGCCACGGCTGCGGCCGGGGCCTTGGCGCCCGGTGCGAGCAGCGGAGCCAGCTCCCGCGAGGAGCCCTCCAGGTAGGCGCGCGCGAAGCGCACCGCAAGGGAGCCCGCTGCCGGGTCTGCGAGGACGCCCTGGGCGCCGCTCGCTTCACCAGCTTGCCGGGGTCCCGTGAGGACCGTTGCGGTGCCCCGCACGAGCAGCAGCGCGACCGCCGCCCACAGCGCCGTGCGGCCCACTGCCCGCAGCGCCGCGCCGAGGCTGCGGCGCTCGCTCGCCCGCTTCCCCGCTTCGGAGCTGACTCCTGGTTTCACTTGTAAGACCACCTCCTTGTGTCGATTGGGAGCGGCCGGATAGCCGCCCTCACGACTAGAGAGGGATCCGGGGCGAAAGTGGTCGCAACTGCGCAATTGCGCAATTGCGCAGTTGCGGACCCGCGAGGGTCAGGGCTGGGCGGTCAGGTTCGAGGCGGCCTGCTCGACGACCCACCAGCCCGAGAAGTCGGCGAGCTCGTAGTGGACCCGGTTGCCTGCCTTGCGCCGGGCGACGATTCCCGCCTGGCGCAAGACGCCGAGGTGCCTGGAGGCGTTCTGGTGCGAGGTCCCGAGCTGCGCCGCGAGGCCCGCCACGCTGGCTGTACCGCCGTTCAGGATCTCCATCAGGCGAATGCGGGTCGGCTCGGCGATCGCCGCCAGCCAGGCCGCGACCGACTCGACCGCCTCCTCGGCGAGCGGCGAGCGCGCCGGTTCGTCGCGCAGCGGCGCCTCGCCGTCTTGCCGTCTGTCGGTGAGCTCGCTCATCGTCTCTCACCTATAGAGGGAGCGGCGGCGAAAGTGGACACGGGCCGAAGCGCAGGGGCCTTCGGCCGGCGGGGCGTCGAGGGTCGGCTCAGCGCGGCCCGGCGGGGCGGGTCTGCGGGGTCGCTCAGCGCAACCTGAGCCTCGTCCCCACCATCAGCAGGCTCGGATCGCCGGTCCCGATGCGGGCGGCGTTGAGCCGCCACAGCTTCCTCACCTCGCGGGCGATCGCGGCGTTCGAGGCGCCCGCGGGAAGCATGGCCCGGGCGATCGACCACAGCGACTCCCCGGGCCGCACTACGTGGAAGCTCCGCCCGGCGAGGCTTCCGCCCGCATCGCCTCCCCCGAGCGGCACC
>DASTHF010000121.1:0-2959 GCA_035605615.1 Solirubrobacterales bacterium
AGGTCAGCACCGGCGCGCCGACGATTCCTTCGAAGGAGGCGGGGCCGACGAAGCGCGTGGCGGCCTCGGTCATCACGACGCGCACGCCGTGTCCGGCCAGCGTGGCGAGGCGCGCCAGCTCCAGCGACTTGTAGGCGGCGATCCCGCCGCTTACGCCGAGCAGGATTCTCGCCATCGGTTCCTCCTCACGGCCGGCGCCGCGGTGCGCTCAGGCCCGATACTCGTATTTGAGCTTGCCCTCGGCAAGCTCCTCGAGCGCCATCGAGAGGTAGTTCCGCTCGCCGTGCACCTCGACCATCGGCGGCGAGTACTCCCCGAAGCCGCCCTCGCCGAGGTTGTGGAAGTAGCTGCTGATCTGGCGCGCCCGCTTCGCCGCGACGACTACCGCCGCGTAGTGCGAATCGGCGTGCTCGAGAAGCTTGTCGACCCTTGGTTTGATCATCGCGCCGAAGAGTCTAGAGGCAAGCCGAGCTCGGCGCGCACGATCCCCTCCAGATCGGCCGCGGCCCGCTCGACTTCGGCGTTGACGACGCGGTGCGCGAACTCGTTCTGGGCGGCCAGCTCCTGCTTGGCGACCTCGAGCCTGGCGTCGATCGCCTCGGCGCCGTCGGTGCCCCGCGATTCGAGCCGCTCGCGCAGCACGGCGGGGTCCGGCGGCGCGATGAAGACCTGCACCGACTCGCGCATCGCGGCGCGCACCTGACGCGCCCCCTGCACCTCGATCTCGAGCACGACCGAGTGGCCCGCGTCGAGCCGCCGCCGCACCTCGGAGCGAAGCGTCCCGTAGCGGTTGCCGCTGTAGGTGGCGAACTCGAGAAAGTCGTCCGCCGCAATCCGCCGGTCGAACTCATCGGGGCTGAGGAAGTGGTAGTCGCGCCCGTCGACCTCCCCCTCGCGCGGCTTCCGCGTCGTCGCCGAAACCGAGAGCTCGAGGTTTGGCACGCGCTCGAGCAGCCTCGATATCAGCGTCCCCTTGCCGACCCCGGACGGGCCTGTTATGACGAAGACCTTGGACATGGATGGCCAGTGAAAACCAAGCAGATTGTCCGGACGCAGGGAGCATGGCGTGCTTTGCACGCGAGTGACTGAGGACGGCAAGATGCGCAGGTTTGCAGCGCGGCCGTTAGCGGCGGAGCTGGGAGACCAGCTCAGCGCGCTGGCGCTCGGAAAGCCCGCCGATCGTCTTCGAGGGCGAGATCCGGCACCCGTTGAGGATGCGGTTGGTCTTGACCCGGCCGTACTTGGGGACCGCGAGCAGCATGTCGAAGACCTTCGCGGTGAGCACGTAGTCGGGCGGGTCGAGCAGCAGCGCGTGGATGTTGGCCTTGCCCGCTTTCAGGTCCTTCTTGAGCTTGGCGCGGGCGCTGCGGATGTCGTTGGCCCGCCTCAACGCGTCCATCCTCTGATCCAGCGACCTCTCGGGGGCGGCGGCGGAGGTCTTCACGGGCGGGGCCATGTGGGCGGCGAGTATAGCCGCGGGTCATGGGCGCGCAAGACGTTTTCACCCCTTTTGCCCGAAATTCGCCTCTACCTCGAGTCGAGGTTTAGATCAGGCTTGCGGCGGAAAACGCTCCAGAAGCTCTGAGGAAATGCGATGGCCAGCGCGAGGGTCGCGGAAATTCTCCGTGCCGACCGCGACGAGCGCAGATCCGGCGCTGATCATCTCGTAGGCGTCGGCGCCGCTGCACACCCCTCCCATGCCGACGATCGGCACGCCGACCGCCGCCGCGACGGCCCGCAGCTGCGCCAGCGCGATCGGACGCACCGCCGGGCCGGAGAGACCGCCGTGGCCGGCCGCGATCCCCGGCCGCCCGGTCGCCGGATCGATCGCACTCGCCTTCAGCGTGTTGATCAGGGAGACGGCGTCGGCGCCGCCCTGCTCCGCGGCGACCGCGATGGCGGCCGGATCGGCCACGTTCGGCGTCAGCTTGACGATCAGCGGCTTCCCGGTGAGCGGCCGCAGCGCCCCCAGCAGCGCCGCGGTCTCCTCCGGCTGCTCGCCGACGATCAGGCCGGAGTGGACGTTGGGGCAGGAGACGTTCAGCTCGATCGCCGCCACCTCGTCCCGCGCGGCGACGCCTTTCACCAGCCGCGCGAACTCCTCGCCGCTGGTCCCCATGACGGAGACGATCAGCGGCACAGGCAGCTCGGCCAGCCGCGGCAAATCCTCGGCCAGGAATCGCTCCAGGCCCTTGTTCGGCAGGCCGATCGAGTTGATCATCCCGGCCGGCGTCTCCCAGATCCGCTGCGGCTCATTCCCCGCCCGGGGCTCCAGGGTGATCGTCTTGGAGACGAAGGCCGCAAATGGAAAGTCCCTCAGCAGCTCATCCCCATAGACCCGCCTCGCCGCGATCGCGTCGAACGTTCCCGAGGCGTTGATGACGGGATGGGCGAGGGAGATGCCGCAGAACTCGATGGCTTCTGGGCCGGCGGGTCCTGTCGCCGCAGGAGACCCACCGCCTCCTGCGGTGGCTGAAGCCTCCTCGGGGGCGGTTCCCCCTATGGCGCCACCCCCCGGCAGAGACCGGATGACGGGACCGTCTACGCAAAGGCGTCGGTACCCGCCTTCCGGTGAAGGAACGGCGCAGCCGAAGCAGGCGCCGTAGCCGCAGGCCATCGGGGACTCCATCGCGAGCTCGCAGGCGACCCCACGGGCGGCGCAGAGAGCCGCGACGGCATCCAGCATCGCCGGCGGGCCACAGGCATAAACGGCTGCGCTGGACGCATCGTCCCCTTCCAGCATCGCGGCGAGCAGGTCGGTGACGTAGCCGCGATGGCCGACGTGGCCGTCATCGCTGGCGAGGCCGACCTCGCAGCAGTTGAAGAGGTCGTCGAGCCCTCCCGAGTGGGCCTCGTCGCGGAAGCCGAGCAGGACGCGGGTGGGGACGCCGCGGGCGCCGAAGCGGCGGCGCAGCAGGGCCAGCGGCGCGATGCCCCCCCCCCCCCCCCCCCCGATAGC
>DASTHF010000126.1:0-6295 GCA_035605615.1 Solirubrobacterales bacterium
ACCACCCTGATCGCCGCCCGCCTCGGCGAGAACGTCGCCGTGCCTCACTCCTACCTGGTCGAGTGCGAGGTGCGCGACGGCTGCCACGTCGGCCCCTTCGCCTACCTGCGCCCCGGCGCCGTCCTGGAGCGCGGCGCCAAGGCCGGAACCTTCGTCGAGGTCAAGAACTCGCGGATCGGAGAGGGGTCCAAGGTCCCGCACCTCTCCTACGTCGGCGACGCCGAGATCGGCGCCGGCAGCAACCTCGGCGCCGGCACGATCACCGCGAACTACGATGGATTCCGCAAGCACCGGACGGTGATCGGGGACGGTGTGCGGATCGGCGTTGACACGATGCTGATCGCGCCGGTACAAGTCGGCGACGCCGCCTACACTGGCGCCGGCGCCGTCGTCAAGCACGACGTGCCGGACGGAGCGCTTGCGGTGAGCGAGAACGATCAGCGGAACATCGAGGGATACTCGGAGCGCAAAGCCGCCGAGACGCGAGAGGAGGGCGAGGGGTAGATGAGCACGGTTGAGCAGCGGCCCCAGGCGGCCCCCACCGCCATCCCGCACGACTACTCGAAGCGCCTCATGGTCTTCGGTGGCCGCAGCTCGATCGAGCTCGCCTCCAAGGTCGCCGACAAGCTCGACCTCGACCTCGGCCAGGTGACCTTGAAGACGTTCGCCAACGGCGAGGTCTACTGCCGCTACGAGGAGTCGATCCGCGGCGCCGACGTCTTCCTCGTCCAGTCGACCTGCGCCAGCGAGCAGACCGGGATGACCCCGAACGACGCGCTGATCGAGCTGCTGACGATGGCCGACGCTGCGCAGGGCGCCTCCGCGCACCGGATCATCGCCGTCATGCCCTGGTACGGCTACGCGCGCCAGGACAAGAAGTCGGCGCCGCGCGAGCCGATCTCCGCCCGCATCGTCGCCAAGTGCCTGGAGGGGGTCGGCGTCGACCGCGTCCTCACCATGGACCTGCACGCCGGCCAGGTGCAGGGCTTCTTCCACGTCCCGGTCGACCACATGACGGCGATGCCGATGCTGACCCAGTGGTTCGCCGACCAGGAGCTGCGCGAGGAGCTGGTGATCGTCTCCCCCGACGCCGGCCGGGTCAAGACGGCGCGCAACTTCGCCCGCCGGCTCGGCACGCACTGGGCGGTGATGGAGAAGGAGCGCCCCGCCCAGCAGGTGGCCGAGATCGGCTACGTGGTCGGCGACGTGAAGGGCAAGACCGCGGTCCTGGTCGACGACATGATCGACACCGCCGGCACCCTCTGCGCCGCGGCGCGCACCGTGCTCGACGAGGGCGCGGCGCGGGTGATCGCCTGCGCCACGCACGGCGTCTTCTCCGGCCCCGCCTACGAACGGCTCGCCTACGAGAGCTCGGGGATCGAGCGGATCGTCGTCACCGACACGCTGCCGCTGCGCCCCGGCGCTCCCGACAACATCACCGTGCTCTCGACCGCCGGCACCTTCGCCGACTCGATCCGCCGCATCTTCGTCGACGACTCGGTGTCGGAAATATTTGCGGGAGAGAATCAACTCTTCTGAGCCGGCCGCGGCCGCCCGTCACAATCGAAGGGTGATTCGAGTCGGCCACAAGGGCGCGGACCTGATCCACCCCGGCAACACGGTCGCCAGCTTCGAAGCCGCGGTCGAGGTCGGCGTCGAGGTGATCGAGTTCGACGTGCTGTGGACGCTCGACGGGCATCCGCGGCTGCCGGCCGCCGAGCGCTCGCCGCTGGTCATCGCCCACGACTGGCACGACGCCGAACGCCGCACCCCGCTGACCCTCGAAGAGGGGCTGGACGCGTTTCTGGAGGCGCCGCTCGATCTGGTCGAGCTCGACCTCGACATCAAGCTGCCGGGGCGGGAGGAGGAGATCGTCGCGGCGCTGCGCGAGCGGGAGCTGGTCGAGCGGGCGATGGTCTCGACGATGGAGCTGTCGAGCCTGGCGCGGCTGCGCGAGCTGGAGCCGGGGCTGCGCCGCGGCTGGACCTATCCCAAGGTGACGAAGGACTGGACCTCGAAGCGTTGGGCGCGCGCTCCGATGCTGGCGGCGCTCGTTGCGATGCGCCGCCGCCTGCCGGCGATCGCGGCGCGGGCGCTGCCCGAGCTGGGCGTCAGCTCGATGTGGGTCTACCACCCGATCGTCAGCAGCCGCCTCGCCCGGGTCACCAAGGGGGCCGGCATCGACCTGATCGCCTGGACCGTCGACGAGCTGCACCACATGAACCGCCTCGTCGAGGCCGGCGTCACCGGCCTCTGCTCCAACGACCCGCGCCTCTTCGCCGAGCTGCCGCTTCCCGTCAGGTAGCCAGCCCCGGCGTCTGCGAGATGCCCCGGCTCTCGAAGTAGTCCCACTCCTGCTCGCCCAGCTCGGTCGAGGGCGGGTCGGCGTAGACCCACTCGCGGGCGATGCGGTGCCAGTTGCGCTTGGCGCGCAGCTGGCCGAGCACGGCGACGACGCCGATCTCCATCCGCCGCCCCATCAGCTCGTCGGCGGGGATCGACTCGCGGCGCATCAGGTCGTAGTACTCCGAGCGGGGGTCGTTGGTCGACTCGATGATCTTCATCACCCGCCGCGGCGTGATCTCGATCTCGCGGTCCTCGACGTACCAGCCGCCGACCGCCCGCATGTGCTCGAGCAGCCGCTCGGCGTCGAGCTTGGAGGGGCTCTTGACGAAGCCGAGCTCGTGCAGCGCCTCGCGGAAGGCCTCGGGGTCGTCGCGGCAGGCGGCGTCGAAGGCGCGCTGCTCGAGCACGATCTGCTCGGCGTCGAGCTTCTTGGTCATCCCGAAGTCGAGGAAGGCGACGCGGCCGTCCTCCATCAGCAGGTAGTTGCCGGGATGGGGGTCGGCGTTGAAGTGCCGCAGGTGGTAGATCGAGCCGAAGCTGCCGCGAAAGACGATCTCGCCGAAGCGGCTGCGCTCCTCGTGCGGCAGCTCCTTTATCTCCTCGAACCCGAGACCCTCGACCAGCTCGGTGACCAGCACCCGCCGCCGCGAGAGCCGCGTCACCACTTCCGGCACGTAGATGAACGGGTGACCGCTGTAGGCGCGCGCGAAGCTGCGCTGGTTCTGCGCCTCGTACTCGTAGTCGAGCTCCTCCATCACCCGCTCCCGCAGCTCGTGGGCGATCGCCTTCGCGTCGAGGCCCGGGGCGAGGGCGCGCGCCAGCCGCACCAGCGTCCCCGCGTTGCGCAGGTCGGCGTCGACCGCCTCGGCGATCCCCGGGTACTGGATCTTGACCGCGACGCGCCGCCCGTCGAGCAGCTCGGCGCGGTGCACCTGGCCGATCGAGGCGGCGGCGAAGGCCTCCTGCTCGATCTCGGCGAAGAGCTCCGCGACCGGTTCCCCGTCGTACTCCTCGGCGAGCACCTTCTCGACCTTGCGCCAGGGCATCGGCGGCGCGCTCGTGCGCAGCTTCGCCAGCTGCTCCTGGTAGATCTCGCGGTACTCCTCGGGGATGAACTCGGTGTCGATGAAGGAGGCGAACTGGCCGACCTTCATCGCCGCGCCCTTCATCTGGCCCAGCGCGCCGACCATCTTCATCGCCGTCTCCAGGTGGCGCTGCTCGAGCTTCGCCCGGCCGCCCTCCTCGGAGCGGGCGACGTTGGCCGCCTTGGTGCCTGCGTAGCGGGCGCCCTGCACGCCGACCACCGAGCCGAGCTTGGCCGAGCGCCGCACCCGCCCCTTGGGGATCTTCGAGTCTTTCGAGCTGCCTGCCATCCCGGTCCCAAGGGTGCCACAGGCCCGCTTTCTCTATCCTCTCCCGTCCGATGGCAGCTGCACGCGACACCCTCAAGGCCGCCCCGCGCTCCGAGTTCGGCTCGCGGAGCGCCCGCCGCCTGCGCCGCGCCGGCCTCGTGCCGGGCGTC
The DNA here is from genome assembly GCA_035605615.1 of Solirubrobacterales bacterium. Classification (GTDB taxonomy): domain Bacteria; phylum Actinomycetota; class Thermoleophilia; order Solirubrobacterales; family 70-9; genus VRUE01. The sequence goes on from DASTHF010000126.1 coordinate 3,869, forward strand.
GTCTACAGCGGCGGCGATGAGGCGCGCCCCTTCCAGGTCGCCGAGCGCGAGGTGCGCACGGTGCTGGCTGCCGGCCACGCCCTCTTCGACCTCGAGGTCGAGGGATCGAAGAAGGTGCCGGTGGTCGTCAAGGAGCAGCAGCACCACCCGCTGCGCGGCGACCTCGAGCACATCGACCTGCAGGAGGTGCGGCTCGACGAGGCGATCCAGGCCGAAGTGGCGATCGAGCTGGAGGGGGCCGACGTCGCGCCCGGCGTCAAGGCGGGCGGCGTGCTCGAGCACGTGACCCGCGAGACGACCGTCGAAGCGCTGCCCACCGAAATCCCCGAGCGGCTCGTCCTCGACGTCTCCGCGATGGAGATCAACGACACGCTGTCGCTTTCCGCCGTCCCCGTGCCGCAGGGCGTCAAGCTCGTCGCCGAGGAGCCGGACGAGGTGACGATCGCCACCCTCTCGCCGCCGCGCGTCGAAGTGGAGCCCGAGCCCTCCGTCGAGGAGGAGGCCGAGCTGGTCGGCGAGGAGGGCGAGGCCCCGGCCGCCGAAGAGGGCGGCGAGGCCGAGGGCGGCGAGTCGGGCGAGTCCGGCGGGGAGTAGCCCCTGTCGATCTTTAGCCGCCGCGCCGGCCGCGGCGAGCGCCAGGCCGAGGGGGGGGACCGCATCCTCGTCGTCGGGCTCGGCAACCCGGGCGACCGCTACGCCGCGACCCGCCACAACGTCGGCTTCGAGGTCGCCGCGGAGCTGGCGCGCCGCTGGGACCTGCCGCGCGCCAAGCGGCGCTTCGGCGGCATCTACTCGGAGGGCCGGGCCGGGCCGGGCGGCCCGCGCGTCGCGCTGCTCCAGCCGCAGACCTTCATGAACGACTCGGGCGCCTCGGCCGGGCCGGCGCGCGGCTCGCTGAGGACGCCGCTGGAGCGGGTCGTCGTCCTCCACGACGAGATCGACCTGCCCTTCGGCGAGGTGCGCTCGCGGCTCGGCGGGGGCCTCGCCGGCCACAACGGCCTCAAGAGCCTGCGGCGCGGCTTCGGCGGCGAGGGCTTCTGGCGGGTGCGGATCGGGGTGGGGAGGCCCGACTCGACCGACCCCGACGTCGTCGCCTCCTACGTCCTCTCGCGCTTCCGCGAGCCGCGCGAGGAGGTCGCGGCGCTGATCGCCCGCGCCGCCGACGAGGCGGAGCGCGTCGTCGAGCAGCTAGGTTCCCGCGCCGATGAGTGAGAGCGGCGAGCAGATCAGGACGAGCTACGAAGTCGACGATCAGGGCGTCGCCATGCTGCGCCTGCAGCGCCCCGAGGCGCGCAACGCGATCGATACCCAGATGCTGGTCGAGATGCTCGAGCACCTCGCCGTCGCCCGCGGCGACGAGGCGGTCCGCGTGCTCGTCTTCAGCTCGACCGACCAGATGGGCCTCTCGGCCGGCGCCGACGTCAAGGAGCAGCTCGACGACGAGGGGAAGGTCCGCCGCATGCAGCTCTTCGCCGACCTCTACGACGCGATCGTCGGCTTCCCCAAGCCGACGATCGCCGTCTGCCACGGCGACGTGGTGGGGGGTGGGGCGGAGATCGCGGTCGGCTGCGACATGCGGGTCGGCGGCTCCAACCTGCGCATGCGCTTCCCCGGGGCGGCGCTGGGGATCCCGGTCGGGCCGGCCCGCCTCGTCACCCTCTGCGGCCTGGCGGCCGCCAAGTACCTGCTCTTCTCCTCGCGCACGATCGGCGCCGACGAGGCGCTGCGGCTCGGCCTCGTCAACCGCGTGGCGCCGGCGGCGGCGACCGAGCAGGCGGCGCTGGAGCTGGCGGCGGCGGTCGCCGCCCACCCGCCCGAGGGCGTCGCCCGCCTCAAGCGGATGCTGCACGAGTGGGACGACGTAGAGCGCCGCTCCCGAATAGAGGGCGAGGGCCAGGTCGAGTGGGCCCGCGGCGGGTCGGGCTACCGTTCCCTGAGTGAGCCTTAGGCCGCTCCTAGAGCTGGTTGGGGAGAACGAGCGCGTCTACGCGCTCGCCGCTCGCGCGCGCCAGGCGGCGGGCGGGGGAGAGACGGTCGCCGTGCGCGCCTCGGCGATGCTGCGGCCGCTCTTGCTGGCGGCGCTGCTCGAGGACGATCGCGGCCTCGCCGGCCGGCCCGCCCTGCTCGTCAGCCCCGACGACCGCTCGGCGCGCGACCTCGCCGCCGACCTGCGCGCCTACCTGGCGCCGCGCCGTGTCCGCCTCTATCCCTCGCGCGGCACCGGCTACGCCTCGCACGTGACGCCGCCGCCGCACCTGATCGGCTTGCGGATCGACGCGCTGGAGGCCCTCCGGGATGAGGACGACGCGGTGGTCGTCGCCAGTGCCACCGGGCTCGCCGAGGCGGTCCCCGACGCCTCCCTGCGTCCCGCCGGCTTCGCGATCTCGCGCGGCGAGGAGATCGACCTCGCCGCCGTCGCCGCCGACC
>DASTHF010000017.1:0-5075 GCA_035605615.1 Solirubrobacterales bacterium
CAGATCCGCTCGACCCCGGCCGCGTCGATCGCGCCGAGAACGGCCTCGAGCGCGGGTAGGTTGGCATGGATGTCGGTTACGACCGCGGTCCCCATCGGCGGCCAGCGTACCCCGGCCCGTCCGCGCCTCATACGATGCCGCGGTGAGCCACGCCGACCCGATCGCCGAGCTGCGCGCCGCCGTCAACGAGGCCGCTCGCGCCCTGCGCGACGGCGAGGCGAGCGGTCCCGAGCCCTCGCTCGACCGGCCGCCCAAGCCGGAGCTGGGCGACTACAGCTCCAACGCGGCGATGCCGCTGGCCGCGCCGCGCGGCGAAAGCCCCCGCGACGCCGCGGCACGGCTCCGTGCCGAGCTGGAGGGAGCGCTGGGCGCCTCCGGCGAGGTCGAGCGGATCGAGGTGGCGGGCCCCGGCTTCGTCAACCTCTTCCTTGCCGACGCCTGGTACCGGCGGGCGATGGCCGCGATGGCGGCGGCCGGGGAGGAGCGTGGACCCGCCCCGACCGCCTCGCCCGAACGCATCCTGGTCGAGTTCGTCTCCGCCAACCCGACCGGGCCGCTGCACATCGGCGGTGGCCGCCACGCCGCGTACGGCGACGCCGTCGTCCGCCTCCTGGAGGCGGTCGGGCACGAGGTCGAGCGCGAGTTCTACGTCAACGACGCGGGCGGCCAGATCGAGCGTTTCGCCGCCTCGATCGCCGCCCGCATGCGTGGTGAGGAGCCGCCCGAGGACGGCTACAAAGGGCCCTACGTGATCGAGCTGGCCGAGCGGCTGCGGGCCGAGGGCTTCGACCCGGCCGGCTCCGAGGCGCTGGGGCGGCGCGGCGTCGAGCTGGTCCTGGAGGGTGTGCGGGCGAGCCTCGACCGCTTCGGCGTCCGCTTCGACACCTGGTTCTCGGAGCGAGACCTCTACGCGCGCGGCGAGGTCGAGGAAGCGCTCGCCCGTCTCGAGAGCGAAGGCCATACCTACCGCAGCGAGGATGCCCTCTGGCTGCGCAGCACCGACTTCGGCGACGACAAGGACCGCGTGCTGGTCCGCGCGACCGGCGAGCCGACCTATCTGGCGGCGGACGTCGCCTACCACTGGGACAAGCTGCAGCGCGGCTTCGGGCGGATGATCGACGTGCTCGGCGCCGACCACCACGGCTACGGCCCACGGCTGCACGCGGCGGTCGCCGGGCTGGGCGCCGACCCGGACTCGCTCGAGGTGCTGATCATGCGGCTCGTCCACATCGTCGAAGAGGGCGAGCGCGCCCAGATGTCGAAGCGCAGCGGCGACTTCGTCTCGCTCGACGAGCTGCTCGACGACATCGGGGTCGACGCGACCCGCTGGTTCATGCTCTGGCGCAGCCACGACACGACCCTCGACCTCGACCTCGAGCTGGCCCGCCGCGAGTCGAGCGACAACCCCGTCTACTACGTCCAGTACGCGCACGCCCGCATTGCCAGCATCCTGCGCAAAGCCGGCAGCGGGGCGGAGGAGGCGGCGGCGGCGGAGGCTAGCGCCCCCACGCCCGGCACGCCGCTGGAGCCGGCCGAGAAGGCGCTGATCAAGCGCCTGCTCGAGCTCCCCGACGAGGTTCGCGAGGCGGCGGCGCGGCGCGCCCCGCACCGCATCTGCGCCTACTCGACCGCCGTCGCCGCCGACTTTCACGCCTTCTATCGCGACTGCAAGGTGGTCGGGGCGGAGGGGGAGGGGGTCGAGCGCTCCCGCCTCGCCCTCTGCCTGCTCACCAAGCGCAGCGTCGCCCGCGCCCTCGGCCTGCTCGGCATCTCGGCGCCGGAGCGGATGTAGCCGGCTACAGGTCGTAGCGGGCGATGTCGGCGTCGAGGCGCTCGGCCGCCTCGCCCCGCGGGGCCGCCGCCGCGGGCTTCGATCCCGGGCGGTTCGCGTTGCGCCGCCAGCGCGCGACGCCGATCGCCAGGGCCGCCACCGCGGCGAGGAAGGCGATCGCCGGGATCAGGTAGGCGGAGAGGTCGAAGCCGGAGGCCCGCGGCAGCGCCAGCACGCGCGGCCCGTACTGGGCGACCAGCGCGTCCTTGATCTGCGACTTGCTGTCCCCCCTCGCGATCAGCCGTTCGACGAAGGCGCGCTCGCGCTGCCCCTGCGGCGAATCCGAGAGCTCGAGCAGCGTGCCGCAGATCGGGCACATCACTTCGCCTTCGATCGCGGTGAGGCTGGGCGGCGGCGCGGCGGCCGCGGCGGGCAGCAGGGCCATCGCGAGAGCCAGCGACACGAGGGGCTTCGCCGCGATCCTCAAGAGGAGCCGCCCTGGACGACGGGGACGATGCGGCTTCGCAGGAAGGCTTCGTCGACCGGCCCACGCCAGATCAGGGCGAGGCGGCCGCGCGGGTCGACGAGGAAGTTCTCGGGGACGCCGGTCGAGCCGAAGGCCGCGCTGCGCTCTTCGCCGACCGAGCGCAGCTGCGGATAGGTCAGCCCGTAGCGGCGAACGAAGGCGAGCGCGTCCGGCGCGTTGTCCTGGACGTCGATGCCGAGCACCGTCAGCCCGCGCCGGCTCCACCGCCGCCAGAAGCGCTGCAGCAGCGGCGCCTCCCTGCGGCAGGGCGGGCACCAGGAGGCCCAGAGGTTGACCAGCACCCAGCGCCCGCGGTAATCGGCGATCTTCCCCTTGCCGCTGCCGCCGAGCACGGGAAGCGCCTTGTCGGGCACCGGGTCGCCGACCGCGATCTTGGCGGAGCCCTTGCTGAGCAGGCCGAAGGTGAGCAGGCCGACGACGGCCAGCACGGCGAGCAGGGCTGCGATCGAACGGGCGCTCAAGACTCGCGGAAGGTTAGATCGCGGCGCCTCCCGGCAACTCCCGGCGCGGCGTAGAATCGGCTCTTCGCGCGGACGTAGCTCAGCTGGTAGAGCGCGAGCTTCCCAAGCTCGAGGTCGCGGGTTCGAGGCCCGTCGTCCGCTTTCCTCGGCTCAGACTGCCGAAACGGCGCTGAGGGCGCGGCGGCCGGCGTTCCCGCTCGTCCCGTTGCCTCCCTCGTGCCCGTCCACCGAGCGGTAGAAGTGCTCGGTCGCGCCGCGGACCTGGCGTTCGCCGACCAGCTCCACCAGGCCGCTGTTGAGCAGTTCGGTGACGTGGTAGTTGACCGTGCTGAGCGGCGCCTGAAGCTCGACGCTGAGGTCTTTCGGGGAGAGGGTGCGGCCACCGTCCAGCTCGAGGGACTCGAGGATTGAGATCCGCAGCGGGTGGGTATTCGCTCGCGCCAGGTGCTGCCAGTTCACGGAATTCTCCTTTCCTTGGGACTGGATACTTAAAAGACAGTAGCGCAGATCATCAAAATCGGGTAATCTGCTCGGGAGGCAGCCAACGGAGGTTCGAGCGGGGAGGTTCGAACGCATGGGGGCAGGGATTAGAGGGGGCGGCAGGGAGCGCGGAGCGTGGGCAGCCCGGATCGGGGTCCTCGCGGTGACGCTATGCCTTGGCACGGCGTTCGTCCCGATGGCTCAGGCGAATACCGGCGATATCGTCGAAGCACAGCACACCCCCCCGACCACCGGAGACGGCTGGCAGGCCGGGACCTGCACCAACGAACCGCCGAAGGCAGGGGGCACGGCCAGCGATTTCTGCTCGATCGACACGCACACGCAGTACTTCGAACAGGCTGCGGGCCATCCTCAGTTCGGCTTCACCCAGATCATCGTCAAGCACGGATCCTCTGGCGAACCGGTTGGCGAACTGAAAACGGTTCGCGTGGACCTCCCGGTCGGCCTCTCCGTCAATCCACAGGCAACCCCTCAGTGCAGCCAGGCAGAATTTGAATCGTCCAACCCGCTGAAATGTCCTGGCTCAGTCGTCGGCAAGAGCCTTGTCTGGGTGTGGTTGCCGGTGGTGGGGGAACAAGAAGCCCCTCCGGCAACGGTCTACAACATCGAACCCGCCGACGGTGAAGCCGCTCGCTTCGGCTTTGAACTCGCCGGCAAATTCATCTATCTGCAGGCGGACGTCGCTTGGGATAGCGATTACCACGAGGGGTTCACGATCCACGTTCCAACATCCGAAGAACTGTCCTCTCTCTTTGGGTCGAAAGGACTCGTCACCAAAAACCGCCTCATCTTCAACGGACGCGCGGGCAACGGCACCTTCGTCACCACGCCGACCACCTGCCTCGGCGAATCGCTGCCGGAATACCCCTTCGCCCACGCCTACTCGACCTGGCTGCGCGCCGAGGGCTATGGAGCAGGGAAGGAAGATCCCAACTTCCCGAGCGGGTCCTCCTACTTCGAGTCGAGGATCCCGAACAAGCTCGACTTCGAAGCGGCGGAAGGGACCTTCCCGAAACACTGCGACACGATTCCGTTCGAACCGTCGCTCGAAGTCGAGCCGGGCACGACCGAAACCGACTCGCCTTCGGGGGCCGCGGTAACGGTCAAGCTGCCCTTCGAAGAACCGGACTTCACGAAGCCCGCCGGATCGAAAGAAGCGAGGGAACAGGCAAGCTCGCAGCTGAAGACCGCCAAGGTGACGATGCCGGCGGGGATGGGGCTCAACCCGTCGGCCGCCGCCGGGCTCGCCGCCTGCACCGACGAAGAGTTCGGCAAGGGGACGCGTAATCCGGTCGAATGCCCGGCCGCCTCCAAGATCGGCACGGTCTCGATCCAGACGCCGCCCCTGCCACCCGACTCGCTGGCCGGCAACGTCTACCTCGGCCAGCAGCTCAGCCGCGACCCGACCTCCGGCGAAGAGTTCCGGATCTTCGTCGACGCCGAGTTGACCCGCTACGGCATCTCGGCCCGCCTGGTCGGCCACGTCGCAGCCGACCCCCAGACCGGCCGCCTCACCGCCACCTTCGCCGACAACCCACAGGTCCCATTCAGCTCCTTCACGCTGCACTTCGACGGCGGGGCGCGGGCGACGCTGACCGGCCCGCCCATCTGCGGCCCGCACGAAACGACGAGCGAAATGATCCCCTGGTCTTCGACGCCGGGCACGATCCCCGCCGGCCAGGCAGGTGGCCCCTCCAGCGCGCCGCCCGCGACCCCCACCGGTGAATTCACCCTCAGCGAAGCCCCGGCCGGCGGCGCCTGCCCCGAAACCCTCGCGGCGCGCCCCTTCGCGCCG
>DASTHF010000100.1:0-8757 GCA_035605615.1 Solirubrobacterales bacterium
CGGAGGACGTCGGCGGCGGGGACGTGACTTCCGAGGCGACGGTGCCCGCGGGCACCCGCGGGCGGGCGCGGATCGTCCAGAAGCAGCCCGGCGTCGTCTTCGGGATGGTGGTCGTGGAGGAGACGATGCGCCGGTGCGGCGTCCAGCACGTCGACAGGCTCGTCGTCGAGGGCCAGTGGCGGGAGGGCGTGCCGGCCGATGTACTGCTGGCGACTGGCCCGGCCCAGGCGCTCCTCGCAGCCGAGCGCACCGCGCTCAACTTCCTCGCCCACGTCTCCGGCGTGGCGACACTGACCGCGCGCTTCGTCGAGGCGGTCGCCGGTACGGGCGCTCGCATCCTCGACACGCGCAAGACGACGCCGGGCCTTCGCGAGCTGGAGAAGGCGGCGGTCGCCGCGGGCGGCGGCCGCAACCACCGCATGGGCCTCTACGACGCCTTCCTGATCAAGGAGAACCACATCGCGATGGCGGGCGGGTTGGCAAGGGCGGTCGAGTCCGCTCGTGCTGCCCGTCCGGACCTTCAGGTCGAGGCCGAGTGCCGCGACCTGGACGACGTTGCGGCCGGCCTCGACGCCGGCGCCGACGTGCTGCTGCTCGACAACATGGACACCGAAACGCTGCGCCGGGCGGTCGAGTTTCGCGAGGCCGCGGCGGGTGCGGGGGCCGGCCCGTCGCTCGAGGCCTCCGGCGGCGTCGACCTCGAGAACGTGCGGGCGATCGCCGAAACCGGCGTCGACTTCATCTCGATCGGCGCCCTCACCCACTCCGCCCCGGCCCTCGACTTCAGCATGCTGGTTGAGCCGGCGTGATCCGGACCAACCGACATGAGAGCGACGCGGGAAGCTTCGAGCACGTCGAGCGCGAACCCAGCCCACGGCTCTCCGGCATCGTGAGGCGATGCAGCGGCTATTCGAGCCGCAGCCGTCGGCCCGTGTGCATGCTCGGAGGTGGCCCAGGATTCAGTCGCGCTGATCGTCAACTTCGGCCCGCCGATCCGGGTCGGGCGGAGCCGAGCGGGCAACCGTCGAGGTGAAGAGTTTCGTCGCGCCCCTACTTGACACCTATGCCGTGACCGAGATGCCGACCGAGGCGCACGGGCTGCAGGTCGACCTCTCGCCGCTGGGCGCGTACATGCTGTTCGGGGTCGCGATGCACGAGCTGTCGGACGTGGTTGTGCCGCTCGCAGGTCTCCTAGGCTCCGCCGCCGGCCTTCTCGCCGAGCAGCTCTTTGAGGCGGCCGACTGGGAGACTCGCTTCGACCTGCTCGAGGCATTCATTTCCGCGCGCGTGGAGCAGACTCGCCAGCCCTCCCCCGACGTCGCTTGGGCCTGGCGCCGACTGTCGGAGACCTCAGGACGGCTTCCGATCGGCCGCCTCGCCGAGGAGCTCGGCTGCAGCCGTCGCCACCTGGCCGCGCGCTTCCGGGAGCAGATTGGCCCGACGCCCAAGACGGCCGCAAAGATTCTGCGCTTCCGGCGGGCCGCCGTGCTGCTCACCGCCGATGGCGGTGAGCGCTTCGCGGAGATAGCCCAAGACTGCGGCTACTACGACCAGGCCCATCTGAACCGGGACTTCCGCGATTTTGCGGGAACGACCCCAGGCGCCTACGTCGAGCGAAGCCAGCCGGACGGCTCGGGGTACTCGCCTACTAGGTCAAATTCGTCCAAGACCTTCGCAGTGCATGGCCCTAGGCTGGAGCGAAGCCACCGAGGAGGAATCATGAGCGGACAGCCTTCGCATATTGAGATCGGCGTGCCGGACATCGGTCATGCCCGCGCTTTTTACGGCGAGCTGCTGGGATGGAAGTTCGAGGAGACAGGAAACGGGGCGCGGGTCGAGACCGGGGGGTTGCCGGCGGGGCTGCACCGCTACGACGGCCCTTCCTCGGTCCAGGTGTTCTACGCGGTTCCCGACCTCGACGCGGCCGTCTCCAGAGTCATCGAGCTGGGTGGAGAGGTGGACGAGGGAGGCGAGGAAGGTGAGTCGGGAAGATGGCTCTACTCCTGCCGGGACGATCAGGGTGTGCCCTTCGGCCTCCACGAGCCTCCAACCAGCTAAGGCGAGATGACGAGCCCGCCCACGCATTTGGCCCGTGTTCGAGCGGCTTGCCTGGCCCTGCCGGAGACCAGTGAGCGTCTCAGTCACGGAGCGCCGACCTTCTTCTTCCGCGAGAAGCACGCCTTCGTCATGTACATGGACAACCATCACGACGACAGCAGATTGGCGATTTGGTGCGCGGCGCCGGAGGGAGCGCAGGAGGCGATGGTCGAGTCCGCGCCAGAGAGCTACTTCGTGCCTCCGTATGTCGGCGGTCGCGGTTGGTTGGGAGTTTGTCTCGACCGTGGACTCGCTTGGGGGGAGGTTGCGGGCGCGATCGAGGAGGCCTGTCTGACCATCGCGCCGGCAGCCGCTACTTGAGCAAGCGAGAGAGGCGGCGATCCTTGAGGATGCGGCCGCCAGTCTGCTCGGCCGGGCAGTAGTTGGTTTGGTGCTCGGCGAAGAAGACCGCCTCGATGGTGGCGCCGCAGCGCGGGCAGGGCTCGCCCTCCCGCCTGTGGACTCGCAGCGGCATCGGCAGCTTGTCGGGCAGCTCGGGCCCGATCGTCTCCTCGTAGTGCGCGATGACGTCGCCGAGCACGTGGAGGCTGCCGTGCAGTCGTTCAACCTCGTCGGCATCGAGCTCTGAGCCCTGCTTGAACGGCGAGAGCCGCGCTTCCCAGAGGATCTCGTCGACCCAGGAGCGGCCGATGCCGGCGATCGTCCGCTGATCGCGCAGCAGCGGATGCAGGTGGCGCTGTTGATCGACCGCTGTCGCGAACTCATCCAGCGGTGGCGCCGGCCAAGCCTCTGGTCCTAGCGTCGCGACCATCTCATCCTCGGCAACGGCATCGGCCGCCAGCAGCTTCGCCCAGGCCCGCTGCTTCGTCCCGAACTCGCGCAGCCGCAGCTCCCGCCCATCCTCGAGCCGCACCAGCATCCGCGATGCCCTGTCTTTGGCCGATGCCCGCTTCTCGAACACGCGCAACCGCCCGGCGGACATCAGGTGGATCAGCAGCGCCAGGTCCCCGAACTCGGCCACGGGCATCTTCCCGACCCGCCTCACTCCGGTGATCGTCCTGCCGACCAGCGCCTCGAGCGGCGGCTCGAAGGTCTTCATCACGTTCATCCCCGGCGCCACGGCCGACTCGACAGAAGCGCCTCCCACCGCGGCATCCAGCCGCCGCACCGTGATCTCAACCTCGGGCAGCTCAGGCATGCCCGGAGAGTAGACTTCGGCTCAGTTCATTCGACTGGTTTTAGGCTTCGGGCCGGGCCAGCGAACATCGCACTTGCACCCGATCGCGGCCCGCCAAGCTGCGCCGAGGCACACGCAGATGAGAGAGCTTCCGACGATCAACCAGCCGGTCCCGATGCTCGACCTCTCGCCGCAGGAGGTCCGCGAGCTGAGCGAGCAGGTGCGGGCGCTGGCCGCCGAGCGCGACGCGGTGATCCTCGCCCACAACTACCAGGTGCCCGAAATCCAGGAAGTCGCCGACTTCACCGGCGACTCGCTCGCCCTCTCGCGCCAGGCCGCCGCCTCCGACGCCTCCACGATCGCCTTCTGCGGCGTCCACTTCATGGCCGAGACGGCCTCGATCCTCTCGCCCGGCAAGACGGTGCTGATTCCCGACCTCGAGGCCGGCTGCTCGCTCTCTGACTCGATCACTGCCAACGAGCTGCGCAACTGGAAGTCGCGCCACAGCCCCGACGCGGTCGTCGTCATGTACGTCAACACGTCGGCCGAGGTGAAGGCCGAGACCGACTACTGCTGCACCTCCTCCAACGCGGTCAAGGTCGTCGAGCACATTCTGCGCGAGCACGGCCCCGACACCGAGATCCTCTTCGGCCCCGACATGTGGCTCGGCTCCTACGTCGAGCGCGAGACCGGCCACCGCATGCACGTCTGGCCCGGCGAGTGCCACGTCCACGCCGGCATCCGCCCCGACGACATCGCGGCCCAGCGCGCCGCTCATCCCGGTGCCGAGTTCCTCGTCCACCCCGAGTGCGGCTGCGTCACCCAGGTGATGGAGTTCGTCGCCGCCGGCGAAGTCGAGGCCGAGGGCGTCCACATGCTCTCCACCGGCCAGATGCTGGATTACGTGAAGCAGCACCCCGAAGGCGAGTTCATCGTCGCCACCGAGAACGGCATGCTCCACCCGTTGCACCAGGCCGCTCCAGGCGTCAGCCTGATCGAGGCCAACCGGATGGCCTTCTGCAAGTACATGAAGATGATCACGCTGCCGAAACTGCGCGACGCGCTGCGGGAGATGAAGTTCGAGGTCAAGGTGCCCGACGAAATCGCGGAGCGAGCGCGAATTCCGATCGAGCGCATGGTCTCGATCGGATAGCTTCGCGCCGCTGCCGGCACCGTCGCCGAGCCGCAGATAAAGTCGCCCCATGCCCTCGTCCCAGGCCATTCCAGAGCAAACCGCGAGCCCTGAGCAGCTGCGCGAGCTGGCGCAGCAGCTTCGCGTCGACTCTGTGCGCGCCTGCGCGGCCGCCGGCTCCGGCCATCCGACGTCCTCGATGTCGGCCGCCGACCTGATGGCGGTGCTCTTCGCGCGCTACCTGCGCTACGACTTCGCTTCGCCCGAGCACCGGGCAAACGACCATCTCGTCTTCTCCAAGGGCCACGCCTCGCCCCTGCTCTACGGCCTCTACAAGATGGCGGGGGCGATCGACGACGAGGAGCTGCTGAGCTTCCGCAAGTTCGGATCGCGCCTCCAGGGTCATCCAACGCCGGAGATCCCCTGGGTCGATGTCGCCACCGGCTCGCTCGGCCAGGGGCTGCCGATCGCCGTCGGCATCGCGCTCGCGGCCGGGCGGCTCGAGTCCTCGCCGCTGCGGGTCTGGGTGCTGTGCGGGGACTCGGAGCTGGCGGAGGGGTCGATGTGGGAGGCCTTCGAGCACGCCGGCCACAATCGCCTCGACAACCTGATCGCCGTCGTCGACGTCAACCGCTTCGGCCAGCGCGGCCCGACCATGCACGAGTGGGACACCGCCGGGCTGGCGGCGCGGGCGCAGGCCTGCGGCTGGCACGTGCAGGAGATCGACGGCCACGACGTCGAGGCGATCGACGCGGCGTACGCGCGGGCGCTGGAGGCGGATCTCCCGGCCGCGATCTTCGCCCGCACCAAGAAGGGCGCCGGCGTCGCGGCGGTCGAGGACGAGCCGGGCTGGCACGGCAAGCCGCTCGCCGACCCCGAGGCCGCGGTCGAGGAGCTGGGTGGCGAGCGGTCGCTGCGGGTGGAGGTGCAGCCGCCGCCCGAGGCGCGCCCGTTCCAGGTGGCCGCCGGGCAGGTCGACAAGCCGGCCTACGAGGTCGGCGCCAAGGTTGCGACTCGCGGCGCCTACGGCGACGCGCTGAGCTGGATCGCCTCGCTGGACGACCGCGTCGTCACCCTCGACGCCGAGGTCGGCAACTCGACCTACGCCGAGCGCTTCGCGGCCAAGCATCCCGACCGCTTCTTCGAGATGTACATCGCCGAGCAGCAGATGGTCGCCGCGGCGGTCGGCATGCAGGTGCGCGGCTGGAAGCCCTTCGCCTCGACCTTCGGCGCCTTCCTCAGTCGCGGCTACGACTTCGTCCGCATGGCGGCGATCTCCGACGCCGACCTGAAGCTCTGCGGCTCCCACGTCGGCGTCTCGATCGGCGCCGACGGCCCCTCGCAGATGGCGCTGGAGGACATCGCCTCGCTGCGTGCCGTCTTTGGCAGCGTCGTGCTCTACCCCTGCGACGGCAACCAGACGGTGGAGCTGGTCGACGCGATGCGTCGGCACCGCGGCACCAGCTACATGCGCACGACCCGCGGCGCGACCCCAGTGCTCTACGAGCCCGGCGAGAGCTTCGAGATCGGCGGCAGCCGCACGCTGCGCTCCGGTCCGGACGACGAGGTGACGCTGATCGGTGCCGGGATCACCCTGCACGAATGCCTCGCTGCGGCCGAGCAGCTCGCCGAGCGAGGCGTCGCGGCCCGCGTCATCGATCTCTACTCGGTCAAGCCGGTCGACGCCGACACGCTGCTGAAAGCGGCGGCGGAGACGCGGGCGCTGATCACGGTCGAGGACCACTGGCCGGAGGGCGGGATCGGCGAGACCGTCGCCGCCGTGCTGGCCGAGGCTGGGGCGGGCACGCCGCTGGTCCGCCTCGCCGTCTCCGGGAAGCCCGGCAGCGGCCCGCCGGAGGAGCTGCTGGCAGCGGCGGGAATCGACGCCGCGCACGTCGTCGCCGCGGCCGAGCGGGCGCTGTAGCCCCCGCCGCGGCGAGACTCGAAGAACCTTCACCAACTCTTGGCGTTCGCTTGGGCGTCTCATTGCCCGTCCGGGCGCAGAATGGGTCGACCTATTCCGAAGGAGCGACCCATGGCGAATCGAAGAGCGAAGATCGCGGCCGGCGCAACGGTCCTGGGGCTGGGCGCCCTCGGCGGCGTCGCGCTCGGCACGAACCACGGCGTTCCGGTCGCGACCCAGCGGGTGGTCGCCGGCACCGGCTCGGCGCCCGTCGTCACCACCGCCAGCGGCGCGATCGTCAACCAGCCCGCCGCGGTGCGCTCGGGCTCGAGCACGCGTCCCCCGATCGTCACCCGCGCCAGCGGCGCCGGCGGCGCGGCGTTCGACGACTGACCTCAGTCGTCGGCGTGCCCTCCACCGTGCCCCCCGCCACGGTGCTCTCCGTCACCGCCGCCTGCGTGGCTCGGTACTTCGGGCTGCGGTTCCGGGGCGATCGTTTCGGGTGTCGGCGTGGGATGTGGGGGTGCGGGTGTCGTCGCCGGTGGAGTAGTGACGCTTGGATTCGTCGCCGGGGCGCTGTGCCGCGGGCGCTTGCCGGGTCGTCCGGGGGCCTTTACCCTCGGCGCCAGGGCATCGCCCGCCGAGATCGGTTCGGAGGCAAGGCCGATCTGCTGACTGGCGAGGCGGCTGGCCGCAAACGCGACTCCGGCCGCGATCAGGATGCCGAGCAGCGCCAGCCCAAGCCAGCGGACCGTCCCCGACACCCTCACGTTCGCCTCCGGTCCGGCTCGTGCACGGTTTCGACCTTAGGGAGCCCACGGCAAAGCCTCGGCAAAGTCATCGCCGCCCCTCTCCGTCGGAGTCCGGCGGTAGCCGGATCGACGCCCGCGTCCCGCCGCCCTCCCGGTTGGAAAGCGTCACCTCACCGCCCCACTGGCGGGTCAGCTCGCGGGCGATCGGGAGGCCGAGGCCGGTGCCGCCGGGCCCGCGCCGGCCGGCGCTGCCCCGGCTGAAGCGATCGAAGACCGCCTCCTCCTCGCCGGCTTCCAGCCCCGGGCCGCGGTCGAGGATCTCGACGAGGCCGGGGCCGGCCTCGATCGTCACGGTCGAGCCGCTCGGGGAGTAGCGCAGCGCGTTCTCCAGCAGGGCGTCGATCGAGCGGTCGAGATCGTGCGGCGCGCACCAGGAGTGGGCGGGCGCGCCGCCGTCGCGGACCTCGAGCTCGATCGACCGCTCCTCGGCGCTTCGTCCCCAGCGCTCCGCCACCCGCGCCGCCGCGTCGCCCAGCTCGATCCGCTCGCCGGGCAGCTCGTGCTCGCCGGCTCTGCTGAGGACCAGCAGCTCGTCGACGATCAGCGCGAGCCGGTCGATCTCCCGCAGCCCAGCGTCCAGCTCACGGGCGGCCGGATCCTTGCCGCGGAAGCGATCGGCAAGTCCCTCCAGCCTCAACCGCAGCCCGGTCAGGGGGGTCCGCAGCTGATGCGAGGCGTCGGCGACGAAGTCCTGCTGCACCCGCAGCAGCCGCTCGATCCGCTGGGTCATCTCGTTGAAGGCACGGGCCAGCGAGCGCTGCTCGGTGCTGCCCTCGATCGCCACCGTAGCGCCGAGATCGCCGGTGGCCACCCGGCGCGCCGCCCGGTCCAGACGCCGGATCGGCCGCGCGATCTGCTGGGCGACCACGGCCCCGGCCGCCATGCCCAAGAGCAGCACGACGCCGGCCAGCGCCGCCAGGTCGAGGATCGAGGTGCGCACCGCGCGGTTCACAGCGGCGACGCTCTGAGTTACCCGCACCGCCCCGTCGATGCGGCCGTTGCTGAGCACCGGCACCGAGGTGGCGAGGATCTCGGTTCCCAGCGTTTCGCTGCTGCGCGTGATCTGCTCGCCGTGGCCGCCCAGGGCGGTCCGGATCTCCGGCCTGTCCGCGTAGCTGCGCCCGACCGGCGCGCCGGCGGAATCCGCCAGCAGGCGCCCGCGGCGATCGACGACGATCACCCGGCCGCGCACGCTGTCTGCGGAGATGTGGACGAGGCGCCGCAGGCCGGGTCTCTGGGCCGGATCGAGAAGCTCCGAGGCGGACGCCGCCACCACGTCGGCCTGGCTGCGTGCCTGGCCGCGCACCTCGGCGTCCACCCGGTCGCGAAGGCTCAAGGCGAGCGGAACGCCGAGGGCGATCAGCGCCAGCAGCAGGACGTAGGCCAGCGCCAGCAGCAGGGTCGCGCGGAGGCTTATGGCCGCTCGTCCTCCGGTGCGGCAAAGCGGAAGCCGACTCCCCGCACGGTCTCGATCCAGGTGGGGCGGTTGGGGTCGTCGCCGAGCTTGCGCCGCAGCCAGCCGACGTGGACGTCGAGCGTCTTGGTCGAGCCGAACCAGTTGACGTCCCAGACGTCGGACATCAGGTCCTCGCGCGTGACGACCTCGCCCAGGTCGCGCGCCAGGCGTGCGAGCAGGTCGAACTCCTTGCGCGTCAGGTCGACCTCGTCGCCGTCG
>DASTHF010000105.1:0-3804 GCA_035605615.1 Solirubrobacterales bacterium
CGGGTGCGTGAGGGCGGCGAGCAGTGCCCGGGTCTCCTCCGCCTGTCTGGGTCTCGCCATGCGGGCCGGCAATATAACTAAAAAAGAGATGTTTTGTCTGTAGGTTTTTCGTCTGCATTTGCGAGCGCAAGGAGCGAGCGCGAAACTATTCGTTGTGATGGTCCCGCCGGCAGCCCACGTCGCAGGAGCCTTCGCGCCGCTGGAGCTGGTCCCGATCGCCGTCGCGGCCGTCCTCTACCGGCACCGGGCGATGGCCCTCTCCCGGGACGACCGGCCTGTTCCCACCTGGCGCCAGGTCTGCTTCGGGGCCGGCCTGGCGACGATCGCGGTCGCCCTCTTCAGCCCGGTCGGCCACATCGCCGACGAGCTCGTGGTCGCCCACATGGTCGAGCACCTGCTGATCGGCGACATCGCCTCGCTGCTGCTGGTCCTGGGGCTGACCCGCTCCATCCTCCAGCCGGTCCTCGCGATCCATCCCCTCAACCGCCTCCAGGTCCTCACCCACCCGGCGGTCGCCCTGCCGCTCTGGGCCTTCAACCTCTTCCTCTGGCACGTGCCGGCGATCTACCAGCAGGCCTACGGCGCCGCGCCGCTGCACGCGCTCGAGCACACCACCTTCCTCTTCTTCGGCTGCCTGATGTGGATGCCGATCTTCGGCCCGCTGCCCAAGCCGGAATGGTTCAACGCCGCCTGGAAGGTCGGCTACGTGGTCGCGGTGCGCTTCGTCGGGGCGCTGCTCGGCAACGTCCTGATGTGGTCGGGCTCGGTGCTCTACCCGATCTACGCGGCGGGCGAGCGCTACTGGGGGATCTCGCCGCTCACCGACCAGAGCACGGCCGGGGTGCTGATGATGGTCGAGGGGACCTTCGTCGCGCTCGGCGTCCTCGCTTGGGTCTTCTTCGAGGTGGCCCGCGAAGGGACCGAGAAGCAGCGCCTGCTCGACCTGGCGGGCGAGCGGGGGGTGGCGCTCGACGAGCGCCGCGCCCAGCGCGCCGTCGCCGCCGGTCACACGGCGCTGCTGGAAGAGCGGCTGATGGCGGGAGGGGAGGGCGCCGGAGAGGGTGAGGGGGACGGGGAGAGCCTCGAGCCCCGCGTCAGTGGTGCTCGATGACGCGGTCGACGAGGTTGTATTCCTTCGCCTCCTGCGCGCTCATGAAGTAGTCGCGGTCGGTGTCTTTCGTGACCTTCTCGAAAGGCTGGCCGGTGTGTTTGGCGAGGATCTCGTCGAGGCGACGGCGCACGTCGATGATCTCTTTGGCGTGGATCTCGATATCGGTCGCCTGGCCTTCGAAGCCGGATGAGACCTGGTGGATGAGAATCTTCGAGTTGGGCAGAGACATCCGCTTGCCGGGCGCGCCGCCGGCCAGCAGCAGCGCCCCCATGCTCATCGCGATGCCGACGCAGATCGTCTGCACGTCGGGCTTGATGAACTGCATCGTGTCGTAGATCGCCAGGCCGGCGTAGACGGAGCCGCCCGGCGAGTTGATGTAGAGGCTGATGTCCTTGTCGGGGTCCTCGGACTCCAGGTGGAGGAGCTGCGCCACGATCAGGTTCGCAATGTCCTCGGTGACCGGGGTGCCGAGGAAGACGATCCGCTCGTTGAGCAGGCGCGAGTAGATGTCGAAGGCGCGCTCGCCGCGCGAGGTCTGCTCGACCACCATCGGGACCAGGGGGCTCATGGTCGGAGACTCTATAGAAGGCGCCGTGCGCGCCCTCAGGACTCGTCGGAGCCCGGCGTCCAGAGCGAGCCGGCGGCCTCCCGCTCCTTCTCCGGGGTCCACAGCTTCTCGCGCGCTTCGGCCTGGGCAAGCGGGATCGGCTGCGCCGACTCGGCGACGAGGTCGATCGCCTTGCGGATGCGGATGTCCTCGCCGACCACCGCGTCGCGGCCGTTCTCGCGCAGGCGGGCCAGCAGCTTCTCGGGCGTGGTGCGCTCGTGCTCGGCGGTGTGGGCGAGCGCCTCGACCATCTCCTCCTCGGACGCCTCGATCGCCTCGGCGTCGGCGATCGCCGCGAGCACCGCCTCGCGCTTCAGCTCGCGCTCGGCGTCGGGCTTGGACTCCTCGATCGCCTCCTCGCGACTGCGGTCCTGCAGGCTCAGGTAGGCGTCCGGGCTCATGCCGCGGGCGGCGAGCTGGCGCTCGACCCGCTCCCAGCGTTCCGCGGCGCGGGCGGCGACGAGCTCGTCGGGCAGCTCCACCGTCGCCTGCTCGACGGCGGCGTCGACGGCGGCGATCCGGAAATCCTCCTCGGCGCGCCGGCCGACCGCCTCGGAGAGGCGCTCGCGGATGTCGGCGCGGAGCTCCTCCAGCGTGTCGAACTCGGAGGCCTCGGAGGCGAAGTCGTCGTCCAGTTCGGGCAGGACCTTCTCGCGCACCTCCTTGACGTCGACCGCGAAGACCGCCTCCTTGCCGGCGAGCTGCTCGGCGCGGTAGTCCTCGGGGAAGGCGACCTCGACCTGGCGCGAGTCGCCGGCGCCGGCCCCGGCGAGCTGCTCCTCGAACCCCTCGATCAGCTGGCCGCCGCCCAGCTCCAGCAGGTAGTCGGACGCCTTGCCGCCCTCGAAGGCCTTGCCGTCGATCGTGCCCTCGAAGTCGACCAGCAGCACGTCGCCCTCGGCGGCGGGGCGCTCGACCGGCTCGAGGCGGGCGAAGCCCTCGCGGACCCGCTCGATCTCGCGGTCGACGATGTCGTCGGGCACCTCCGGCTCGGCCCGGCCCACCTCCAACCCCCTGTAGTCGCCGAGCTTGGCGGCCGGCCGCACGCCGACCTCGAACTCGAAGGAGAGCGGCTCGCCCTGGGATTGCGGCGTCGCGGAGATCTTGATGTTGGGGTCGCCGATCGGGCTGACCCGCGAGCCGAGCAGCGCCTCTTCGTACCAGCCGGGGAGCGAGTCGCGGATCGCCTCCTCGAGCACGGTGCCGAAGCCGAGCCGCTGGATGACCAGCGAGGGCGGCGCCTTGCCCTTGCGGAAGCCGGGCATCCGCATCTCCCGCGCCAGCGTGCGGGCGGCGCGCTGGACGCCCTTGTCGACGTCGGCGCCGGTGACCTCGGCCTCGACCCGCACGCGCGAGCCGGGCAGCTCTGAGACGGTGGTCTTCATCGGCGGCTGACCCTAGAGGATCGGGTGAAGGCGGTCCGCAGCGCCACCGCGAAGTCGATCGCGAAGGAGAGCCCCCGTCCCACCGGCCCCGTCACCAGCCACGCCCTGAGCTTGCCTCCGGGTCGCTTGCAGTCGCCTCTTGCTGTGCTCTTCGCCACGCCGGCATTCCAGCATCCGGGGGCGCAAGCCGGCGGTCAGAGGAAGGGACGGCGGCGGCCGCGAAGTAAACGACTGCACCGAGAAGACTGCTTCCCTCCCCCTCTAAGCTGTGGGAGCGAAGCCGGTCGGCAACCACCCCGTCCCTCTCGAGGAGGAGATTCCGCTGGCACGCCCCACAGACTCGAACGAGCAACTCCTCTGCAGCTTCTGCGGCAAGTCGCAGCGCCAGGTCAAGAAGCTGATCGCGGGGCCCGGCGTCTACATCTGCGACGAGTGCATCGATCTCTGCAACGAGATCATCGACGAGGAGCTGACCCCGGCTTCCGGCACGGTGGAACTGGAGAACCTGCCGAAGCCGCGTGAGATCCACGAGGTCCTGCAGGAGTACGTGGTCGGCCAGGAAGCGGCGAAGAAGGCGCTCTCGGTCGCCGTCTACAACCACTACAAGCGGGTCCAGATGTCGCAGGCCGAGGACCCCGAGGTCGAGCTTCAGAAGTCGAACATCCTGCTGCTCGGGCCTACCGGCTGCGGCAAGACGCTGC
>DASTHF010000118.1:0-7112 GCA_035605615.1 Solirubrobacterales bacterium
TGGGTGCGCTGGAGTCGCGATCGGCTGTCATGGCGACTGTGTGCCCTCGTCGTTGCGGTGGTCTCGTTTTGTTCGCTTTAACGCGGCTGCCGTCGACCACTGCTGAATCGAAGTGAACCAGCCTTCTAATCAATAACCCCAAGCTCAGGACAGTTGGCCAAGACCACGCAAAGCTTCTATGAGCTCTTCCCTGCTGAATCGGCCCGATTTTTCGAGCAGCAGAATGCAGGCAACACCACTCTTGACGACATCCCTTTCTACCTTGGGATTGGCTAAAACTGCGGTGGTCCCTCCCCTTACCGCGCGTGGCGAATCATAGAGCTTTTCGATTTTTTCATTGTCTAGGGAATCTTCGAGCCGTTGAACCATGCAATCTGTCAGCGGTCGCGGTACCCCCCTCGCTCCAAGTGCACCTCTTATGTGGTCGACTAGTTCGGCCGTGTCGCCGCCACTTCTTCCGCCGCTCAGAACGCCAACGAAGATAACCGCCACAAATAACCCTAATGCGATAGCCAGGCGCATTGGACTGGAACAGTATCGCAATCCGGAACGAGTGACAGCCTCGAGTTTGCGTCCATGAGCGACGAATATAGGTCGGCCTCCTGGTCTGAGTTGAGCGTCCGAGCGCCGCCGATCAGATCCCGACCTCCCTCCCGCCCCCGCGTTCCTGGCCGAGATCGTGGGAGCGCTCCGTCCCACGGTCCAGTCCGAGCCGGCGCTGGGTGCGGCGCAGCTCTTCCTGCGCGGCCTCGCGCCCGATGCGCTGAAAGCGGTCCTTCGGCTCGCTCTTGCCGAAGGCGTGCTCCTTGTCCCTGATGCCGTGCTCTTGGCGGTAGCGCTCGATCCTCTCGACGCCGCGGTCCCACTCCCGTCGCAGCTCCGGCTCCATGGGACGCTCGCCCAGCTCCTTGATGACGTAGACGGGAGGCGAGATGCGGGCGGCGGTGAGCGCCAGCTGGCGCCTTCCGGCGAGAACCGCGTCGATCGCCATGGCCTCACGCGTTGCCACCTCGCGCGGGGGGTCCAGCTCGCGCTTGTCCTGTTCGGCCCTTGCGAGTGAGCTGCGCCAGCTCTCCTCCTGCCTTTGCGCCTGGGGAAGCAGCGGCCGCCGCTCCCGGCGGCGCATCCCTTCGATCCGCTCGCGCTCGGCGACGGAGGATTCGAAGCCACCGCGGACGCGCTCGATCTGCTCTGCGAAATATCGATGGTCCTGGGCGAGGCGGCTCTCCTCGCGTACGGCGGGCTCAAGCTCGCTGCGGCGAGCGAGCAGCTCTGCGTTGTCGAGCTGGGAAAGCTCGTGGTGGCGCGCCGCCTCGTGCGCGGCGATCTGGGCGCGATCGCGCTGCGCCGCTTCGGCGATGTGGTCGAGGCCCTCGCGCAGGTTTGGAGAGCACGGCGCGTACTCCTCGCGCTCTGCGTCGATCTCCGGCGTCGCGTAGAGGTAGGTCTCCTCACGAGAGCGGGAAGCGGCGACGTAGAGCTCCTGCTTGTCCATCGAGGGGTCGACGGCGAGGAAGGCGCGGTCGACCGTCGCCCCCTGGGCGCAGTAGGTGGTCGCCGCGTAGCCGTGTTCGAGCGCCGGCGCGTCGTTGTAGGGGTTGGTGCGGGCGAGGTAGGCGGCGTCGAGCTCGACGGTGCGCTCGTGGTCGATCGCTTCGAGGAGCACTTTGCGCTGCTCGGCATCCACCTCGGCGATCCGCCAGCGCTGGCGGTTGTAGATCTGGTTGGCGTGGTCGTTGACGCGGGTGATGATCCGATCGCCGACGGCAAAGCAGGCGTCGCCCACCTGGATCTCCGTCTCTCCCAGGCGGCCGTGCTCTCGCATCGTCTCCCTCGCTCTGGCGTTCAGCTCGGCGACCTCGGCGTTTCGCTTCACCACCATCAGCGCGTCGTCGCCCTCTGAGAAGGAGCGCCACCAGTCGGCGACCATCGCCTCGCGGCGAGTATCGGCGTTCGGGGCGACGACGATCCGGTTCGAGGAGCGGTAGAGGTCGATCGCCTCTGCTCCCTTGCCCTCGCGGATCAGCTTCGCCGCCTCGCGATCGACGTCGTAGGTGTGGCGGATCACTTCGTCGAGGACATAGGGCTCCGAGCTATCGACCAGCATCGCGAAGAGCCCGCCCGCCTCGATCTCCCCGAGCTGCTGGGGGTCGCCGATCAGGACGAGCTTCGCCTCGGCCCGCTCGGTGTGGTCGACCAGCCGCGCCAGGGTGGCGGAGTCGAGCATCGAGGCCTCATCGACGAGGAGGACCGAGCCCGGGGGCATAGGCCGCTCGCCCTTCTGCTCGGCGGCGTCCATCCTCGCCAGCGTCGAGGCGACGCTGGTCGCCTTCAGCCCTTCGGCACACAGCACGTCGGCGGCGCGCCAGGTGGGCGCCGCCGTCCTGAGGCTCACCCTCGCCTGCGCCCAGCCTGCGGCAGCAGCCACCCGCAGCGCGTAGCTCTTGCCGGTTCCCGCCTCGCCCACGACGACAGAGAGGCCGGCGCCGTCGCCGAGCAGGCCGCGCACCATCTGGCGCTGGTCTGCCTTCAGCTTGGGCTCCCCTGCCAGCACGCGCTCGACCGCGAGCTCGTCCAGGCAGGCGCGGTCCTTGACCGAGGCAAGGCGTTGGGAGGCCTCGAGCGCCCTTTGCTCGATCGCCCAGACGCGGGCGGTCGTGTAGCGCTCGCCCTTTGGCGTCGCGCCGAGCGAGATCACCGTCTCGGAGGCGAGGATCTCATCGGCCAATCGCTCCACTTCCGTTGCCGGCGCTCCCTCCCTGAAGGACTCGGCAACTGCCTGGATCGCATCGCGGCGATCGAAATGGGAGGCGTGAGCCGTGACCGCACGGTCTACCTGCTCGAAGGAGACCGTGCGCGGCACGGCGGGGAGGTCGAGTGGGACGCTGCGGGCCACCTCTTGGTCGAAGGTGCGCTCGATCGTCTCGCGATCGAGGCCGATCTCCTCACCCCTCGAGCGCCAGCGCTCGTACAGCTCCCGGCGGCTTACGTCGCGCTCCTTGGCCTGGCGGGTGGCGAGCGCCGCCACTTCCATCGAGCGCGCCGAGGCGTCGGGGCCGGCGGCCTCGAGGATCTCCGCCCGCCGGGTGGAGAACTCGCGCAGGTGCTCCTCGGCGAAGCCCTCGACCTCAGCGATTCCCTTACGGACCTCCTGCCACTCGACGCCGAGCCGACGGGTCAGCTCATGGCGCAGGTGGGCCTGGTAGAGGTAGCTGGCTGTCTGGGCCTGCTCGTAGACCGCCGGGTGGTAGAGGCGGGTCCAGCGCCCGTCCGGTCCCTGGGTCGCGTTGGCGATTAGGACGTGGGTGTGGAGTTGGGGGTCGCCGTTTCGCGAGGAGCGGTGCTCGAAGGCGGCGGCGAGGTAACCCGAGCCCTTGACGAACTCGGCGCCGCCCGCGCCGCGGCGCGTCCAGCACGCCTCCCGCTGCAGGTAGCCGAGCGCGGCATCCACAGCGTCCCTATGGGCGGCATTGACTTCGAAGCCGGCGAGCGGGCCGCCGAGGCCCCACAACAGCGAGACCGACTTCGGCGCTGAGAAGGTGAGATCGAAGCCGGGCACCGGCCCGCGACCGCCGACCGCCCGCAGGCCCAGCGGGGAGCCGTCCACCGGATTGCGGCCGGTGAGCATCGCCGTGAGCTGGTCGGCTTCAACTTTGCCGGAGAGGCCGAGCTCGGCGGCGCCGTCGCCCATCCACTGGCCGGCGATCTCACCCTTGCCGGAGTAGTAGTCCTCCGCGCCTTCGGCGACTTTTTCCAGGTAGTAGCGCTCCTGGCCCGTGCCGAGCTTGCCGATCGACAGCATGCCCTGCCTGTCCGGCGAGGAGGCGGTCTGTCCCGATCATCTCGGAGAGTGATGCGGTGTGAGGGGTGGTGGCGGTTGGTTCTGGCGAGCGGTTGGTGGGGCGGGGGAGAGATCGCGCTGAGCGCTTGCCTGATCTCGGTGTCGTCGCTCTTGACCTTGTGGTTTGCCTGGCTGGATGACTTGGTGGCGGTGGATCAAGTGAGCGCTTGCCGCTGACCGGTCGGAGGATGGCGCCTGACGGAGTGCCGCTGCGATGAGGCCGATGCAAAGTGCTCCGACGCTGGACAACGGAGACGATGGAGTTGATCGAGACAACCGCGACCCCGGTGTCTACTCCAGAGGCCGCCGCCACGGTTGGCGGAATGAGCACGACCGCACGGAGGGTGTCGCAGCTTCTAGTCTCCTCGCGATGGCTGACGCCGCTCGTGAAAAAGCCCGCAAGGAGCTGCGACGTACTCAGGCCGATTTCGAGCGCGCCCAAAGTCAGCGCGACCGGGCAAGCGCCGCTCGACGCAAGAGTTTCGAGAGGGCGCGTGCAGCTGGCTTCTCGATGCGCGATATCGGCAAGGAGACGGGCTTGCATTTCAGCCGAGTTGCGGAAATCCTCCGCGGCGAGTGAAAGCCGTAGGGGTTCCCCAACGCTCCTGGTAGGATTCGGGCTGCCAGATCAAAGCGGCCCCCGGCGGCGCTGTAACGCCGGCCGAGGGCCTAACCACAAGGAGGCACTTCTCCTCATGGCTACCGAGAACCCTACGGATTGCGCCGAGCGCGATCCTCTTACCCCAGCCGCTCAAGACGCGAAGACAGAGCGCCTTGTTCTCGCGTTCCTGATCGCCGAGCACCCTGCGCAGGTGACGATCGCCGAGCTCTCGTTGGCGCTGAACGACGGAGAGGACTTCGCCAGGAGGGATGCCATCGAGCGGGCGGTGCGAGAACTGGTCGGCACCGGGCTCCTGCACCGCAAGGGCGCCTTCGTTCTGCCGACCCGCGCGGCGCTCTACTTCGCCCGCCTGGTGGAGGACTAATGGACGCGAGGCAGGTAGGCCAACGCTTCGCGGAGCGCTTTGACGAGCCGCCGACCGGGGCCGGAGCAGCCTGAGGGAGCCGGCTTGGCGCGCATCTCCGAACAGCTCATCGATCAGATCAAAGCGGAGGTTTCGCTCGTGCGCCTCGCGGAGCTGGCCGGGGTCGAGCTGCATGCCGCGGGTGAGGAGCTGATCGGCCGCTGTCCCTTCCACCCCGACGACTCCTCCTCGCTCCGTGTCTCGCCGAAGGAGAACGCCTGGCGCTGCACCGGAGACTGCGAGGCGGGTGGCTCGGCGATCGAGTGGACGATGCGCGCCGAGGGCGTCTCCTTCCCGCACGCGGTCGAGCTGCTGCGCGACGGTGTCGTGCCTTCGAAGCCTCGCTCCCACCGCGCCACCCGTTCGACCGCGACGAAGCTCCCCTCGCTCCTGCCGCAGGGAGCAGGGGAGCGCGAGCTGCTCGAGCGCGTGGTCGACTTCTACGCCGACACCCTGCGCGAGAGTCCTGAGGCGCTTGACTACCTGAAGCGCCGCGGCCTCGGCGACCCCGCACTGATCGAGCGCTTCCGCCTCGGTTACGCCAACCGCACGCTCGGCTACCGGTTGCCGATGAAGAACCGTAGGGCGGGAAGGGAGCTGCGCGGCAAGCTGAAGGCGCTCGGCATCCTGCGCGACTCAGGACACGAGCACTTCTCAGGATCGCTCGTGATCCCAATCTGCGACGCGGACGGCAAGGTCAATCAACTCTACGGCCGAAAGACCCAAGAAGCCCTGCGGGCGGGTACCGCGCGCCATCTCTACCTGCCCGGCCCGCGCCCCGTCTTCAACGTGGCGGCGCTGCGCGCCGGACCCGAGGCGATCGTCTGCGAGTCGCCGATCGACGCGCTCACCTTCTGGACGAACGGGCTGCGCAACGTCGTCGCCACTTCCGGCCCCGTGGAAGGAGGTGAGGAGCTGTGCGCGGCGCTCGCCGATGCCGGCACCCAGCGGGTGCTGATCGCCTTCGATTCCGACGAGCAGGGCGAGCGCGGCGCCGAGGCCCTGAGCAAGCGCCTGGCCGAGGCCGGGGTCGAGTGCCTGCGGGTGCGCTTCCCCGAGGGAGAGGACGCCAACTCCTTCGCCTGCGCCGCCGAGGAGCCCGCAGCCGCGCTGGCCCGGCTCGTACGCGAGGCGGAGCCTTTCGCGGCCGAGCACCCTGCGGCGCCCGCCGCCGATGAGGAGGCGGCAGCCGAGTTGCTCGATGCGATCGGTGAGGAGGAGCTCGATGAGCCGGGCCTCGCGCAACCCGAAGCCCCGCCGCCGCAGGCGAGCGGCGCGAGCCCGGTGGTCGAGACGGAGGGCGGTGAGCTACGGGTGCAGATCGAGGAGCGTCGCTGGCGGGTGCGCGGGATCGGCAGCGCGACGAGCTTCGAGTCCCTGCGCGTAAACGTCATGGTCGCCCGCCAGCGCCCGCGCGGCGGCGAGGTCTTCCACCTCGACACGCTCGACCTCTACTCGGCGCGCTCGCGTGGCTCCTTCGCGCGGGCGGCGGGCAAGGAGCTGGGGCTCTCCGAGGAGCTGGTCGCCCGTGACCTGGGCCGGGTGCTGCTGGCCTGCGAGGAGCACGCCGAGCAGGCGGTGCGCGAGGCCCAGGCGCCCGCGGAGCCCGCGGTCGAGCTGAGCGAAGCAGAGCGCGAGCGGGCGCTCGAGCTGCTCCGCGACCCGGCGCTGATCGAGCGCATCTGCGCGGACTTCGAGCGGATCGGCGTGGTCGGCGAGCGCGACAACTGCCTGCTCGGCTACCTGGCGGCGGTCTCGCGAAAGCTCGACCGTCCCCTGGCGATCATCGTGCAGAGCACCTCGGCGGCCGGCAAGTCCGCCCTGCAGGAGGCGGTGCTGGCGATGGTCCCGCCCGAGGAGCGCGTCTCCTTCTCGGCGATGACCGGCCAGAGCCTCTTCTACATGGGCGAATCGGACCTGAGCCACAAGGTGCTCTCGATCGCCGAGGAGGAGGGCGCCAAGCGCGCCGCCTACGCGCTGAAGCTCCTGCACTCAGAGGGCGAGCTGCGGATCGCCTCGACCGGCAAGGAGGGAAGCTCGGGCCGCCTCGTCACCCACACCTACACCGTGCGCGGCCCGGTCGCGATCTTCCTCACGACGACGACGATCGAGCTGGACGAGGAGCTTGCCAACCGCTGCATCGTCCTCGGCGTCGATGAGGAGCGAGAGCAGACGCGGGCGATCCACGCCCGACAGCGCGAGCGCGAGACGCTTGAGGGGCTGCTCGCCGAGCGCGAACGCTCCTC
>DASTHF010000130.1:0-2284 GCA_035605615.1 Solirubrobacterales bacterium
GGCGAGCGAGGCGCGCGTCGAGCGGCCGCCGGTCAGCGAGTCGGCGACCGCGGAGGCGACCTCGGGCAGGGCGCGCTCGACGGCGAGCCTGTAGCGGCGGCGGCGGCTCGAGACGGCCCAGGCGGCGATCGCCGGCCCGGCGACGGCGAGCGGCAGCGCGACCGTCGGGCCTGCCAGGAACCAGCCGCCCGCCAGGGCGGCGGCCGCCCCCAGAGCAGCGAGCCGGCGCCGCTCCAGGGTCGAGGGCGCGTAGCCCTCGCGGCCGGCGCGCCGCAGCGGCTCCAGCGCCAGCCGCAGCCAGCGCGCCGCCGCCGGGCTGGCGAGCAGCGCCTCGCGGGCCGCCAGCGCCGCCAGCCCCCCGGCGGCGGCGCCGAGCGGGATCAGCAGCACGCCGGGGCCGCTCGTCATCACGCCGTGACCGCGGCGATCTCGGCAACGCGGCGGGCGCCATCCGGACGGCGCTCCAGGTGGACGACGAGGTCGATGCCGCGCCGCACCTGCGCGGCTATCGCCTCGTGCGGCAGCCCCACCCCGGCCATCAGCGCCAGCGTTTCGAGGCGGCTCAGCGCGTCGGCCGCCGAGTTGGCGTGGAGGGTCGAGAGCGCCCCGTCGTGGCCGGTGTTGAGCGCCGTCAGCAAGTCCAGGGCCTCCGGCCCTCGTACCTCCCCGATCACGATCCGGTCCGGCCGCATCCGCAGCGCGTTGCGGAGCAGGTCGCGGATCGTCACCTCTCCCCTCCCCTCGACGCTGGGCGGGCGGCTCTCGAGCCGCACGACGTGCGGCTGCTGGAGGCGCAGCTCCGCCGCGTCCTCGATCGTCACCACCCGCTCCGCCGCCGCGACGAAGCTGGAGAGGGCGTTGAGCAACGTCGTCTTGCCGGAGCCGGTGCCGCCGCTGACGAGAACGCTGCGCCGCTCCGCCACCGCTTCCTCCAGCAGCTCGCGCTGGCCGGCGGTCAGCGTGCCGAGCTCGACCAGCTCGTCCGGCCCGAGGCGGCGGGCGCCGAAGCGGCGGATCGAGACCGTGGGCCCGTCGACCGCGAGCGGCGGGATCACCACGTTGACCCGCGAGCCGTCGGCGAGCCGCGCGTCGACCATCGGGCTCAGCTCGTCGACCCGGCGCCCGAGCGGCGCCAGGATGCGCTCGATCGCGTTGCGCAGCTCCTCCTCGTCGGCGAAGCGGACGCCGGCCGGCTCGATCCGCCCGCCCCGCTCGACGAAGACGCGGTCGGGGCCGTTCACCATCACCTCCTCGACGGCTGGATCGGCGAGCAGGTCCTCGAGCGGGCCGAGGCCGACCGTTTCGCGCAGGATGCGGGCGACGACCGCCTCGCGGTCGGCGGCGCCGAGCAGCGCCGCCTCCTCGTCGACCAGGGCCCGCACCTCGTCGGGCAGCTCCGCGAGCGGCGAGCCGCCCGCGGCGGCGGCTCGGCGGCGCTCGACCAGCCGCTCGCGCAGCGAGTCGGCCAGCGCCTCGACGTGCCGCCGCCGCGCGCCGGAGTCGGGGCGCTCCGCCATCTCAGCCCACCGGCAGGACGGTCAGCTTGCGGGCGAAGCTTTCGGCGGCGATCAGGCGCAGCGCCTGGCGCTTCGTCAGTCCAAGCGTCGCCGTCGTCAGGCCGCTCGGCCCGCCGCCGTCTTCAGCCGGCGCCAGCGCCAGCAACGGCACGGCAGCCGCGGCGACGTAGGTGCGTCCCGGGCCCGGCCCGCTCGGTTCGGTCGTCACCACCACGTCGACCCTGGCGCCGGGCGGAAGCGGCCCGGCGGCGAGCAGGGCGCCGGCGCCGCTGACCGAGATCTCGACCGGGTGGCGATCGCCGGCCAGCCGTCGCCGGGCGCGTCCCTTCCCCTCCGGCAGCCGCAGCTGCGCCGCCAGCAGGTAGGAGCCCGCCGGCAGCGTCGCCTCGGGGACGAGCCCGAGCGCTTCATCCGGCGAGGAGAGCGCGTCGGGGGGAGCGAACCTGGCCGGGACGCGGCGCACCGTCAGCGCCGCTTCCGCCTCCTTCAATCCGATCTGCCTGCCGGGCGGCAGCTCGGCGACGGCGACCACGACGCGCCGCAACGGGCCGTAGCCCTGCGCCACCGTCGCGCCGTAGCCGTTGGCGATCGAGGCGGCAACCGCGGCGGCGAGCAGGGACAGCAGCAGGAAGGCGCCGGCGCGGGCGCGCCGGCTCATGCCGCGCGCTCGGCGCCGGCGGCGACCAGCGGCAACTCCAGCACGGCCAGGGCGCCCTGCTCCGAGGGGCTGAGTGCAAAGCGGCCGCCGTGGGCGGCTGCGATCCGCC
>DASTHF010000132.1:0-3991 GCA_035605615.1 Solirubrobacterales bacterium
ACCTACGCCTGGGATTTCGGCGACGGCAAGCACGCGAGGAGCTCCCAGTCGATCCACGTGCACACCTACTCCCGGCCCGGCACTTACACGGTCACCCTCACCCTGACCGACGACGAGGGCTGCTCGACAGAGCTCGTCTTCACCGGCCAGACGGCATCCTGTGACGGCACGCCGGCGGCGACGACGAGCGCCGCGATCCAGGTCGTCGAGGCGACCGGGCCGCCCCTGCGGCTCAAAGGCGCCAAGCAGCAGCGCCTGCGCGGGGCGGTGAGCCTCTTCGCGCGCTGCCCGCGCGAGCCGTGCGCTGTCGTCGCCAGCGGGATCGTCGTCACGACGATCGAACGCGGCGGCGCCCTGCGCGTTCGCCGCCGCCCGCTTCGCGGGGCGAGCGCCTCGCTTGCCGCAGGCTCGTGGGGCCGGCTTGTGCTGCGCCTCCCGCGGGCCACGCGCCGCGCCACCTCGAGCGCGCTGCGGCAGGGCGGCGAAGCGGAGGCCGAGGTCAGCGTCGTGGCGACCAGCGGCAAAAGCGGGAACCAGAGATTGCGCAGGCGGACGGTCGCGCTGGTCCTTCCGCCGCATCGCCACCACGGTTGAGCGAGGGGGCGGGGCGGTCCCTGCTCCCTCTCACCCATTGCTAGGGTCGGAGGCGATGCCGACCGACACGATCTCGTTCGCGCGAGGGGCGCCGAGCGCCGACATCCTGCCCCGCGAGGCGGTGGCCGAGGCGGCGAGCCGCGCCCTCGCCGAGGACTGGGAGCGGGCGCTCTCCTATGGCACCGGCGTCGGCCATCCCGGCCTCTGCGAGTGGGTGGCCGAGCGGCACGGCGGCCTCGACGTCGGCCAGGTGATGATCTCCAACGGTTCGCTGGAGGCGGGGGCGATGCTCTTCGAGCACCTGATCGAGCCGGGCGACCGGGTCGCCGTCGAGCAGCCGACCTACGACCGCACGCTGCTCCTCCTGCAGCGGCTCGGCGCCGAGCTGGTGCCGGTGCCGCTGGAGGCCGACGGTCTCGACGTCGCGGCTCTGGAGGCGGCGCTCGAGGAGGGCCCGCTGAAGCTCGCCCACGTCATCCCCAACTTCCACAACCCGGCCGGCTGCACGCTCTCGGCCGAGAAGCGCGTGCGCCTCGTCGAGCTCGCCGCCGAGCACGGCTTCTGGATCCTCGAGGACGACCCCTACCGGGAGCTGCCCTTCGAAGGCGAGGCGCTGGAGACGATGCTCTCGCTCGACAGGAGCGAGCGGGTGATCCACGCCTCCTCCTTCTCGAAGACGGTCAGCCCCGGCGTGCGGGTCGGCTACCTGGCCGGGCCGGCGACGGAGATCGCCACGCTCGCAAAGCTCGCCAATGAGACCTACATCTCGCCGAACATGCTGGCCGAGGCGGTCGTGCTGGAGCTCTGCCGCTCCGGGGCGCTGGACCGCAACATCGAGTTCGTCAAGGGCGCCCTGCGGGCGCGGCGCGACGCGCTGGTCGAGGCGCTGCGAGAGCATCTGCCCGAGGCCGAGTTCGTCGTCCCCGGCGGCGGCTACTTCCTCTGGCTCGACCTCGCCGCCGGCACCGACGCCACGGTGCTGCTCGCCGAGGCAAAGGGCGAGGGCGTCGCCTTCGTCGCCGGCCCCGACTTCATGATCGAGGGCGGCGAGAGCAGCCTCCGCCTCTCCTTCGCCAGCGTCCCGCCGGAGCGGATCGACGAGGGCGTCGCGCGCATCGCGCGCGCCCTGGAGCGGGTGCGCGCCGCCTCACCGGCCTGAGCTGCTGCCGCGGCGAACCCCCGATTTTGAGGATGGTGGCCGGCCGGAGGACCGCTACGATCCGCCGATCCGTTCACTCCCGGGGAGGCGCGTTCAGGTGCGGTTTCAGAAACTTCGCAGCAGATTTGGGCTGGGTTCGGCGACGGCGATCGCCGCGCTGGTCCTGACGGCGGGAACGGCCGGCGCCGCCTCGGCGCCACAGAAGCCGCAGCGCCCCGTCTGCCCGGGACCGGTCGCGCTCGGTGCGGCTCGTTGCCACGCCCACGTCGTCACCAACTCGAAGGGTGCGCCCCAGACGAGCACCCTGCCGAAGGGCTATGGGCCGAAACAGTTCCACGGCGCCTACTCGCTGCCGGCGACTTCCGCAAGCAGCGCAGGCCAGACGGTCGCGATCGTCGATGCCTACAACGACCCGAACATCGCCAGCGATCTCAAGAAGTACGACGAAACCTTCGGCCTGCCCACCTTCCCCACGTGCAACGCGACGGTCACCGCTTCCTGTTTCGCGAAGGTGAACCAGAGTGGCAGCGCCAGCGGCCCCTTCCCGACGACGAACAGCGGTTGGGCGCTGGAGATTGCGCTCGACGTCGAGGTCGCCCACGCGACCTGTCAGAACTGCAAGGTCCTGCTGGTCGAGGCCAACTCGTCGAGCCTCACCAACCTCGAGGCGGCGGTCAACACCGCGGCGAACCTCGGCGCGACGGAGATCTCGAACAGCTACGGCGGCTCCGAGTTCTCCGGGGAGACGCTCGAAGCCAACGCCGCCGCCTACGACAAGCCGGGGATCGCTGTCACCGTTTCCTCGGGCGACAACGGCTACGGCTCGTTCGGCTTCCCCGCCGCCTCTCCCTATGTGGTCGCGGTGGGCGGCACGACGCTCAACTTGAACGCCGACAACAGCTACAGCAGCGAGACGGTTTGGAATGGCACCGGCAGCGGGTGCAGCAACTACGTCGCAGCGCCGGAATGGCAGACGTCGCTGACCGCTTGGGGCGAAACCGGCTGCGGCACGAAGCGCGGCGTCGCCGACGTGGCTGCCGACGCCGACCCGAACACCGGCGCCGCCGTCTACGACTCGGTCAAGTACCAGGGCCGCTCCGGCTGGTTCCAGGTCGGCGGCACGAGCCTCTCCTCGCCGCTGGTCGCCGGCGTCTACGCGCTGGCGGGGGGCGTGTCGAGTGAAGTCCCCGCCGCTCAGGGCCTTTACGTACAGCTCGGCTCGGCCAACCTGCACGACGTGACGAACGGCTCCGACGGCACCTGCTCGACGATCATGTGCAAAGCAGGCACCGGCTACGACGGCCCGACCGGGGTCGGCACCCCGAACGGCCTAGCTGGGTTCTGAGGCGCCGAAAATCGAGACTGGCTAGGACGCAGGGAGGCCGACAAGGGGAGCGCACAAGTCAGTGCGTGACCCGCAGGCGACCGACTGAGGACAAAGCCAGGCGCCGGTTCGCAGCCCTCTCAGCGGCCGTAGCGGTCTTTGGATAGGACGAGCTGCTCCGGGATCGCCGCCCGGGGCGGCGGCGAGGGGTCGGCGCGCACCGAGACCGTCTCGGCGACGCTGCGCGAGACGTGGTGCGAGCCCTCCTTCGAGGCGATTTCGACGCCGCCCTCGTCGGAGCGCGCGACCGTCCCTTCCAGCCCCGGATACAGGCCAGCGTCCTTGAGGTAGTGCAGCAGCTCCTCGGCCTCGTTCTCGAAGCGCAGCACCACGACCTTGGCGCCGACCTCGACGTCGGCGAGCAGGGCGCCCTGCTCGCGGACGCCCTCGACGATCGGGTGGCCGTGCGGGCAGGTGGTCGCGTCGCCGATCGCCGCCCGCATTCGCTCCTCCAGCACCGGCGACATCGCGTGCTCGATCCGCTCCGCCTCCTCGTGGACCTCGTCCCAGGGGATGCCGAGCACGTCGGTGAGGAAGCGCTCGATCATGCGGTGGCGCCGCACGATGTGGGTTGCGTGCTCGCGCCCTTCCCTGGTGAAGCTGAGCGATTTGTCGGCGGCCCGCTCGACGTAGCCGTCCTCGACGAGGCGGCCGATCATCTCGTGCACGGTGGGCGGGGAGAGCTGCATCGCGCGCGCCAGGTTGGCGCCGGTCATCGGCAGCCCGGCCTCCTCCAGCCAGAACATGATCTCCAGGTACTCCTGCTCGGCGACCGTCGCGCTGCTCTCCATCGGCCCGATACTAGCCGCGGGCTCAGCCGCGCTCGACCAGGCTGGAGACGACCGCCTCGTAGA
>DASTHF010000168.1:0-4978 GCA_035605615.1 Solirubrobacterales bacterium
CGAGCGGGCGAGCAATCCGTTCCTGGCCGAGCTGGCGCGCTGAGCTCGGGCCGGGGCCGGTGAGCTGACCAGTGGCCGCGAAGTTCCAAGCGCCGCGGGGGACCTTCGACGTGCTGCCCGCGCAGGCGCGTACCCGGGCGCGTGTCGAGCGCGCCGCCGCCGCGGTCTTCGCGCGCGCCGGCTACGAGCCGATTGCGACGCCCGCCTTCGAGGACACCGAGCTGTTCGAGCGGGGTGTCGGCCGCTCCACCGACATCGTCCGCAAGGAGATGTTCACCTTCGAGGACAAGGGAGGGCGCAGCGTCACCCTTCGCCCCGAGGGCACGGCGCCGATCTGCCGCGCCTACCTCGAGCACGGCATGCACAAGCTGGCGCAGCCGGTCAAGCTCTCCTACGTCGGGCCGTTCTTCCGCCACGAGCGCCCGCAGGCCGGTCGCTACCGCCAGTTCCACCAGCTCGGTCTCGAGTGCGTCGGCACCGACTCGCCGCTCGCCGACGCCGAGGCGATCATGCTGCTCGCCGAGCTGCTCGCCGAGCTTGGCGTGCCGGGGGTGGAGCTGCGGCTCGGCAGCCTCGGCTCGCCGCAGGCGCGCCGCGCCTACCTGGAGGAGCTGAAGGCGCACCTGCGCGGCCGCGAAGCCGAGCTCTCGAAGGAGGTGCGCGAGCGGATCGACCTCAACCCGCTGCGCGCCTTCGACTCCGACGACGAGGGGACGCGGGCGGTGATGGCCGACGCGCCGAAGCTGCTCGACCGCCTCGACGCCGAGGATGCCGAGCACTTCGCCGCCGTTCGCGCCGCACTCGATGCGGCCGGGATCGCCTACGAGATCGACCCGACGCTGGTGCGTGGCCTCGATTACTACACCCGCACGATCTTCTCCTTCGTCTGCGACCGGCTCGGCGCCCAGTCGGAGATCGGCGGCGGCGGCCGCTACGACGGCCTGATCGAGCAGCTCGGCGGGCCGCCTACCCCGGCGGTCGGCTGGGCGGCGGGCATCGAGCGGATCCTGCTGGCGCTCGGCGAGGAGACCGGGGAGCTGGCGCGAGACGCCTTCGTGGCGGTGGCCGGGGACGGCCAGCGGCAGGCGGCGCTGACGCTGA
This sequence comes from Solirubrobacterales bacterium, assembly GCA_035605615.1. Lineage (GTDB taxonomy): Bacteria > Actinomycetota > Thermoleophilia > Solirubrobacterales > 70-9 > VRUE01. The sequence goes on from DASTHF010000168.1 coordinate 1,102, forward strand.
CCCGGGAGCTGCGCCAGGCTGGCCTCGCGGTCGAGCACGACCTGGCCGGCCGCGGCCTCAAGGGTCAGCTCAAGCACGCCGACCGGATCGGCGCCCGCCGCGTCGTCATCCTCGAGGCCGACGGCTCGGCGCAGCTGCGCGACATGGAGAGCGGCGAGCAGCGCCCGGTCGACACCGCGCGCCTCGTCGAGGAGATCGGCGGAGGGCCGCGATGAGCGGCTTCCCGGTCCTGCGGCCCAACGGCTACCGCGACACCTGGTGCGGCCAGGTGCTGGGCGACCGCGTCGACTCCGAGGCCCGGGTCGCCGGCTGGGTGCACCGCCGCCGCGACCATGGCGGCCTCGTCTTCATCGACCTGCGCGACCGTACCGGCATCGTCCAGCTCGTCTTCAATCCCGACTCCTCCGGAGAGGCTTTCGAGCTCGCTCACGGCCTGCGCGCCGAGGACGTGCTGAGCGCCGCGGGCACGGTCGTCCGCCGCTCCCCGGAGACGGTCAACCCCGAGCTGCCGACCGGCGGTTACGAGCTGCAGGTCGCCTCCGCCGAGCTGCTCGCCGACGCCGAGACGCCGCCCTTCCAGATCGAGGGGTTCTCGGGCGAGGTCGGCGAGGACGCCCGCCTCCGTCACCGCTACCTCGACCTGCGTCGCGAGCAGATGCGCGAGGCGATGCTGCTGCGCCACCGGGTGACGGCGGCGATGCGCGAGTTCCTCGACGGCGAGGGCTTCGTCGACGTGGAGACTCCGGTGCTGACCCGCTCCACGCCCGAGGGCGCCCGCGACTTCCTCGTCCCCAGCCGCCTCCAGCGCGGCTCCTTCTACGCGCTGCCGCAGTCGCCGCAGCTCTTCAAGCAGCTCTTGATGGTCGCCGGCTTCGAGCGCTACTACCAGGTTGCGCGCTGCTTCCGCGACGAGGACCTGCGCGCCGACCGCCAGCCCGACTTCACCCAGCTCGACATCGAGATGTCCTTCGTCGGCGTCGATGACGTGATCGACGTCAACGAGCGCCTCCTCGCCCACGTCTTCGAGCAGGTCGAGGGACCGTCCGTGCGGCTGCCGATCGAGCGCCTCCCCTACGGCGAGGCGATGGACCGCTTCGGCACCGACCGCCCCGATCTGCGCTTCGGCCTCGAGCTGGTCGACCTGGGCGAGGCGCTGCGGGAGACCGAGTTCAAGGTCTTCCGCTCGGTGATCGAGTCGGGCGGCGCGGTGCGCGGCCTCAACGCGGGACGGCGCGAGCTGCCGCGCTCCGAGCTCGACGCGCTGATCTCGCGCGCCCAGGAGCTGGGCGCCAAGGGGCTCGTCTGGGCCTTCCGCGAGGGCGAGGGCTGGCGCTCGCCGACCGCCAAGTTCCTCTCTGCCGAGGAGCTGAGTGAGCTGAACCGGCTGCTCGACGCCGAGGAGGGCGACCTGCTGCTGCTGGTCGCCGACGAGCGGCGCGTCTGCGACGCGGTGCTGGGACAGCTGCGGGTCGAGCTGGGGGAGCGCTTCGGCCTCGTCCCGGAGGGCGAGGACCGCCTCGTCTGGATCGTCGACTGGCCGCTGCTGGAGTGGAACGCGGGGGAGGGGAGATGGGACCCGTTGCACCATCCCTTCACCGCCCCCACCGACGGGTTCGATCCGGAGCGGCCGGGCGAGGCGAGGGCGCTCGCCTACGACCTTGTCTGGAACGGGCAGGAGATGGGCGGCGGCTCGATCCGCATCAACCGCGCCGATGTCCAGCAGGCGGTCTTCGGCGCGCTCGGGATCGACGCCGCCGAGGCCGAGGCGCGCTTCGGCTTCCTGCTCGAGGCGCTGCGCTACGGCGCCCCGCCGCACGGCGGCATCGCCTACGGCGTCGACCGCATCGTGCAGCGGCTGGCCGGCGCCGAATCGATCCGCGACGTGATCGCCTTCCCGAAGACGGCCTCGGGGGCGGACCTGCTGACCGGCGCGCCGGCCCCGGTCGAGGAGATGCAGCTGAAGGAGTTGGGCATATCGCTTCACCGGCCCGGTCTCGCGGGCCACTAGAGCGCCAGCGCAACACGCTTTCCACGAAATACACGGACAACGCGTTTCACCTGGTTCTTTGGGAGGGACCTAGGATTCGCGGATGGGTTTCTCCGAGCGGCTCAGAGCCGCGATGCGGGCTCGCCGTCCCGGCCCGGGGCAGACGCCGGTGCACGTCGGCGACTCGCGCTTCGACGGCTGGGAGGTTGTGCGCGACTTCGCCGACGTGAGCACGGCCCGGACCTGGCATCAGGCGGTCGAGGAAGCGGGCATCGAGGCGGTCCTCACCGCTGACTGGCCGCTCGACCGCTTCGGCCAGGGGGACATCGCCCTGCGCGTCCAGGGGGGCGACTGGAGCGAGGCCGAGGCGCTGCTCTCCAACCTCGACCTGGACGCCGACTGAGTGCTACCGTTGGCCCGAGGCTCGAGTCCGTTCGAGAGCCGTCTCACCGTTTGACCCAACACAAACGGCTTGGGTGCAGATCTCTCTCGGTTCTGCGGAATCGCGAGGAGGCGCCCGCCCTTCACTTCAAGGGATCAAAGCCAGAGGCGGGGACCGGCGGATTGGAGCCTCGTTTCTTAGAGCGCCCTCGTCACAGGCTCATACTTCTTGCACGATGAGTAGGGAGCTGTTCGAGAGCTATCTGCGGGACGGGACCCGGCAGGGACCGGCACCCGCCGGCGCGTTCACGGGCGCCGCGGGAGGGGCTGCCTGTGGCGATCTTGCCCGCGTTTCGCTCGTCTTGGACGACGGCAGGATCTCCCGAGTGACCTTCGATGCCGAGGGGTGCGGGGCGACGCGGGCGGCGACGGCTGCGGTGGCCGAGATGGTCGAGGCCGGGACCGTGGCCGAGGCGGCGCGGGTCGGCAGCGACGAGGTGGAGGGGGCGATCGGGGGGTTGACACCGGCCAAGCGCCACGCGGCGCAGCTCGCCGCCGACGCTCTGCACCGGGCGCTGGCCGCGGCGGCGGCTTCGAGCGAGCGGCTGGCGTCGCCGCGGCGGGGCCGCGTCCTCGTCGCGATGTCGGGCGGCGTCGACAGCGCCGTCGCGGCGCTGCTGGAGAGGGAGCGCGGGGCGGAGGTGCTGGGCGTGACCGTGAAGCTCTGGGCCGACCCGGAAACCGACGGCGCCAAGGCCTGTTGCTCGCCCGAGGCCGTGCTCGGAGCGCGCGCCGTCGCGCACTCGATCGGCGTACCTCACCTGACGCTCGACCTCGAGGAGGACTTCCGCCGCCGCGTCGTCGGCGCCTTCCTCTCCGGCCATGCCGCCGGCGCCACTCCCAATCCCTGCATCGTCTGCAACGGCGAGGTGCGGATCGCCGCGATGCTCGACCTCGCCGAGCGGCTCGGCGCCGAGCGCCTCGTCACCGGCCACTACGCGCGGATCGTCGACGACGGCGACGGGCCGCTGCTGGCCGCCGCCGCCGACCGCGCCAAGGACCAGAGCTACATGCTGGCGGCGCTGCCCCCGGCCCTGCTCGCCAGGCTGAGCTTCCCGCTCACCGAGCTGAGCAAGCCCGAGGTGCGCGAGATCGCGACCCGCCATGGCCTCGCGGTCGCCCGCAAGCCGGAGAGCCAGGACCTCTGCTTCCTCGCCGGCCAGGGCAAGCGCCGCTTCCTGCGCCGCCACGGCGGCCTTGACGACCGGCCCGGCGACGTGATCGACCGCTCCGGCCGCGCGGTCGGCCGTCACGACGGCCACCACCACTTCACGGTCGGGCAGCGCCGCGGGATCGGCGTCTCGGCGAACGAGCCGCTCTACGTGCTCGAGAAGGATGCCGCCACCAACACCGTCACCGTGGGCGCCCGGGCGGAGCTGGCGGCGCGCCGCGTGCGCGTCCGCGACGCCGTCCTGCACCGCGACGGCGCCCGCGTCGACGCGGTCAAGC
>DASTHF010000135.1:0-12279 GCA_035605615.1 Solirubrobacterales bacterium
GGAGTCAAAGACCATCCGGACGCCGCGGTCCAACAGCTCATCGGGGTACTTCTTCGGTCGTGGCATGGTTTGATGGGTTCCCTTCTGCCAGGTGGATTCCTGGCTTCAAGGTCTCCGTCAAACCTGGACTGGCTCATAGCGGCGGTATGCGGGCGCACCGGTCCCCTGGGCGGCCGCGGGCGCACTGGTCCCTTTGGCGTCGCGGGAGAAGACAAAGAAGGCAAAGGCTCCACGGACGATGCGGCCGAGGCGGCTGCCCTGGCGCATGCTCGAACCCGCGGACGATGCCTTCGCGTGGTGCGTCACTGACGTGTCTCCTTTGTCGGTGGTGGTGTTGCGGTGGAAGTTCGGTGTCATGCCGCCACTCCGGTGAGGGGGTGGGCGGGGGTGGAAGTTGTGGGCCGGCCTGCTATGCGGGGGGCGGGGGCGGGGAGGTTGGTGGGGGCGGGGACGGCGCGGCTCATACCGGCGCTCCGGCGTCCGCAAGCAGGCACGGCGCCGCTGGGCGGTTGCGCAGCCCCTGCCTGAGACTTCTGCCTCATTGCGATTACCTCTCCTCTTTCCCTTCCGGTGCCCTTCGATGCTCCGCCACCCAATGGCGGAGCCCCTGGCCGGGGACCGGCTTGTTTCCTCTGCAGCTTCCCCTGCAGGCTTCCACTCGGCTGCCATCGATAAACGGCGTGCTTCCTGGAAGCTGGACGGAACTAGAACACAAACAAGCCCGGCTGTCAAGAACTGCGGTTCGAGCGACCCTTGATACCCCCAGTAAAAGCAACAGTGGCTTACCCGGAATTTTGCCCTTTCTCGGTCTGTTCCCTACCCTGAAGACAGACGCCAAAAGCGAGGTCCGAAGCGGAGAAAAGCCGGGATATCGTGCCGCCCGGGATGGTGCTGACACCGTGGGGAGATTCGGCTCGGTTGCGGGAGAAAACGCTGCCGCCGGGTCGCGGGACGACGGCTGCCGCAGCGGCGAAAAACCACCGCGAACGGCTGTTCGGAGCGATGGTGGCGACCGTTGCCGAGAAGGGCTATGAGGCGACGACCGTCGCCGACCTGGTCGCGCTCTCCGGGGTCACCCGCAGCGCCTTCTACAAGCACTTCCGCGACAAGCAGGAGTGCTTCCTGGCGGCGATCGAGGCGCTGGTCGAGCCGGCGCTGGAGACGGTTCGCCTCGGCGATGGCTTCCCGGCGCGCAAAGACCTGGGGAAACGGGCCTTCGAAGAGCTGATCGCCCGGATCGCGGCGCAGCCGGCGGCGGCGACGATGTGCTTCGTCGAGGTGTACGCCGCAGGGCCGGAGGCCGTGGCGCTGCTCGACCGCACGACGGACGCGTTCGAGGCGCGGGTGAGCAGCATGCTGGGCGAGATGGGCCGCGAGGGGCTGCCGCCGGAGATCGTGCGAGCGCTGATCGGCGGGGTGCAGAAGGTGATCCACAAGCGCCTCTACAGAGGCGAACCGGGGGAGCTGGTGGAGCTGGCGCCGCAGCTCTGGGAGTGGATATTCCTCTACCCCACTCCCCCGGGCCCGTTGCGGGGGCCGCGGCGGCGGGTGCTGCGCGCGCTCCCCTTCGAGGAGCGGCAGGCCGTCTCCAACCCGCCGGAACGGCTGCTGCGGGCGCTGGCCGCGGTGGTCGCGGAGAAGGGCTACCCGGAGGCCACGGTGGCGGAGATCGTCGAGCGGGCGGGGGCCTCGCATCGGGCCTTCTACGAACACTTCGACAACAAGGAAGACGCGACGGTGGCGGCCCTGGACGTGGGCTCCGCGCAGATGCTCGCGGCGGCGCTGCCGGCCTTCCGCCGGGCCAAGGACTGGGCGCACGCCGTGCGCGGGACGCAGGAGGCGATGTTCCTCTACGGCGTCCAGGAGCCCGAGTACGCGCGCCTCGGCGCGGTGGAGATGTACGCGGCGGGCAAACGGGCGCTGGAGCAGCGCGAGCGCGTGACCGAAGGCATGGAGGCGCTGCTGGCCCCGGGCTACGAGCTGGCCCCCGACATCCCCCGGATCACCGCCGAGGCGATCGGCGGGGCGCTCTACGCCCTCTTCTACGACCACGTGAAGCAGAAGGGGCCGGAGCGCCTGGCGGAGCTGATTCCCTGGACCGTCTACGTCACCCTGACGCCGTTCCTCGGCGCCGAGCAGGCCTACGCGGTGGCGACGGAGTAGGCGCGGAAATGGACTGGCCGGGCAGCCAGGACCGCTAACCTCCGCCGCAACAGTCACCGCTGAAGAAAGCTGGAGGGGAGAATGAGCGTCGCCGCGCAGAGCCTGGTTCACAGCATCACCTACGAGGACCTCTACCACCGCTGGGAGCAGGGCAACTGGAGCGCGATGGACCTCGACTTCTCCGAGGACCGCAAGGGCTGGGAGGCGCTCAGCGAGGTCCAGCGCCGCTCGGCGATGTGGATCTACTCGATGTTCTTCTACGGCGAGGACCGGGTCGCCGACACGCTCGCCCCCTACACGATCGCCGCGCCGACCGAGGAGCAGTCCTACTTCCTCGCCACCCAGCAGGTCGACGAGGTGCGCCACTCGGTCTTCTTCCACCGCTTCTTCAAGGAGGTGATCGGGGTCGAGGGAGACTCGGTCCAGGCGACCCTCGCCTCCACCCTGCCGCAGCTCAACTGGGGCTACCGCGGCGTCTTCGACCGCCTCGACCGGATGGCGGAGGAACTGTGGAAGGACCGCTCGAAGCCGAAGTTCGCGCAGGCGATCACCCTCTACCACCTGATCGTCGAGGGCAGCCTCGCGCAGCCGGGCCAGCACTTCATCGAGGACTTCTTCTCCTCGCACGAGACGATGCCCGGCTTCAGCGCCGGCATGGCCAACGTCTCCCGCGACGAGCAGCGCCACATCGGCTTCGGCGTCAAAGTCCTCTCCGAGCTGCTCGCCGAGTCGGACGAGTGCAAGGCGGCGGTCGACGAGCTGCTGCGCGAAGTGCTGCCCTACTCGGCGGCCGTCTTCACGCCGCCCGACTTCGACCGCGAGTACACCGAGTGCTACGGCTTCACGATGGAGGACATCTTCGCCTTCGGGCTGAAGCTGATCCGCAGCCGCTGGCGCACGATCGGCTACCCGGTCGAGGAGATGCCGCCCGGCGTCTTCCCCTTCGACCCGGAGGCGTCGGAGGACGAGGTCGCGGAGCGGCAGGTGAAGCTGCTGCTGGCCGGGGTGACGGGCAAGCCCAACGGGAGCGGCCCCGAATGCACGCCGGAGCTCCAGCGCATCTACTTCGACATGGTGGCGCGCTCGGCGCACGCCGGCGCGGCCAACGGCTCACGGCTCGTCTACCAGTGGCGCTTCGACGACGCCGACCCCTGGCACCTCGTGATCGACAACGGCTCGACCCGCGCCGAGCCGGGCGAGGTGGCCAAGGCCGACGTGACGATCGAGTCGAGCTGGGCCGACTGGGTCGCCTCCGGCAAGCCGGACGCCAATCCGCTGAAGTTCATGCTGCGGCGCAGGATCCGCCCGCGCGGCAGCCTGCGCGAGCTGGCGCGGATGCGCAAGGTCTTCCCGCGGTAACCGTTCCGGTGCGCCTTATGTGTCCGTGAGACACATAAGGCGCACCGGAAGCCTGGGGCGCGGCTAGGAGATCGGGGGACGGGCGTCTGCCCAGGGGCGCTCGGCCTCTAGCTGGGCGGCGAGGGAGAGGAGGGTGGCCTCGTCGCCGGGGCGGCCGACGATCTGGACGGAGAGCGGCATACCGTCGGCGGCGAAGCCGGCGGGCACGGCCATCGCCGGGTTGCCGAGGTGGTTCCAGGGGACGCAGTAGGGATAGAAGCGGCTCATCCCGAGCACGGTGCGCAGCGCCCCCTGGCCCTCCCAGCGGCGCACAGGCAGCGCCGTGCCGCCCATCACCGGGGTCATCAGCACGTCGCAGGAGTCGAAGATCGCGTTGACCCTGGCCCGGTCCGCCTCGCGACCGCGCATCGCGCGCTCGTAGAGGGCGTCGGGGAGGACGCGGCCGAGCCGGCCGAAGCCGCGGGTGCGGCGTTCGAGCCGCTCGGGGTGGGGGACCGCGTCGACGGTGTCGGAGACGCCGCGCAGGAAGCGCGCCGTGATGTTGTTGCCGATCCCGCCCCACTCGGGGTCGCGGCGGGCGACGTCGTGCCCCAGCGAGGCGAGCAGCTCGGCCGTGTCGGCAACGGCCGTCTTGGCGACGTCGTCGACGGTGGGCGGCGCGGCGGCGCGCGGCGGCCTGGTCGACCAGGCGACCCGCAGCCTGCCGGGCAGCGTCTTCGCGGCCTCGACGAAGGGGCGCGGCGGAGGGGGCGGCGCCTCCGGCTCCTTCGAGCCGCCGGCCGTGACGTCGAGCCAGAGCGCCGTGTCGAGCACGGTGCGGCTGAGGCAGCCGTGCACGGCGAGGCCGTTCCAGCCTTCGAGGTCGGGCGCGAAGGAGATCCGCCCGCGCGAGACCTTCAGGCCGAAGAGCCCGCAGGAGGCGGCGGGGATGCGGATCGAGCCGGCCCCGTCGCCCGCCGAGGCGATCGGCACCAGGCCGGCCGCGACGGCGGCGGCGGAGCCGCCGCTCGAGCCGCCGGGAGTGCGCTGCGGGTCCCAGGGGTTGCGCGTCACCCCGTAGCTCGCCGACTCGGTAAAGCCGCAGATCGCCATCTCGGGGAGCAGGGTGAGGCCGACGACGATCGCGCCGGCCTCGCGCAGGCGGCGCACCATCTCGCAGTCGGCCTTGGCGGGCTCGTCGAAGGCGTCGGTGCCGTTCGACTTCACCTCGCCGCCGACGTCGACTTCGTCCTTGATCGCGACCGGCACGCCGAGCAGCGGCCGCTCCTCGCCCGCCCTCAGCCGCGCCTCGGCCTGCTCGGCTTCGAGCAGCGCCTTCTCGGCGAAGACCTTGCGGAAGGAGTTCAGCCGCGGGTCGAGCCGCTCGATCCGCTCCAGGCAGAGGCGCACCAGCTCGGTCGGCGAGACATCTCCCGCCCGCACCATCTCCGCCTGCCGCGCCGCGCCGGCAAAGGCGACGTCGTCGCCCGCGGAGGAGCTCATGAGCCGGCCAGCAGGTAGCGGGCCGAGGCGATGCCGACGGCGAGCGCGTCGCCGATGTCGCGCTCGGGGTCCGAGAGCGCCTGCAGGGCGAAGCCGTCGCCCAGCGCGAAGAGGTAGGAGACGGTCGCCTCGGCGCCGTAGCGCAGGCCGAGCACGCCCTCGGCCTGCTTCGCCCGCAGCACCTCTGCGACGTTGGAGCGGGTGCGTTCGAAGAGCTGGCCGACCTCGCGCCGGATGTCGGGGTTGCTCCGCCCGGCGCTGAACAGCTCGTAGAGCAGCAGGAAGAAGGCGGGTTCGTTCTCGATCAGGTTGTTGAGGCCGGAGACGAGGACGTCGATCACATCGTCGACCGTCTTCGCCCGCGCCAGCGGCGCCGCCAGCCGGGCGACGCGGATCTCCGCGTCGCGGCGCACGACCTCGACCAGCAGCCGCTCCTTGGTGCCGAAGTAGTAGTGGAGGAGGCCGCGGCTGACGCCCGCCTCGCGGGCCACCTGCTCGAAGGTCGAGCCGGCGGTGCCGCGCCTGGCGACGCTGTCGCGCATCGCGTCGACGATGCGCTGCGCCTTCTCGCCGTTCAGCTCCCTCTCTCTGGTTCCGGCCTCCACGCCGTCTCAGTCTATGGCGAGGGGTGCGGACCCCGTCCCGCCGCGGCCGCGGTCAGGACCCGTTGATGCTCGTGGTGCTGGTGTACTCGAATTCCTCCTCGGCGCCGAAGAGGGCGTCGAGGACGGTCTTGCGGGCGTCCTCGCTGACCACCAAGGCGATTGCGGCGCCGACCAGCGCCAGGAGGACGAAGCGGCCGAGCCGGCTCTTGCGCTTCTTCGGGGCGCGCAGCTGCTCGGAGGCCTCGCGCAGGCTCTCGGCGGCGTCGCGCAGGTCCTTCTGCACCTTGCGATTGCTCGCCATCGCCTTGACCGTGCCCCTACCGTTGCCGCTCGCGCGGCTGTAGGCGGCGCGCGCGGACTCGAAGGCGTCGCGGATGCTGTGACGGAGCTCCTCGTCTTCGATCAACCGCTGCACGTAGGGGCTTTCGCGCGCCGTCGAGTAGAGGTCGGCTGCGCGGTCAGCGGTGTGGGTCGCCTTCGATGTCTTCGCCATTCCGTCTCCTCGCTGAGAATCTCCAAGTGCCCGCTGAGGATAACCCCAAACCCCGTGACGCATATGGCATCACGGGCCTATTCCATCGAGGATTACTCCGTTGGAGGAAAAATCGAGGTGGGCCTTGCACGCATCGCGCAGGCGCAGCGGCGCCAGGTCCGGCCCCGGCAGCGCGTAGCGCAGCAGCTGGAGGCGGCCGGCCGCTTCTCGGGCGACCAGCCGAAAGCCGGGGGCGAGCAGGCGGCGCGGCACCGGTGCGACCGGCCCGTTGGAGACGAAGTCGACCTCGTGCACGAGCCAGGAGCGGCGTTCGGCCGGCGCCACCTGGAAGGAGCCGTCCGAGAGGTAGTAGCGGAGCGGCGCTTTGCCGAGCGTCCAGGTGACGATCGCCCGCGGCGCCGACGGGTCGCCGAGCCGGCTGGCGACGGCGCTCCAGTCGGGGCGCTGCAGGGCGGGCGAGACGCTTGCCACGACGCAGAAGCCGAGCGAGTAGACCGCCAGCGCCGCGCCGAGCAGGGCGCCGAGGCGGCGCGCCCGGCGCAGCGTCGTCGCGATCGCCGCCGCGACCAGCAGCGGCACGAGCGCCGGCAGCAGGTTGCGGGCCAGCACGTAGTCCTTGCCGGGCACCAGCAACGCCAGGGCGAGCGGCATGCCGATCGTCGCCGCGACGATCGCCAGCATGCGCCCCGCGGCGCGCCGCTCGTCGCCGTCCGCGCGAAGCGCCAGCAGCAGCATCGCGCCGCTCAGCGCCAGCAGCGGCGCCAGCGCCGGCAGGAATGCTTCCGAGCCGGCGACGATGCCGCCGGTCTCGCCGACGACGAAGGTGACGCCGGTCTCCAGCAGGCGGTGGCCGAGGCTGTGTCCGCCGATCCACTCGGCGTGGCCGAGCGACATCTGGTGCAGGGCCAGCGGCGCCAGCAGCAGGCCGATCAGGGCGACGATCCACAGCCCGGCAAGGGCGGCGCGGCCGCGCCGCCGCAGCAGCCAGAGCGCCTCCAGGGCGAGCGGGAAGACCGCGAAGTAGTGCGTCGCCAGGGCGAGCGCCGAGGCGATGCCCCAGCCGACGAAGCCGCCGCGGCGACCGCGGTCGAGCGCCCGCACGAAGCAGAGGGCGGCAACCGCGGTCAACAGCGCCAGCAGCGCGTAGGCCCGCGCCTCCTGCGAGTACCAGAGCAGCATCGGGTTGACCGCGACCAGCGCCGCGGCGGCGATCCCGGCGCGGCGGCCCCGCAGCTCGGCGCCGAGCAGGTAGGCGACCGGGACGGTCGCCACCCCGGCCAGCGCCGAGAGCGAGCGCAGGCCGACCTCGGTCAGGCCGGTCAGCTGCGTCCAGAGCCAGGCGAGCGCGTAGTAGAGCGGCGGCGAGGACTCGCCGGAGGCGACCGCTTCCATCGCGTGCCAGAAGCTGCCGGGGAGGACGCGGGCGGCGGTGACGACCTCGTCGTGGTGGTAGGACTGCAGGCCGAGCGTCGGGAAGCGCAGCGCGGCGGCGAGGAGGGTGAGGCCGGCGACCGCCCAGAAGGCGCGGGAGCGCGCCAGCGCCGCCTCGCGCGCCGCTTCCAGCAAGGTCGACAGGCCCCGCCTGTCAAGCGCCCCCGCCGCCTCCATAGCGCCCTAGGCCAGCGCCTCTTCGATCGCCTTCGAGACCGCGTCCACGTAGACGAACTCCAGCCCCTCGCGCTCATGCTCGGGGATCTCCGCCACGTCCCCCTCGTTGCGCTCCGGCACGATCACCCGCTTGATCCCCGCCCGCTGCGCCGCCAGTGACTTCTCCTTGAGGCCGCCGATCGGCAGCACCTGGCCGGTAAGCGTCACCTCCCCGGTCATCGCGACGTCGTTGCTGACCGGACGGCCGCCGATCAGCGAGGCCAGCGCCACCGTCATCGCCACCCCCGCCGAGGGCCCGTCCTTGGGCACGGCGCCGGCCGGCACGTGGATATGCAGGTCGTGCTCGGCGAACCAGCTCTCGTCCAGCTCCGGCGCGACCTCCCGCGCGTGGCCGCGCACGTAGGAGAGCGCCGCCTGCGCCGACTCCTTCATCACGTCGCCGAGCTGGCCGGTGATCGTCAGCTTGCCCGAGCCCGGCATCGCGGTGGCCTCGATGAAGAGCACGTCGCCCCCGGTCGGCGTCCAGGCCAGCCCGGTGGCGACGCCCGGGTCCTTGGTGCGGCGCCGCTGCTCGGCGAAGTAGCGGCGGCGGCCGAGCAGCTCGCGCGCCCGCTTCGCCGAGATCTTCGCCTTCCCGTTCCTGGCCTTGCCTTCGGCTACTTCGCGCGCGACCTTGCGGCAGATCGTGCCGATCTGGCGCTCCAGGTTGCGGACCCCCGCCTCGCGCGTGTACTCCTCGACGATCGCGACCAGCGCCGGGTCGGCGATCTCGATCTGCGAGGGCTTCAGGCCGTTGGCCTCGATCTGGCGCGGCACCAGGTAGCGGCGAGCGATGTGCTTCTTCTCGCCGAGCGTGTAGCCGGCCAGCTCGATCGTCTCCATCCGGTCGCGGAGCGGGCCGGGGATCGTGTCGAGGACGTTCGCCGTGGTGATGAACATCACCTCGGAGAGGTCGAACTCGAGATCGAGGTAGTGGTCGCGGAAGCTGTCGTTCTGGGCCGGGTCGAGCACCTCGAGCATCGCCGAGGAGGGATCGCCGCGGAAGTCGGCCCCCATCTTGTCTATCTCGTCGATCATGAAGACGGGGTTGCGCGAGCCTGCGTCGCGCAGGGCGCGGACGATCGTGCCCGGCATCGCGCCGATGTAGGTGCGGCGGTGGCCGCGGATCTCGGCCTCGTCGCGGACGCCGCCGACCGAGATGCGCTCGAACTCGCGGCCCAGCGCCCGGGCGATCGATTTGCCGAGGCTGGTCTTGCCGACGCCGGGCGGGCCGACGAAGCAGAGGATCGGCCCCGGCGACTCCGGGTTCAGCTTGCGCACCGCCAGGTACTCGAGGATGCGGTCCTTGACCTTCTCCAGGTCGTAGTGGTCGGCGTCGAGCACCTCGCGGGCGTGGGCGATGTCGAGGTTGTCCTCGGTCTGCTTCGCCCAGGGCAGCTCGACCAGCCACTCGAGGTAGGTGCGGATGACGCCGTGCTCGGCGGCGGCGGGCGGCAGTTTCTCCAAGCGCGACAGCTCGCGGTCGGCCGCTTTGCGGGCGTGCTCGGGCAGCTCCGCCGCCTCGATCCGCTCGCGCAATTCGCTCACTTCCGCCTGCTGCTCGTCGCCTTCGCCCAGCTCGTCCTGGATCGCTTTCAGCTGCTGGCGCAGGAAAAACTCGCGCTGCCCCTTGTCGATCTCCGACTGCACCTGCGACTGGATCTGCGTGCCGAGCTGGACCACCTCCAGCTCGCGGGCGAGGATCTGGGAGAGGTGACGCAGCCGGGCAGCCACGTTCACCTCCTCGAGCAGCTGCTGCTTCTCCTCGGTGGAGATGCGCAGGGCGCCGGCGATCAGGTGGGCGAGCGCCGCCGGATCGTCGATGTTGGCGACCGCCATCTGCAGCTCCTCGGGCAGGTAGGGGATCTGCTCGATGATCTCCGAGAAGGTGCGCTGCACGTTGCGGGTCAGCGCCTCCAGCTCGGGCGTCTCCTCGATCACGTCGGGCAGCTCGGCGATCCGCGCCACCAGGTAGGGCTCCTCGGCGACGTAGGGGCCGAGGCGGACCCGCTGCGTGCCCTGGACGAGGATGCGGATCGTCCCGTCGGGCACCTTCAGCATCCGCGCCACGACGCCGACCACGCCGACCTCGTAGAGCTCGCCGGGGCCCGGCGCCTCGTTCTCGGGGTCGCGGGCGGCGACCATGACCAGCATCCGGTTGGCGCCGAGCACGTCGTTGACCAGCTTGATCGAGCGCTCCTGGCCGACCGCCAGCGGGGTCAGGGTCTCGGGGAAGGTGACGGTCTCGCGCAGCGGCAGGACGGGGAGCGCGTCGGGCAGCGGCTGGTCGACGGGGATCGCCTCGCCGTCCTCGAGCGGCGACTCGACGACTTCGAGGACGGGCGTGCGCTCCATCACTGCCGCCCGATCGGCACGCGGCGGGTGGTCTCGGCCGGGTCGCGCAGCGGCAGCTCGATGCGCAGGACGCCGTCCTCGTAGGTCGCCTTGGCACGATCGGCGTCGACGTCGACCTGCAGCTCGACGATGCGACGGAAGGGACCGGAGGGGATCTCGACCTGCTGGTAGACACGGCCCTCGGTCTCCTGCAGGGGCCGTTCGCCGACGATCGCGAGCTGGCGGCCGCTCACCTCGATCCCGACCTGGGTCAGGTCGACGCCGGCCAGATCCACCTTGACCACCGCGCGCTGCGGGTCGCCGCAGTAGTAGACGTCGACGTTGGGCGAGAAGCCGCGGGTGCGGCGGCTGACGTAGGCGGGCCTGCCCCAGACGTCCCCCAACATCTGGTCCATCTCACGCCGCATGCGGGCGAAGTTGGCGAACAGGTCGCGCTCCGACATCAGGTATCGCGCCTCGCTCGCTCGCGAAAAATCAGATCTGGACGCCTCGCTCGCTCCGCGCTCATGGGCCAAAACATAGCCAGAGGTGCCGCCGCGCGACTCTTCTGCGAGAAGCCGGCCGCAAGACGCGGGGAAGTTGTGACAGGTCTGTGGCAAAGACATTGCGCTTTGCGGAAATGGTGGTCACGAAAGCGTCACGGCGATGGCAAGATGCCGCGCCGTGCCCCGCAAGCCGAAGCCACCCAGCTGCGACGACTGCTACTTCCGCCGCAACCTGCTCTGCGCGCTCGAGCTCGACGGGCCCTGCACGACCTTCCGCGCCAACCGGCCGGAGGGCCTGGTGCCGCCGCGCCAACCGGTCCTGCTGATGCGCCCGCCGCGCTGGGCGACCACCGGGCGCGCCGCCTGAGCCCGGGCGCGCCGCCTGAGCATCGCTACCATTTTCCCTGAATGGAGGCTCACGACCGCAGCACCAAGCTGGCGGCCTCGCCGCAGCTGTTCGAGAGCGGGTTCCTCAACTTCTTCTCGCGGGTGCACCCGCTGATCCCCGCCGCCGTCTTCCTGCCGGTGGTGGCGACGATGGAGTGGCTCGGCGCGAGCCGCGGCCTCGCGGTGTGGCAGCTCGGCCTGCTCAGCCTCGGCGGAGTGGGCATCTGGACGCTCACCGAGTACTGGCTGCACAGGCTGGTCTTCCACTGGGAGCCGGACCATCCGATCGGCCGCCGCATGCACTTCATCATCCACGGCGTCCACCACGACCACCCCAACGACAAGCTGCGCCTGGTGATGCCCCCCGCCGTGTCGATACCGCTGGCGGCGCTCTTCCTCCTCGGCTTCACGGCGCTCTTCGGCACGCCCGCCGCCTACCCCCTGTTCGGCGGGTTCATCGGCGGCTACCTCTGCTACGACTACACGCACTACTACGTGCACCATTTCGTCCCGCGATCGGCGCTGGGCAAGCGCCTGCGCGAGCAGCACATGCGCCATCACTTCCAGGACCACCGTTACGGCTTCGGCGTCTCCTCGCCGCTCTGGGACGCGGTCTTCGGGACGATGCCGCGCCGGCGCCGGCACTGAGCGGCCGGGCCGTCTCCACCCCCATCTGCATACCGACCGTCACCGGTGGGTATCAAACGTCCAGAATGAGGAGGTGGAATTAGACCAAACGACCGGTCACACCCACTGTCACCGTGCCACACTTCCGACCGGCATGGATGTGCCACACTTTCGGTCCAGTCAACGTGTCAACCCGGAAGACGCACGAGCTAACGGGATGAAAGGAAACCGATGCCCAGCACTACGAACGTCCTAGACGAGGCCCGCGATCTGGTGTCGAAGCGCCTCGCGGAGCTGGACGAGGAGCGCAAGCGGCTCGAGCGGGCGCTCGGCGAGCTCGGCGGGCGGATCGCCCGCGGCCGTCCGGGTCGCCGTCCCGGCCGTCCT
This sequence comes from Solirubrobacterales bacterium, assembly GCA_035605615.1. Taxonomy (GTDB): domain Bacteria; phylum Actinomycetota; class Thermoleophilia; order Solirubrobacterales; family 70-9; genus VRUE01. The sequence goes on from DASTHF010000135.1 coordinate 11,991, forward strand.
CCCAAAGCCGCCGCCGCCGCCCCGGCCGCCGCCCCCCGACGTCGCCGCCGCCGCAAAGGCACCCGCGCCGACCAGGCGGTGGCCCTGGTGGAACAGAACCCCGGGATCTCCGCCTCGGAGATCGCCAAGACGATGAAGATCAAGCCCAACTACCTCTACCGGGTGCTCGGCGACCTGGAGAAAGAGGGCCGGGTGAAGAAGGAAGGCCGCAAGTACCAGCCCGCCGGCTGAGCCGGAAAGGCATCGGCGTTCACAGAAGAGGCCGGTCCCAAGGGGCCGGCCTCTTTCA
>DASTHF010000184.1:0-17442 GCA_035605615.1 Solirubrobacterales bacterium
GCCAACGCCATTTCGTCGCTGGGCGAGGCGAGCTGGCGGCACGTCGCCGAGCGGACCCTCGACGCCTACCGACGGCACCTGCTCTGACCTGGGCTAGAGAGGCTCAGCCGCCGACCGAGGCACGGGTCGTGCCGAGCTCCATCGGGCCGTGGTAGACGCTCACCGATTCGATCCAGCCGACGCCCCGGTAGTTCTGGATCACGGCGAAGTTGGGGCCCCCGTTGTTGCTGGCGTCCATCGTCTTCATGTTGAGGCGCTGCGTGGGGCTTTCGTGGTTCGGGTTGTAGGCGACCGTGTTGCTCGAGCCGAAGAAGGTCACCTGCTGGCCGTCGATCCACATTTCGATCCAGCCGTCGGTCCCGAACCGCTCGTGCAGCAGCACGTCGACCCATCGGTTGCGAACCAGCGGCATGCTCCAGGGGATGTCCCAGTTGTAGCTGCCGTTGCGCTGCCAGCGCAGGTCGCTGCCCTGGTCCATGCCGATCTCCCATGGCGGCGTGCCGTTGTACGGCGGCCCGTAGGGGCCCTCCATGATGTTGATCCAGTGCGAGACGTAGGAGGGGAAGTCGGCCGGAAGGAAGAACCGCGAATGCCACCAGAATTCGTCTCCCGGTTCGATGATTGGGGGAGATTGCAGCTGCGCCCGCGGCTTGCCGTCTTCGAAGAAGCTGCCGTCGGACTCCTTGACGGTCATGTCGATCGCAGTCCCGCTGCCGCCGGCGGGGTCGGGGGTTTCGGTGATCGCTCCCGGCGCGGCCAGGGTCGTCGGGAAGTCGGAGATCCGCGAACCGCTGAAGAGCAGCCCGCTGGACGACGAGGTCGTTCCCGACGACGTCGTTTCGGTCGGGGTCGCTTCGCTGAGCGCCGTTTCGGTGCCCTTGTGACCGTGTGTGGACGACTTCTTCGCCACGTAGAGAATCCGCCTTGCGCTGACGACGCGGCCGTTGCTCAGCTTAGCCCTGATCCAAAGCCTGTGGCGCCCCGGCGCCATCCGCTTGGTGCGCAGGCGGCCGCGGCGGTTGAACCGCCAGCGATCGGAGCGGCTCACCCAGCGACGCCGGTTGTCGACGAAGAAGGCGACGCGCCTCGCGGGGGCGGAGACCCGGACGGCGAAGCGCGCGTTCCGCGGGGCCCGTACCGCCCTTGGGGCGACGATCTTCACCGGCCGTGCGGCGGCGACGTCGGCGGTCAGCGCAAAGGCCAGCAGAATCGCGAATACGGCGCCTGTTGCAATGCTCCATCGCACGGAGATCAGGTCGTGCGAAGCGGCGCGTCGCCCGAGCCGATCTCAGCGGACTGGACGAATGTTCGGCTAGGCTGATACCAACCGCAATAAACGCGCCATCCCCAAAGGGGCGTCATTTAGAGAAACGAAGCGGTTCTCAGTCAAGCTGGATCTAGGCCCTTCTGGGTCACCTTCGTATAAGCGGTTCTTCCAAATTTTTAGCTTTCTAAAGCGAAATATTGGCCGAAGACCACTTCTCTTCTCGTATTAGCTACCATCGCGCGCCCACAAGGTCGGAGGGGACAGATCGAGTTTCCTGTCCGAGGGAGGAGGCGTTGTCATGGGGCTTACGAAGCTGTCGTCAAAAGGCTCACGACCACCGATCGCCCCTATGCGTAGGGGACGCATCTCGGTGAGGCGCCGCAGCCTGCTGGCCGCGGGCCTGCTGGTCGTGTTCGGGCTTGTCGCGGCGAATCCGGAGGGCGCGACAGCGACCCCCTCATCCCCTCATTTCATCCAGGGACGCGCGCAGATCGACAGCGGCACCAGCCTGAGCGTCGGCTATTCCAACACGGTCCAGGCCGGCAGCCTGCTCGTCGGCGTCTTTCGAACGGCATCCGGCACCGCGGTCAGCGACAACGTCAACGGCCCCTGGGTCCGCGCGGCGTCGAGCGGCGTCAACTCGCTCTGGTACCTGCCCAACGCCAAGGCGGGGGCGACGACGGTCACCGTCACCGGAACCATGTCGGGCCCGGTGAGAGCGGGAATCGCCGAGTACTCGGGGGTGGCGACCAGCGCGCCCCTGGACGGCAGCTCCTGCAACGAAACGGGGTTCGGCACGGCGTCGACCACGGGCAGCACCGTCCCGGTCGAAGCGGGCGAGCTGGCCTTCATCGGCTTCGGCTCCTACGCCAATCCGATCGCGGTGGAATCGATGAGCAGCGCCGGCGTCGCCGGGGCGCTGCGCAACCAGCTCACCGGATCGCTGGGCACCGTCGCAGACGGGGACGTGGTGCCGACCGCCTCGGGGGCTCAAGAAGGCAGGGTGAGCCTGAGCGGTAGCGCCGATTCGGCCGCCTGCGTCGCCGTCTTCAGGTCCGCGGGCTCAGCGTCCGTGGCTCCGGCGCCCACGCCGGCGCTCTGGTCGGGAGACTTCGAGGCCGGCAACCTGTCCCAGTGGTCGCTGAACCAGTCCTGCTCGGAAGGCGTCACCGTGGTCAACAGCCCGGTCCGCAGCGGCCAATACGCGGCGAAGTTCACGGTTACGGACACCAGCACGAGCGAATACTGCCCGCTCGTTCCCACCAGCAGCCCCAGGGCGCAGCTCGTCGGTCCCCAGATGTTCACCGAAGGAAGCGACGACTACATCGGTTTCTCGACCTTCTTCCCGGCCGACTTCCCGACCATCTCCAGCGGCTGGATGCAGGTCGCCGAGATCTACGGGCCGCCGTTCGGTGGCTCGCCTTCGATCGGGATCGACGTCGTTGGCAACCGCCTCGCGCTGCAGCGCGACCCAACCCACAATTGGGACACGATCTGGACGTCGCCGACCGAAATCTCCAAGGGCACGGCCTGGGAGGACATCGTGCTCCACGTCAAGTTCTCGACCGATCCCTCGGTGGGGTTCGTGGAACTGTGGCTCAATGGCGCCCAGCAGACGTTCAAGAACGGCGCACGGCGGATCTATTACGACACCCTGGTCCCCGGCGTGAACTGGGACGGCAGCAGTCCCAACAGGGTCTATCTCAATCAATACCGCTCATCCAGCCCCCCGCGCGGCGCCGTCACCCTCTACCACGACGCGGCCAGGGTGGGGACGAGCTATGCCTCGGTTGCGCCGTGACACGCGGCGCTCATGTCTCGCGTCAGTACGCGCCGCGGCCCGAGACCACGGCCGGGATCGTGGCGAGGAGGATCTCGATGTCGCGTGCCAGCGACCAGCCGGCGACGTACTGGTAGTCGAAGCGGACCATCTCCTGGAAGGGGCTCTGCGAGCGGCCGTAGATCTGCCAGGGGCCGGTTAGCCCGGGCCGCAGCTCGAGGCGCCGCAGGTGCCAGTCCTCGTTCAGCGCGTCCGTCTCCTTGAAGATCAGCGGCCGCGGGCCGACCAGGCTCATGTCGCCCTTCAGGACGTTGAAGAGCTGCGGCAGCTCGTCGAGCGAGGAGCGGCGCAGGAACCGCCCGATTCGGGTCACGCGCGGATCGCGACGGATCTTGAACATGATTCCGTCGTCGGTCTCGTTGAGATCGGTGACCTCGGTCTTGCGCGCCTCCGCGTCGATGTACATGGAGCGGAACTTGATCACCTGGAAGCTGGTGCGGCCGCGGCCGGCGCGCGGCTGGCGGAAGAAGACGGGGCCGCGCGATTGGAGCTTGATCGCCGCTGCGATGGCGATCATCAGCGGGGAGAGCACCGTGAGGAGTAGGGCCGAACCCACCACGTCGAGCACTCGCTTGGCGGCCATCGAGGTCGAGGTGAGCATGGGCGCACCGATCGAGAGCAGGGGAAGGCCGCCGACCTGGTCCAGGGCCCGGACGCCGTCGAGGAACTCGAACAGCCGCGGGACGACATCGACGGATACACCGGCGTCGCGGCAGATCCGGATCGCCTCCAGGAGCTGCTCGTGGCTGACGCGGGAGAAGGCGATGATCACGCGATCGATCCTCTCCGCCTCGATCACCCGCTCGAGATCGCCGAAGCGACCCAGCCAGGGAAGTTCAGGGCTGCCCACGTCGTAGACGTCGTCGTCGACGATCCCGACCGGGACGAGGCCGAACTGGGCATTGTTGCGGAGCTTCTCGACCACCTGGCCGGCAACGACGCCCGATCCCAAAATCAAGGTTCGTTGACGCAGGGTGGGCGAGCGGTGCAAGCCGGACCGCACGATCATGCGGGCGACTGCGGTGAAGGTGGCGATTCCGGCGACAGTGAGGAAGGCCAGCGTCACCGACGAGTCGAGATGCAGGATGGAGGCGATTCCGAACAGCGGCCAAGTGATCAGCAGCACTGCGACGAAGCCGCGCGGCACCTCGCTCACCGCCGACGCCCAGGACGAGAGCTGGTCGCTGCGATAGAGGCCGATGCTGAATGCGGTTAGGGGCCAGAGCAGGGTGGCGCAGACGACGAAGGCAAAGCCCTGCGGGGAGATCAGGCCCAGCGCGGCCACCGAGATCGCCGCGGCTGCGGCACTGGCTGCGGCATCGCCGACGAAGAGCATCCGAGTCAGGACGGCGCCCCGGCGCCTGGCCGTGTTCTGCGCCTCCCCCAAAGGAGCAAACACCTGCGCTGCCTGAAGTGCCTGATGCGGCTGCGTTGCGGTCGAGCTCTCCATCCGTGGAGGCCTTAGATCCGCTCGTAAGTTAGGGAATTTGTCGTAATCGGCATGGGGGCGACGGGAACGAACAAAGAGCGCCAAGCCATTGTGCCGTCGCCTCCACACGACACCCTCCTAAAAATGAGGACCGAATCGGTGACGCTCCATAGGAAACATCTCGACAACAACGATGGATCGGTGAAGTCGGCAAAAAAGTTTCCTATCCGACGGGTTCCTCTCCCGATGAATATCCGACCTCTCCCCGGGCCAAACATCGACGTGCGGACTTCGAGATGCGGACTACCTCAATGCGCCTCGCCCGAGGCGTGCGCCGGGGGGCGCGACTCCTCGGCGAGCGAGGTGATCTCGAGCGGGCCGTGGGCCGCCGCTTCGAGCACGTCGGTCGCCTCTTCGGCCGAGCGCGCGTAGAGCTCGACCAGCATGTGGACGACGATCCGCTCGTCGTCGTGCTTGTGGAAGCGGACATGGGTGAAGAACTCGCGCACGCCGGCGTCGCCGAAGGCCCCGTAGGTGAGGAACTCGGCCGCTTCCGGGCCGGAGCAGCTCTCGACCCGCTCCTGGTCGACGGTGACCGTGCAGGAGGCGACCCAGGGCGTGCCGGCGACCATCCGTTCCCAACGGTCCTCGATCGGGACGACGTGGTCGTCGCGCAGCGTCAGGTGCGGCTGGTCGTGCATGCAGTCGAGGCACTGCACGATCGATTCCTGCACCTCGTCGACACCCTCGGCGGGTGCACCGGTGTCGGGATCGACGCGGCGGATCGCGTCGTAGTGGATCTGGACCTCGAGGTTCTGGGACCAGCAGCGGTAGCAGCGCAGCCAGGCCGAGCGGTCGCCGTTCAGCTCGCTCATGCGCCTATTGTGGCGCTGCCGGCGCGTCCGCGCACGAGCTCGACGATCTCTCCCATGATCCGGTTGATGTCGAAGTCCTTGGGCGTGTAGACGCCGTCGACGCCCGCCTCGCGCAGCCGCTCCGCGTCGGCGAGGGGGATGATGCCGCCGACCACGACGGGCACGTCGAGCCCCTCCTCGCGGAGCAGCCGCACCACCTCGGGGACCAGCTCCAGGTGCGATCCGGAGAGGATCGAGAGGCCGACCACGTCGACGTCCTCCTGCAGCGCCGACTCGGCGATCTCCGCCGGGGTCAGGCGGATGCCCTGGTAAACGACCTCCATGCCGGCGTCGCGGGCCCGCAGGGCGATCTGCTCGGAGCCGTTGGAGTGGCCGTCGAGGCCCGGCTTGCCGACCAGGATCTTGATCCGGTGGCCGATCTGCTCGGAGACCTCGTCGACACGGCCGCGCACCTCGCCGAGCCGCTCGCGGTCGCCGAGCGGGGCGGCGCCCTCGACGCCGGTCGGTGCCCGGTAGGCGCCGAACGCCTCGCGCAGCACCTGCGACCACTCGCCGGTCGTCGCGCCCGCCTTGGCGGCGGCGATCGTCGCCGGCATGACGTTCTCGTCCTCGTTGCGCGCGACGCGGTCCAGCTCCTCCAGCGCCGCGCGCACCGCGCCCTCGTCGCGCTCCGCCTTCCAGCGCTCCAGCGCCTCGACCCGCTCCCGCTCGACCTCCGGGTCGGGGGTGAGGATGCCGCCGTCGGCGCCCGCTGTGAGCGGCGAATCCTCGGTCTCCGTGAAGCAGTTCTGCCCGACCACCTTCTGCTCGCCGCTCTCGATCCGCGCCACCCGCTCGCGGTGCGACTCGACCAGGCGCGCCTTCATGTAGGGGACGGCGGCGACGGCGCCGCCGTGCTCCTCGACGACGGCCATCTCGGCCCGCGCCCCCTCGATCAGCTCCTCGACCAGGCCGTCCATCACCTTCGAGCCCTCGAACAGGTCGGGGTACTCGAGCAGGTCGGTCTCGTTCGCGAGGATCTGCTGGATGCGCAGGCTCCACTGCTGGTCCCAGGGCCGCGGCAGGCCCATCGCCTCGTTCCAGGCCGGCAGCTGGATGGCGCGGGCGCGCGCGTCGCGGCTGAGCGTCACGGCGAGCGCCTCAAGCACGATCCGCTGCACGTTGTTCTCGGGCTGCGCCTCGGTCAGGCCGAGCGAGTTGACCTGGACGCCGTAGCGGAAACGCAGCATCTTGGGGTCGGTGACGCCGTAGCGCTCGCGGCCGATCTCGTTCCAGAGCCGGCCCATCGCGCGCAGCTTGGCGGTCTCCTCGACGAAGCGGATGCCGGCGTTGACGAAGAAGGAGATGCGACCGAAGACCCTCGGGAAGTCGGCGTCGGCGACCTGGCCGCGCGCCTTCACCGCGTCGAGCACGGCGATCCCGTTGGAGAGCGCGTAGGCGATCTCCTGGACCGGCGTCGCGCCGGCCTCCTGTAGGTGGTAGCTGCAGATGTTGGTGGGGTTCCAGCTCGGCACCTCGTTGACCGTGAAGGCGACCATGTCGGCGATCAGCCGCATCGAGGGGGCCGGCGGGAAGGCGTAGGTGCCGCGCGAGAGGTACTCCTTGATGATGTCGTTCTGGGTCGTGCCGGTCAGCTTGGCGCGCGCCACGCCGTTCTCCTCGGCGACCGTGACGTAGAGGCCGAGCAGCCAGGCGGCGGTCGCGTTGATCGTCATCGAGGTGTTCATCTCGTCGAGCGGGATGCCGTCGAGCAGCTGGTGCATGTCGCCCTTGTGGGCGATCGAGACGCCGACCTTGCCGACCTCGCCGCGGGCGAGGACGTGGTCGGGGTCGTATCCGGTCTGGGTGGGCAGGTCGAAGGCGACCGAGAGGCCGGTCTGCCCCTTGGCGAGGTTGCGGCGGTAGAGCTCGTTGGAGCGGCGGGCGTCGGAGTGCCCGGCGTAGGTGCGCATCACCCAGGGGCGGTCGCGCTCTGGCAGACGGTGATCGGACATTGCCTGGATCATATTTTGGGCGGGCGGAAAGACCGCGTTCAGCCGCGGGCGCGCGCACCTTTTCCGGGGGCTGGTGTTTAGGCTGCCGACGATGAGACCCCGCCGCATGGCCGCCCCGGCCGCCGTCCTCGCCCTGACGCTCGGCCTCACCGCGCTCGCCGCGGCCGCGATGATCGGCGTCTATCGCGACGGCATGTCGACCGAAGGCCAGCGCGGGCAGATGGTCAAGGTAAGCGGCTCCCGCTGCCGGGCCGACGGGCTGGGCAAGGCGCTGCGGGTGACGATCGGCAAGCGCACGCGGGAATGCGGCTACCGCACGCCGGTGCTCGGGCGGGAGCTGGAAATCGCCGCCACCGAGCGGCTGCTCGGCTCGACGCCGCCGACCGCTCGCCGCAGGGCCTTCCTGGCGCTCAACCTGCGCGGCGAAGGCGCCCCCGCCGGCTACCAGCTCGTCGTCTACCCGCTGCAGCGCAAGGTGCAGCTGCGCAGGGTCCTCGCCGACGGCAGCGTCAGGTACCTGGCGATCGAACGCGACGTCGCGGGGGTGAAAGGCCTCGAAGAAGCCAACCAGCTGCGGCTGCGCGCGATCGACGCCGAAGGCGGCTGCCAGGTGCTCGGCTTCGTCAACGGCAAACAGGTCGTCACGGCGACCGACGAATCGCCGACCGAACTGAACGGCCGCTTCTCGGGCTTCTCGATCGGCGCCGCGACGCAGGCGAAAGGCATTGCGGCGAGCGTCGACGACGTCGCGGTCCGCGTCCCCAGCCCGTTCTGATTTAGAGCGTCCCGCCCCGGGCGGCCTAGGCCTACCGCTACTCCGCGGCGACGATCGTGTGCCAGCCGGGCAGCAGCGGGATGTCGTAGAGGTCGATGACCGCGGCGCGCGCCTTGGCGATCTCCTCCGAGAACCAGTAGCGCTCGAAGTCGGCGCGGCTGTCCCAGACCGAGGACTGGCGGAAGGCGAGCGGGTCGTCGATCGAGCGGGTCAGCGACCAGCTGCGGGCGCCGAAGGCGGGCATGCGCGCCGCCGCCGGCTCCCAGAGGTCGAGCCAGCGGTCGGCTCGGAAGGGAGCGATGTGCCAGTCGAGCACGCACATCTCGCGCGTCATGCGCCCACCTCCGCGCGGATCGCGCCGGGGCCGGGCTCGACCTTGCCCTCCTCCTCGGACTCCGCCCCGACCAGGATCGAGATCTTGCCGAGGTGCTTGTTTTCATGCAGTAGCTGGTGGGCCTCCGGCACGCCCTCGAAGCCCATCGTCTTCCACAGCACGGGCCGCATCTTGCCCTCCGCCATCAGCTGGTTGGCGCGCATGCACTCGTAGGCGTTGGCGAAGTGGGAGCCGACGATCTGCTTCTGCCGCATCCACAGGTAGCGGACGTCGAAGTCGAGCTGGAAGCCCGAGGTGGCGCCGCAGATCACGACCTTGCCGAACGGCTTGACGACGAAGACCGAGGTCGGGAAGGTCGCCTGACCGACGTGCTCGAAGACGATGTCGGGGGCGTCGCCGAGGATCTCCTTGACCCGCTTGGCGAAGCCGCGCGAGGCCTTGAAGCGCTCCTTGTCGGCGGCCGGGTCGGCGAGGTTCTCCTTCGTGCGCATCATCTCGCCGAACTCGGCGCGGTTGATGTAGCCGACGGCGCCGAGCTGCTTGACCAGCTCGCCCTTCTCGTCGGAGGAGACGACGCCGACCGCGTTGGCGCCGGCCGCCTTGCAGAGCTGCACGGCGAAGACGCCGAGGCCGCCGGCGGCGCCCCAGATCAGCACGTTGTGGCCGGGCTGCAGCTTGCACTGGTCGATCAGCATCCGGTAGGCGGTGAAGTAGGTGAGCCCGTAGGCGGAGGACTCGGCCCAGGAGAGGTTCTGGGGGCGGGGCAGGAGCTGCTGCGCCTGCACCTTGGTGAACTGGGCGAAGGAGCCCCAGGTCGTCTCGTAGCCCCAGATCCTCTGGCTGGGGGCGGCGAGCGGGTCGAGCCCGTGCACCTCGACGTCCTCGTAGGAGGCCTGGTTGCAGTGGATCACGACCTCGTCGCCCGGCTTCCAGCGGGTGACGCCCTCACCGACCTTCCAGACGATCCCGGAGGCGTCGGAGCCGCCGATGTGGTGGCCGTACTCGGGGTGGTCGCCGTAGCCGAAGACCGAGACCGGCTTGCCGAGCGCCGCCCAGACGTTGTTGAAGTTGACGCCGGCCGCCATTACGCGGACGACCACCTCGAAGGCGCCGGGCTCCGGCACCTCGATCTGCTCGAGCTGGAAGGCGTCGGTCGGTTCGCCCTCCCGCTCCTGGCGGATCACCCAGGCCGCCATCGTGTCGGGCAGGGTTCCGGGCTCTACGTCGAGCTTCGAGACGCGGCTTGTGTCAACGGCCAACTGGCTCCTCCAGGGGGTCGGAAACGGGCGGCGAATCCTAGTCGAGCGCTGGGGTATCGGCCGCGCTCAGCTCCGGCACGCCGATCTCCTCCGCGGAGGCCTCGATCTCCTGCAGCTCCTCGGCGGCGATCGGCCGCACGGCGCGATCGATCACGCGGGGCTCCTCCAGCTCCTTACCGGAGGCGGCGCCCATCTCCTCGATGCGGCGCAGCTGCGGCATGATCCTCGTCTGCAGCGAGCCGACCGCTTCGTCGAAGGCATTGGTCGCGGAGTTGAGCTGCCGTCCGGCCTTGGAAAAGTGATCGAGGAAGACGGCGGTGCGGCTGTGCAGCTCGCGGGCGGCGCCGGCGATTTCCTGCGCCTGCTCGGCGATCTGTTCCTGGCGCCAGCCCAGCTCGACGGTCCGCAGTAGGCCGACCAGCGTCGTTGGCGTGGCGATCAGGACCTTCTGCTCGAGCGCATAGTCGTAGAGGGAGGGCTCGGCCTCGAAGGCGGCGTGGAGCGCCGCCTCGGAGGGCATGAAGCAGACGACGAAGTCGGGAGTCTCGCCGCTCGCGAACTGGTCCTGGTAACGCTTCGAGGAGAGTTTGGTGATGTGGTCGCGCACCTGGCGCGCGTGGCGGATCAGCTCTCCCTTGCGAGTCGCGTCGTTCTCCGCCTCCAGCACCTCGAGGTAGGCGTCGAGCGGCACCTTCGAGTCGATCACGACGCGGCGATTCCCGGGCAGCATCACGACCGCGTCGGGCCGCAGCGTCGCCTCGCCGTCGCTGAACGTCTGCTGCAGCTCGAAGTCGACGTGCTCTGTCATGCCCGAAATCTCGACGCAGCGCTTCAGCTGCACCTCGCCCCACTTGCCTCTGGTCTGGGGCTGGCGCAGCGCCTTGACGAGCGTGCTGGTCTGCGTCCCGAGGTCGCCGAGGCCAGCTTTCATCTCATCGAGCAGGGTCTTCATCGCCCCATCGGCCGTCCTGCGGTCGCGACTGAGGCTGGAGACCTCCTTCTCGATTCGCTCGAGGTTCTTGCCGATCGGCTCGGTGAGGCGGCGGAATTCCGCCTCCCGCTTCTGCAACGCGGCCTCCGCCGCCTGGGTGTCGATCTTGCGCGACTCCTCGTTCACCCGCAGGAGGTCCGCGACCGCCTTCGAGGTCGCCTCGTGGATCGCGGCGCCGAGGTCGATCTCGGGCTCCACCTCGGTTTTCTCACGCCCGGACACGAGCAAGAAGACGAGCCCGGCGGCGAGCAGGACGACGGCGATGGCAAGCGCGACGGTCACACTGTCGAGGATTGCAGGCCAATCGGCGGACGAATGCCGAAGCGCATTGTCTGCAATGCGTCGCGAAAATCGCCCGTTAGGCTAATCTCACGGTGGTTATCAGTCGCTCGCGGGGTGGTTCCCCGCTTCAACAGGCTCGACCCGCTCCGGCGGGTCGTTTCTTTATGGCAGCAGCACGTCGTTCTGCGACGAGGAGCGGTAGGGCCCTACGACCAGCGTCGCCGGCTTGGCGCCCGGGATGTCGGCGGCGCTGAGCGTGTAGACGCCGGTCGGCAGCTCGACCTGGAAGGTGCCGCTGCCGTTGGCGACGAGCGGGCCCGAGCTGGCATCCTTGCCGCGGCCGCGCACCTCGAGCCGCGATTCGTAGCCGGTCAGGTTGGCGGCGACGAGGACGACGGCAAGCGGGGCGCGGCTGCGGACCCGTGGCTGCGCGGCGCCCTGGTTCTGGGGGATCTGCCGGGTCGGTTCCGGCCCGGCCGCGATCCGCGGCGGTCGCGCGGTGATCGCCTTTTCGGTGATCGAGACACTGACCCGGGTCGGCGGCTGGAGACGCGGTTCGTTGGCGTGCTGCTGGACGCCGCAGCCGGCGATGGGAAGGACCAGCGCGGCGAGCACGCCGATCGCCCCCAAGCTCCCTCTCCAGCTGCCCATCGCGGCGGAATCTAGCCGAACGGAAGCTCGACGACGCGAGCCGTAACGCCAGCTTCACCTACGGCCAGCTCGTCGCCCGGCTTTGCCTCACGGCGGACGATCGCCAGGGCGATCGGCCCGAACGCGGGGGAGACGCAGGCGCTGCCGATCCGCCCCACCTCGCGCTCGCCCAGCCGCAGCGCCTCCCCGGCGGCGGCCGGGGCGCTCAGCCGCAGGCCGAGCAGGCGGCGGTTCGGCCTGCCCCGGTAGTGGAGGCGCGCCACCGGCTCCTGGCCGATGTAGCAGCCCTTCTCGAAACTGACGGCGCGCTCGACGATGCCAGCCTCGGCGGGCATCGTCTCGGCGCCCATCTCGGCGCCGAAGCGGGGGATCCCGGCCTCGATCCGCAGCACCTCGACCGCCTCGGCGTCGACCTCGACGGCGCCCGCCGCGATTAGGGCGCCGCGCAGGCGCTCGGCCTCGTCGCGCGGCGCGATCAGGTCGACCCCGCCGGCCGTGCCCACGGCGAGGCACTCGACGCCGTGCGCGGTGAGCGCCTCGCAGGCGTGCTCGGGAAGCGGCGGCGCGCCGGCGACCTCGGCGCTGCGCGGCCCGATCAGCGAGAGGATCGCCGCCTCGGCCGTCACGTCGTCCACCTCCACCTCGCGCCCGATCTTGTACATCGCGAGGTGACGCCGCGCCGTCTCGGACCCCTCCGGCTCCATATCCAGCCAAAACCCCTCGCCCTCTTTGCTTCCGGTGCGCCTTATGTGTCTCTGGGACACATAAGGCGCACCGGAAAGGTGGAGGACGCGCATGTCGGCCTGGATGTGGCCCTTGCGGTCGAGCAGCGCCGCGTAGCAGCCCTCGCCGGGCGCCAGCGCCTCGACGTCGTTGGTGAGCTGGCCCTGCAGGTACTCGGCGACGTCTTGCCCGCTCAGCACGAGCTTGCCGCGCGCCGAGCGGTCGAAGAGTCCGCACTCCTCGCGCAGCTGCCGGTACTGGGCATCGAGCTCCAAGATCGCTACGGCTCCGGTTCCAGCGGCGTCCGCCACCCGCCTCATTCTAGGCTGGCCCTCATGAGCGCCGAGCGAGCGAAGCGTCCATATTCGATTCTTCGCGAGCGAGCGAGGCGCGATATCTGATGCAGGCCGAGCCGCCTCCCACGCCGCCGCACGCGGCCGAACCGACCGTCGAGGACGTCCTCCCCGGCGAGGCGGCGGTCGCCGCCGCCGCGCGCCGCTCCCTGGAGGGCCACGCCCGCGGGGTCGGCCGCGTCTGGCCCTTCCTCGGGCCCGCCTTCGTCGCCGCCGTCGCCTACATCGACCCCGGCAACTTCGCGACCAACGTCGCTGGCGGCTCCAGGTTTGGCTACCTGCTGCTCTGGGTGGTGCTCGCCGCCAACCTGATCGCGATGCTCGTCCAGACCCAGTCGGCGAAGCTCGGCATCGCCACCGGCAAGAACCTCGCCGAGCTCTGCCGCGAGAGGTTTTCGCGCCGCGCCTCGATCGGCCTCTGGCTGCAGGCCGAGCTGGTCGCCATGGCGTGCGACCTGGCCGAGGTGGTCGGCGCGGCGCTCGGTCTCAACCTGCTCTTCGGCCTGCCGCTCTTCCCCGCCGGCCTGCTGGCCGGCGCCGGCGCCTTCGCGATCCTCGCCCTCCAGCAGCGGGGCTTCCGGCGGCTCGAGGCGGGGATCAGCGCCCTGGTCGGCGTCGTCGTCGCCTCCTTCGTGATCGAGCTCTTCGACGTCAAGCCGGCAGGGGGCGAAGTAGTCAGGCACCTCTTCGTGCCGGGCTTTTCCGGCGGCGAGAGCCTCCTGCTCGCCAGCGGGATCATCGGCGCGACGGTGATGCCGCACGTCATCTACCTGCATTCCGCTCTCACGCAGAAGCGCGTGGTCGGCCGCAACGACGGGGAGCGGCGCAAGATCCTCGGCTTCGAGCGGGTGGACGTGGTGATCGCCCTCTCGCTCGCCGGTGCCGTCAACCTGGCGATGATGATCGTCGCCGCGGCGCTCTTCCACGGCAGCGGCCTGACCGGCGTCGACAGCATCGAAGGCGCCTACGAAGGGCTGAAGACGCTCGTCTCGGACAACGCCGCGACGGTGTTCGGCATCGCCCTGCTCGCCTCCGGCTTCGCCTCCTCGTCGGTGGGGACGATGGCGGGTCAGGTCGTGATGCAGGGCTTCATCCGGCGGCGGATCCCGATCTTCGCGCGCCGCGCCGTCACCCTGGCGCCGGCCCTGATCGTGCTGGCGGTCGGGCTCAACCCCACCGACGCCCTCGTCGCCAGCCAGGTGGTCCTCTCCTTCGGCATCCCCTTCGCGCTGGTGCCGCTGCTGGCGATCGCGCGGCGGCGCGACGTGATGGGAGCGCTCGCCAACCCCGGCTGGCTGACCGCGCTCGCCGGCTCGATCGCGGCGCTGATCATCGCCCTCAACGTCTTCCTGATCGTCCAGCTGGCGCTCTGAGCGGCCGGGCGCCGGGACGGCGCCCCTTCATCTAGGCTTGCGGCCATGGGCCTGGCAACCGACTTCCAGCAGATGCTCGACTCGCTGCCGCCCGACTGGACCGACCTGGAGCTGGACCTGCGGATCGACGACGCGGACAACCGCGTCGATGCCGGCGTCTGGCTGAGCCAGGTCAACGCGAACCCCTACTCGGGGCCCGAGGCGCGCTGGCGCCTGCTCGTCGCCCAGAGCTTCGGCCACGCCGCGGCGGCGGAGACGGTGAGGGGCGTGCTCGAGAAGCTAGACGCCGAGGGCGTCGGCGGCGAGCTGCGGCTGCGCGAGGCGCGCGAGGGGCGGGCCGAGTTCGCCCCGATGTGGGGTCGTCCGGAGAGCGTCCGCGAGGAGCTCCGCCGGCGCCGCGCCCTGTAGGAGCGCGCAGGGAAGCGGCGCTCCACGGCGAATCAGCCCGGAAGCGATTCGCCCCCGGCGGCGCCTGGACGTATGGGTAGACTGCCGCCGCTGACCCCGACCCGAATTCGCGCAGAGGAGGAGAGCGTGCAGGAACGAGGACTTGCGGCATATCTTGCCGAGCTGATCGGAACTTTCTTGCTGGTGTTCTTCATCACCAGCGTGGTGGTGCTGTTCGTGGCCACCGGCAACCAGGCGCAGTTCGGCTCGGACTTCGCCGTGGTCGGCCTCGTCCACGCCTTCCTGCTCTTTGGCCTGATCGTCATGTTCGGCGTGGTGAGCGGCGGCCACTTCAACCCGGCCGTGACGCTCGGCGCCGCTGCGATCAAGCGGATCTCGCCGGTCGACGCGGTCATCTACATCCTCGCCCAGCTCTCGGGGGGCGTGCTCGGCGCGCTGCTCTGCAAGGGGCTGCTTCTCGACGAGGGTCGCGCCACCCACTACGGGGCCGCCGAAGTCAGCGCCCTGCTCGGCAACAACTTCCAGGGAGCGGTCGTCGAGGCGATCGGCACCTTCTGCCTGGTGCTCGTCATCCTCGCCGCCGTCTACTCGCGCAAGAGCTTCAAGGAGTGGGCGCCGCTGGCGATCGGCACCACGCTGGGCTTCATCGTGATGGTCGGCGGCCCGCTGACCGGCGGCTCCTTCAACCCGGCGCGCTGGTTCGGCCCGGCGCTGGTCGGCAACCACTGGGGCGGCGTCTGGCCCTACCTGGTCGGGCCGATCGTCGGCTCGGGGCTTGCCGCCGCTGTCTTCCGCTTCGTGCTCGAGCCGGGTGGCCTGCCGCCCACCGAGCCGGCCAAACCGGTGCGCCCGTCGGTCGAGAAGTCCTCCGAGCGCGCCGCCGACTGAGCTGAGCGGGGCGACCGCCGGGCCGACCGGCCCGGCGGTCGCACGCGTGCAGTAGCTTGAGCGGGGTGCGGCGGGTCACCTTCTCCCGGAACTACACGCTCTCCCTCTCCCGCACCTGCCAGTGCTACTGCAAGTACTGCGCGTTCGCGACGCACCGCGCGCACATTCATCCTCCTGAGGAGGTCGAGCGGCGGCTCGACGAGGCGGCGCGGCGCAATGCCAAGGAGCTGCTGGTGCTCACCGGCGAGCGGCCGGAGGTCAATCCGGCGGTCGCGGCCAAGCTCGCCGAGTGGGGCCACGACGACTTCACCTCCTACGTCGTCTGGAGTTGCGAGCGAGCCCTCGAGCGCGGCCTGCTTCCGCACACCAACATCGGCGTGCTCGAGGAGGGGGACCTGGCGCGGCTGCGCGAGGTGACCGCGTCGCAGGGCCTGATGCTGGAGTCGGCGTCGGAGCGGCTGATGGAGACGGTCCACGTCGGCTCGCCGACGAAGCACCCGGCGCGGCGGCTGGCGACGATCGAGGCCGCCGGCAGGCTGAAGATCCCCTTCACGAGCGGCATCCTGGTCGGGATCGGCGAGAGCGAGGAGGAGCGGATCGAGTCCCTGGAAGCCCTGGCGTCACTTCACGAGCGCTACGGCCACATCCAGGAGGTCATCCTGCAGAACTTCGTGCCCCATCCGCGGTACTACGGACGCGAGGTGGCCGAGATTGCGGATGAGTCGGCGCGGGAGAGATGGGGGGAGGGTGAGGGTGTCTCCCCGCTTGCCGGGTTTTTCGCCAGCGACGTTGGCCGGCTGTCCGCGGGCGCCCGGGGGGCGAAAAACAGGACGCCGCTGCGCAGGGAGACACCCTCACCCTCCCTGCCACAGTGGGCTACGCCCGTATCGGTGGAGGACATCAAGCGCCTCATCGGGGAGTGCCGGAGGTTGATGCCGGATGTGGGGGTGCAGGTGCCGCCGAACCTCTCAGAGGCTTGGGTGGAGCTGGTCGAGGTTGGGGCGACGGATCTGGGAGGGCTGTCGGCGAACGGGGACCACATCTCTCCCGAGGAGCCGTTTCCGAGCCCGCATCAGGTGAGGAAGGAGCTGGCGCCGCGGGGCTACGCGCTGACCGAGCGGCTCTGCGTCTATCCGCAGTACATGGACGGCGAGTGGATGGAGCAGGGGGTGCTCGACGTGGTGAAGCTGAAGTACTGGAGCTTCATCCCGCGGCGGGGGTCCGGGCGCAGGAGGGAGGAGAGGCTGGAGCCGGGGCTGACGGCCAGGGCGATCGAGAAGGGGCGGGACGGGACCGCGCTGAGCGAGGACGAGCTGACGGCGCTGTTCGCGGAGACGCGGCCCGAGGCGATCGAGGAGATGCGGACGGCGGCCGACGAGCTGCGGGCCGAGCTGGCCGGCGACATGGCCACCTTCGTCGTCAACCGCAACATCAACTTCACCAACGTCTGCACGGTGGGCTGCGCCTTCTGCGGCTTCGGGCAGGGCCGCCGCTCGCCCGAAGCCTACGAGGTCTCCGAGGACGACTTCGCCGCCCGGGTGCGCGAGGCGGTTGAGTTCGGCGCCACCGAGATCTGCATGCAGGGCGGCATCCATCCCGAGATGACCCTCGAGGACTACGGTCGCTGGCTGCGCCTGGCCAAGGAGGTCGCGCCGCGGATCCACCTGCACGCCTACTCGCCGATGGAGGTCCACTACATGTGCGAGCGCTCCGGCAAGGGCCCCGACGAGGTCTTCGCCTATCTGCTCGACTGTGGGCTCGGCTCGACGCCCGGCACGGCGGCCGAGGTGCTGGACGACGGCGTGCGACAGCGCATCTCGCCCAACAAGCTGCCGGCGCGGCGCTGGGTCGAGATCGTCGAGACGTACGAGTCGAGCGGCACGAACTCGGTGATGCCGCCGGTCCGCTCCTGGACGGAGCGCACCACGCGCATGTGGCGGGCCAGCTCGCGTGGCTCCTCGACGTGGCCGAACATCACGGTCGAGGTCGAGCGCAGGCCG
>DASTHF010000190.1:0-5038 GCA_035605615.1 Solirubrobacterales bacterium
GCCCATCTTCTTGATCTTGGGCGGCACGGTCAGCCCCGCGAAGTCGCCCTCGTTGACTTCCTTCCAGGGCTCCTTCTCGGTGATGAAGCAGGTCATCCCCTTGTAGGGCGGGTCGGCCTTCGGGTCGGTCTTCATCAGGACGAAGACGACGCCCGAGCCGAGCCCGTTGGTGACCCACATCTTCTGGCCGTTCAGCTCCCAGTTGCCGTCGCCGTCCTCCTTCGCGGTGGCCTTGATGCCCTGGACGTCGGAACCGGTCTCCGGCTCCGAGAGCGAGAAGGCGGCGCGGATCTCACCCGTCGCCATCTTCGGCAGGAAGTACTGCTTCTGCTCCTCGGTGCCGAACTTCATCAGCAGGTAGGAGCCGATGAAGTGGGTGTTGACGACGCCGGAGATCGAGATCCAGCCGCGCGAGAGCTCTTCGACGATCATCGCGTAGGTCGTCAGGTCGAGCCCCATGCCGCCGTACTGCTCGGGGATCGTCACCCCGAACAGGCCCAGCTCCTTCATCTGCTCGACGATCGGCTCCGGGAAGGAGTCCTCGTGGTCGAAGTGCTCGGCGTTGGGGATGATCTGCTCGTCGGCGAACTGGCGCACCATCTCGGTGATGTCGCGCTGGATCTCGGTCAGCTCGCTGTGGGCGGCGGTGTCTACGGCCATGGCTCCTAGCTCGTCGGTCGGGGGCTGATGGGCCGCGCCGGCGCTCTTCGGCGGCCGGCGCAGGGGTGGCGAAGGATACCGCCGCCCCGCCAGTCAGCGGTCAAGGTGGACCGCGGCGCACCAGACCGCGTGATCGCCTCGACATAGCGGGCCGGGGCTCAGACATCGTATTCGCCATCTGCCGGGCCGCTGTTCGCCATTTGCCGGTAACTTCGTCGATGCTCTTTGGGCCTGAACCCCCCGCCCGCGGCAGCGTCGAAGGTCGAGGGGAGATCGGCGCTGGGGTCGATCGCGGCGATCGGCGCGGCGGCCTTGAGCAGCATCTCCTCGTGCTCCTGCTCGGGGTCGGAGTCGAGGACGATCGCCCCGCCGGCGCCGATCTCGATCGATGCGCCGTCGGCGACGATCGTGCGGATCGCGACCGAGAGGTCGCAGCCGCCGCCCAGGCCGAGCCAGCCGATCGCCCCCGAGTAGGGGCCGCGCGCCTCGCCCTCCAGCTCGTCGAGGATCTCCATCGTCCGCTTCTTCGGTGCTCCGGTCATCGAGCCGGGCGGGAAGCAGGCGCGCACGCATTCGGGCGCGGCGAGGCCCTCGCGCAGGCGCCCGCGCACGGTAGAGACGAGCTGGTGAACGGTCTCGTAGGTCTCCACCCGCATCAGCTCGGGAACCTGGACGCTGCCCGGCTCGCAGACGACGCCGAGATCGTTGCGGACCAGGTCGACGATCGTCACGTTCTCGGCGCGGCTCTTGGAATCGGCGGCGAGACGGGCGGCCAGCTCGGCGTCCTCGGCGGCGCCGCCGGCGCGGCGGCTGGTTCCCTTGATCGGCCGCGACTCCGCCCAGCGGTCGCGGCCAACGCGGAGGAAGCGCTCGGGGGAGGAGCTGAGCACGGCGACATCGCCGAAACGCAGGAAGGCGCCGAAGGGGGCCGGGTTGGCGCGGCGCAGGGAGCGGTAGAGAGAGAGCGAGTCGACCGCGAGCTCGGCGACGACCTTGTTGGTGAGGCAGGCCTCATAGGTCTCACCGGCGACGAGGCGGCGCCGGCAGGCGGCGATGTCGTCGAGGTAGCGCTCGCGGGGGCGGCGCAGTCGGAAGTCGAGCGGCTCGCCGCGGACCGGCGGGGCCGGCTCGGGCAAGGGAGGGAGCGAGGCGAGGCGCAGAGCCGTCTCGTCGAGCCAGCGCTCCGCCGCGGCGGCGCCCTCCGGCTCGGCCAGGCAGAGCAGCCAGGTTTGCCCCTCCAGGTGGTCGAAGGCGATCAGCCGGTCGGCGAAGACGAGGGCGGCGTCGGGAAGCGGCGAGCGGTGGGCGGCGTCGCCATCGCAGTCGGCCTTCAGCTCGTAGCCGAGGTAGCCGGCGAAGCCGCAGTCGAAGTCGAAGGGAAGGTCGGTGGAGGGAACGCTCGGACGGCGCTGCTCGCGGCGCAGGTGGTCGAAGATCGATTCGTCGCGCAGCTCGACCCCGCCATCGCGCTCGATCCGCACCCGGCCGGCGCCGACGTCGTAGGTGACGACCGCGCCGCGCGGCCCGGAGGCGTCGCCGACGAAGGAGAAGCGGCCGTGGGGACCGGCCATCGCGCTGTCGAGCCAGAAGGCGCTCTCGCTCTCCCCATATATATGGACGAAGGCGCGCTCGGCGTCGTGGTGGGCGTCCAGCCGCCGGGTGACGAGCATCGCGGCAAAATAGCCGCCCTCGTGCCGGCGTCCCCTCCTCCCGACCCGCAACAGGGCGTCTTCGAGACGCTCCTCGTCGCCGGTGGGAGGCCGGTCGAGCTGGAGGCGCACCTGGCGAGGCTGGCGGCGAGCCTGCGCGAGCTGTTCGACACCGCGTTCGGCGCGGAGGCGCACGAGCTGGTCGGCGCCGAGGCGGCCGGGCTGCGGCTAGGCCGCCTGCGGCTGGACGCGAAACCGCGCAACGGCGGCATCGAGCTGGCGGCGCGCCGCGTCGAGATCGATCCCGCGGCGGTCTTCCCAGAGCGCGCCGCCGCCCTGCGCAGCCTCCTCGTGGCGGGCGGCCTCGGCTCGCACAAGTGGGCCGACCGCGCCCTGCTCGAACGGGCCGAGGCGGAGATGCCGGACGGTGCGGCCGCATTGCTCCTGGACGCCGACGGCTCGGTGCTGGAGGCTTCGCGGGCCAGCGTCTTCGCCGTCCGCAAAGGCATCCTCGTGACGCCGCCGCTCGACGGCCGCATCCTGCCCGGGGTCGCCAGAGCGATGCTGATCGAGGTCGCCGGTTTCGCCGGCCTCGAGGTCCGCGAGGAATCCTTGACCGCTGCCGACCTCATCGCCGCCGAGGAGGTCTTCCTGACCGGCTCGGTGCGCGGCGTGGAGCCGGCCGCCTCGCTCGACGGCGCCGCCCTTCAGTCGCCCGGTCGGCTTATGCGCCTGGTAGCCGAAGGCCTTCGCGACCGCTGGCGCATCTGAGGTGAAACACCTTTTCCATGTATTTCATGGAGAAGGTGTTGCGATCCGGATGATCAGGCCGTCAGACGCCTGCTCGCCGAGCGCGCGGAGGCGCGAGGCGAGGCGGTCGGCGCGTTGGTTGAAGGCGTCGAGGCTGTCGTCGGCCGATGCCGCCGCGGTCACCCGGATCTCGCCGGCTGGCTCGGGCGGGAGGAGGGCCGGGCGCGTCCCGAGCAGCACGGCGCTCGCCCGCTCCGCCAGCTCGGCGGCGCGGCGCGCCTGTTCGGCGGCGTCGAAGGCGGCGGCGGCGACCGTCATCACGGCGCCTTCGGAGGCTCGCGCCGTCGCCAGCGCCTCGTCGACGCGAATCGAGAGCTCGGCGATCTCCATGGCCGCAGGTACGGCGGCGCGCCGCGAATCCCTGCCCGCCTGGACGCTCGTTGCCAGCGCCGCCCAGCGGCGGGCGGGTCAGCCAAGCTGGGCGAAGGAGCGCAGCTCGACTCCCGCCCGCTCGATCGCCGCCCGCACGCGCGGGTCGCAGAGCGCCTCGATCTCGCGTTCGCGCTCCACCCCGTAGGAGGAGAGCTCCGCGGCGCCGCGGCCCGGGTGGCAGCCGATCTCGGTCCAGCCGGCCGGCAGCGACTCGACCAGCTCGACCAGGTGCCCGGCCGTCACCCCCTCGGGATAAGCCTCCCCCCTGCCGCTCTGCCCGTAGAAGCCGCCCTCGTAGCGGACGCGGCCGCGCCCCCGCAGCGGCACGCTCAGCTCGGCGGCCATCCGCGCCGCCACCGAGGCGAGGGGCTCGCTCATGTGGACGTGCTGGTGGGAGTCGAGGTGGGTGGGGTCGCGGCCGAGCAGCGCGCGAAAGGCCTCGAGCTGGCCGCGGCACTCGGCCTCGACGGCGGTCGCGTCGCCGGGAGGGCAGCGCTCGTAGGCGACCCGCCATTCGCCGCTTTCATAGTCCCACTGGCCGAGGTCGATGTGGAGGCCGACGGCGAGCGCCGGGTGGCGGCGCGCGCACTCGGCGCCGTCCGCGGCGGCCGACTGGCGCACCATCAGGCTGGCGCTGGTCACGATCCCCCGCTCGTGCGCCTCGGCGATGCCGGCGTCGACGCCGGCGGAGAGGCCGAGGTCGTCGGCGTTGACGACCAGGAAGCGCGTCGCCGCCGGCATCAGAGGCCCAGCCCCGCGGCGAGGGCGAGCGCCTCGCCCAGCCAGTCGTGCCGCTGCCCCTCGGGCGGCACCCAGCTCGGTGGCGCCCAGCCGAGCCACTGGACGGCGACGTGGAGGCGGGCGAGGTCGAGCTGTCGCGGCGAGAAGGCGTCTTTGCCCACGACGGAACGGTAGGCGGCGACGATCGCCGCGCGGTCCTCCGCCTCCCAGCCGCCGCCGCTGATCAGGGCGGCGAGGTCGACGACGCCGGGCGCCGCCGCGGCCAGCTCCCAGTCGACCGGGGCGACGCGCGGCGAGCCGGGATCGCCGCCGACGAGGACGTTGGAGGCATAGAGCTCGCCGTGGATAACGGTCTTCGGCAGGGCAAGCAGGCCCTCGACCACCTCGTCGTAGCGCTCGGCGATCCGCTCGACCGAGCGGGCTCGCGAGGCCGGCTGGCCGGGCGCCCGCGCGAACTCGACCGCCCGCTCGATCCAGCGCCGGTAGTGGGCCTCGTCGTAGTCGAGCAGACGGCCGCGCGCCGCGTGGCGGCCGAGGTCCACGGCAAGGGCGAGGTGCATCTCGCCGAGCCAGCGCGCCGCCGCCTCCCAGAGCGCCCGCTCACCCACCTGGTACAGCTCCCGCCCCTCGACCCACTCGACGAAGAGCCAGTAGCGGTCCTGCTCCGGCTCGATCACGGCGCCGTGGTAGCGCGGCGGGCCGGCGGGCCCCTCCGGCAGCACCGAGGCGTAGACGGCCGGCTCCCGCTCCGGGTCATGGAGGAAGCGCGGCTTGGCGAGCCGGGCCCCCTCGTCGAGCGCGCTCCA
>DASTHF010000213.1:0-6522 GCA_035605615.1 Solirubrobacterales bacterium
GACACGGTCGGAATCGAGAACGGCCTGATGACCACGATCCATGCCTACACCGCCGACCAGCGGCTGCAGGACATGCCGCACAAGGACCTGCGCCGGGCGCGCGCCGCGGCCGTGAACCTGATCCCGACCACGACCGGCGCCGCCAAGGCGGTTGGCCTCGTGCTGCCGGCACTGAACGGCAGGCTGAACGGGTTCGCGATGCGGGCGCCGGTGGCGACCGGCTCGGTCGTGGACCTCGTCGCCACCGTCTCCAAGAAGGCCGGCGCGGAGGAGGTCAACGCGGCGGTCAAGGCGGCCGCCGAGGGCCCGCTGCGGGGAATCCTCTCCTACACCGAGGACCCGATCGTCTCCACCGACATCGTCAGCGACCCGCACTCCTCGATCTTCGACGCCGGGCAGACGATGGCGATCGGCGACGGCAGCATGATCAAGGCGGTCGCCTGGTACGACAACGAGTGGGGCTACTCGAACCGCTGCGTGGAGCTGGCCGGGAAGGTGTTGGAGCCGGTCGCGGCCGGCGCCTGAGCCGCGGGCCGGCGGTGGGCTTCTCCAAGGAGAGCGTTCGCGACGCCGAGGTCGCTGGCCGGCGCGTGCTGCTGAGGGTGGACTTCAACGTTCCCCTCGACGACGGCCGCGTCGCCGACGACATGCGGATCCGCGCGGCGCTGCCGACGATCGAGCTGCTGCGCGAGCGCGGCGCGGCGCTCGTCCTCGTCTCCCACCTGGGGCGGCCGAAGGGGAAGGTCGACCCGGCGCTCTCGATGCGCCCGGTCGGCGAGCGGCTCGCCGAGCTGCTCGGGGTCGAGGTGCGGCAGGCGCCGGCGGTGGTCGGCGAGGAGGTCGAGGCGCTCGCCGCGGGCCTCGGCCCCGGCGACCTGCTGCTGCTCGAGAACGTCCGCTTCGAGCCGGGCGAGACCGAGAACGACCCGGCGCTGGCGGCGGCGCTCGCCGGTCTCGCCGACCTCTACGTCAACGACGCCTTCGGCGCCGCCCACCGCGCCCACGCCAGCACCGAGGGCGTCGCCCGGCTGCTGCCCGGCTACGCCGGCCTGCTGCTGGAGCGCGAGGTGACCGAGCTGACGCGGGTCGTCGAGTCGCCGCGCCGGCCGCTGGTCGTCGTCCTCGGCGGCGCCAAGGTGTCCGACAAGGTTGGCGTCATCGACCGCTTCCTGGAGATCGCCGACCGCATCCTGATCGGCGGCGCGATGTGCTTCAGCTTCTTCCGCGCCCAGGGGATCGCCACCGGCGACTCGCTGGTCGAGGAGGAGGAGGGAGTGAGGCTGGCGGCCGAGGCGCTGGAGCGGGCAGAGGCCTCGCGGTGCGAGCTGGAGCTGCCGGTCGACCTGGTGCTCGGCGACCGCTTCGAGGCGGATGCCGAGCGCCGCGAGAGCGACGGGGCCGAGGTGCCGGACGGCTGGATGGGCCTCGACGTCGGCCCGCGCACCGCGGCCGCCTACGCGGCGGCGATCGCCGCCGCCGGGACCGTGCTCTGGAACGGGCCGATGGGGGCGTTCGAGCTGGAGCCGTTCGCGGCGGGCACCCACGCGGTCGCCGAGGCGGTGGCGGCGGCCCCGGGGACGACGGTGGTCGGCGGCGGCGACTCGGTCGCGGCGCTGCGGCGGTTCGGGCTCGACGACAAGGTGGATTGGCTTTCGACCGGAGGAGGTGCCTCGTTGGAGCTGTTGGAGGGGAAGAAGCTGCCCGGGGTGGAGGCGCTGCTCGATGCCTGAGCGCAGGCCGTACGTCGCCGCCAACTGGAAGATGCACAAGACGGCCGCCGAGGCCGCGCGGTTCGTCGAGGCGCTGTTGCCCCGCGTCGAGGGCGCCGGCGCCGAGATCGTGATCTGTCCCTCGTTCCTCGCTCTGCGCGAGGTAGTCGAGGGCTGCCGCGGCAGCGCTGTGCGGGTCGCCGCCCAGAACATGCACGAGGCTGAGGCCGGCGCCTTCACCGGCGAGGTCTCGGCGCCGATGCTGGTCGAGGCCGGCGCCGACGCCGTTGTCCTCGGCCACTCCGAGCGCCGCCAGCTCTTCAACGAGAGCGACGAGGCGCTGGCCCGCAAGCTGCCGGCGGCGCTCGCCGCCGGTCTCGAGCCGATCCTCTGCGTAGGCGAGAGCGAGGAGGAGCGCGACGCTGGCCGGACCGAGACCGTGCTGGAGCGCCAGCTCGACGCCGACCTCGCCGCGATCGATTCCGCCGACCTCGCCAGGGTCGTGGTCGCCTACGAGCCGATCTGGGCGATCGGCACCGGCCGCACCGCGACCCCCGAGCAGGCTCAGGAGACGATCGCCTTCGTGCGTGAGGTCCTGCGCAAACAGTCCACCGAGGCAGCCGATTCGGTGCGGATCCTCTACGGCGGCTCGGTCAAGCCGGGCAACGCAGCCGAGCTTCTGAGCATGCCCGATATCGACGGGGCGCTGGTCGGCGGCGCCAGCCTCGATCCGGACGACTTCGCGGCGATAGTGGAGGCGGCATGAGCTTCCGGTGCGCTTTATGTGCGCTATACCCACATAAGGACCACCGGAAGGATCTGCGGTGACGCTCCCTTCGCTCGCCCTGGTCATCCTCGACGGCTGGGGGCTCGCGCCGCCCGGCCCCGGCAACGCGATCTCGCAGGCCGAGACTCCCGTCTTCGACCGGCTCTGGGAGCGCTACCCGCACACCCGGCTCTCCGCCCAGGGGCGCGACGTCGGCCTGCCCGACGGCCAGATGGGCAACTCCGAGGTCGGCCACCTCAACCTCGGCGCCGGGGCGGTCGTCAAGCAGGACCTGGCGCGGATCGACGACGCCGTCGCCGACGGCACATTCTTCGAGAACGAGGCGCTCCGCGCCGCCTGCGAGCGCGCCCGGCGCAGCCCGCGCGGCCGCCTCCACCTGCTCGGCCTCGTCTCCGACGGTGGTGTCCACTCCGGCTGGGAGCACATCGAGGCGACGATCGAACTGGCCTCGCAGGAGGGCGTCCCCGACGTCGTCTTTCACGCTTTCACCGACGGTCGCGACACGCTGCCGCACGGGGGTCGCGGCTACCTCGCCGAGCTGGAGCGCTGGCTTCGCCACGCCGGTCGCATCGCCACGGTCGGAGGCCGCTATTACGCGATGGACCGCGACACCCGCTGGGAGCGGACCAAGCTCGCCTACGACGCGATCGTCCACGCGCGCGGTCTGCACGCCGCCACGGCGGCTGAGGCGATCGAGGCCTCCTACGAGCGCGATGAGACCGACGAGTTCGTGAAGCCGACCGTGATCGGCGACTACGACGGCGCCGCCCCCGGCGACGTCGCGATCTTCGTCAACTTCCGCCCCGACCGGGCGCGGGAGATGACCCGCGCTCTCGCCGAGCCGGGCTTCGAAGAGTTCTCGCGCAGCGGCGGCCCGGTGCTCGACCTGACGACGATGACCGAGTACCGCAAGGGCTGGCCCTACCCTGTCGCCTTCCCCGAGGCGCGTCCCAAGGCAACGCTGGCCGAAGTCGTCTCGGAGGCCGGTGGCCGCCAGCTGCACGTCGCCGAGACCGAGAAGTACGCGCACGTGACCTACTTCTTCAACGGCGGCCGCGAGCAGGAGTGGGAGGGGGAGGAGCGCTGCCTGGTCGACTCGCCGCGCGACGTGCCGACCTACGACCACAAGCCGGAGATGAGCGCCCGCGCCGCCGCCGACGCCTTCGCCTCCCGCTGGTCGGCCGAGGGTTACCGCTTCGGGATCATCAACTTCGCCAACCCCGACATGGTCGGCCACACCGGCTCGATCCCGGCGGCGGTGAAGGCGGTCGAGACGGTCGACGCCTGCCTCGCCGACGTGGTCGAGACGGTCGAGCGCTCGGGCGGCGCCTGCATCGTCACCGCCGACCACGGCAACTGCGACCACATGCTCGAGCCGGATGGCTCGCCCAACACCGCCCACTCGCTCAACCCGGTGCCGTTGATCGTCACCGTCGAGGGGCTCGAGCTGCGCGAGGGCGGCATCCTCGCCGACGTCGCCCCCACCGCCCTCGAGCTGCTCGGCATCCCGAAACCAGATGCGATGACAGGTACGTCCCTCGTCATCGCCTCCTAGCACCGGCAGCTAAGGGGACCGGTCCCCTCTATTCGGTGTTCTTCTTGACCAGTTCCTTGAGGTCTTCGACGACCCGGTCGACGGAGTTGCCGGCGACTTCGGTCACCTTGACGCTGTTTGCCTTGTCGGTGGCGGCGATCACCGCCGCCGCCACCGCGGCGGCGATCAGCACCAGGGCCAGCGTCGCCATCACGAACCTGGCGAAGCGGGAGAAGGCTCCCCGCCTCGCCGGTTCGGCCGGCCAGGCCGGAGCGGGCACGGGCGGCGGCTGACGGCGCGGGGCCGGTCGTGCGGCGGGCGGCGGGGCCGTCGCGGTCCGCTCGAGGCGCCGCGTCGCCGTCTCGGCGCCGAGCACCCGGGTCGGCGTCGCTTCCTCGGCGGGGAGGTATACGTCCTCGCCGCTGAGCCCGCGCCGCAGCCCCTCCGCGAGCTCGTCGGCACCTGCGTAGCGGTGCGCCGGGTCGCCCTCGAGCGCCCGCAGCACCGCCGCGCTGAGCGTCTGCGGCACCGTGTCGTCGTAGGCGCTGGGCGGCAGCGGCCGCTCGTTCTGCTGGCGCACCGCCAGCTCGGCGAGGCTCGAGCCCTCATAGGGCAGCCGCCCGGTCAGGAACTGGTAGATGACGACGCCGAGCGCGTAGACGTCGGTCGCCGGGGTCGCCTCCTCGCCTCGCACCTGCTCGGGGGCGAGGTAGGAGGCGGTGCCGACCACGGAGCCGACCTGGGTGATGCGGGTCTGCTCCATCGCCCGCGCGATCCCGAAGTCGGTCAGCTTCACGATCATCTCGCCGCCGCCGACCGGCCCGCCGCAGATCATCAGGTTGCCCGGCTTGACGTCGCGGTGGATGATGCCGCGCCGGTGCGCGTAGTCGAGCCCGGCGCAGGCCTGGATGCCGGCCTCGGCCGCGGTCTCGAAGTCGAGCACCCCCTGGCTGCGCAGGAGCTGCGCGCCCGAGCGCCCCTCGACGAACTCCATCACGATGTAGTGGCGGCCGTCGTCGACGCCGGTGTCGTAGACCTGGACGATGTTGGGGTGGATCAGCTTGGCGACCGCCAGCGCCTCGCGGCGGAAGCGGGCGACGAAGCGCTCGTCGTCGGAGAGGTGCTCGGCCAGCACCTTGACCGCGACGGTGCGCTCGAGGATGCGGTCGGTGGCCCGGTAGACGTTCGACATGCCGCCCGAGCCGAGCCGCTCGCCCAGCTCGTAGCGCCCCGCGATGGTGCCGGCAGCCATCGTCATTCCCCTTCCACCGGCGCCGAGGGGCCGACGCCGCCGGACGTGGGCGGGGCTTCTTCTTCGCCGCCGGCCGTCCCTTCGTGGCCTTTCGCTTTGCCGTTGGCCTGGGGCGGCAGCTGCGGCGCTTCTTCTTCGGGGGACGTCGCTTCGGCTTCTTCCTTCTTCGGCTTCTTCTTTTCTTTCTTGGGCGGCTTCTCCGTCGCTTCTTCGAGTTCCGCCGGGGCCTTTTCGGGGCGGGTCGCTTCGGTGGCCCTTTCTTCACAGGCCGCCGTCACTTCGCTGAGCCGCGCCGCCCCCTGGCTCAGCGCCTGCTTCAGCTTCGCGTCGACGCCGCCCAGCGAGTCGATCTGTTCGCCCACCTGGCGCGCCGCTTCTTCGGCGCCGGCGCAGTCGCCTTCGTTGGCGAGCCGCTTGACCGTGTCGAGGTTGGCGGTGATCTGCCGCGCCGTCTGGCCTGGCAGCAGCTGGGCGCCACCGCCGCCGCAGGCGGCGAGGCCGAGCGAGATCGCCACGCCCAGCGCGAGGGCGAGCGGCAATGCTGCTGAGCGGGGCATTCCTGGCCGAGTCTAGAGAAGGGTCACTGGCCGACGAAGAGGCGGTCGGCGAGGCGGATCGGCAGGCCGGCGGTGGCGATCGCGACCGCGGCGCGCTCGATGTCGTAGGGGACACGGTGGAAGCGGGCCGTCTGGAGGTCGGCGCTCAGCTCGAGCCAGGCGGCGCGCGGGTCGCCGTCGCGGGGCTGGCCGACGCTGCCCGGATTGAGCAGCCAGCGGCCCTCGGTGAGGTCGAGCGCGGTGCCGTTGCCGGCCTGGGCGCCGCGGACGGCGCCGCGCTCCTCGGCGCCGATCGTGAAGAAGAGGGAGACGTGCGAGTGGCCGATCAGGCCGATCCGCTCGGGCAGGGCGTCGAGGCAGGCCCTCGCCTGCTCGCCGGAGAGCACGTATTCCCAGACCGGGTCGAGCGGCGAGGCGTGGAAGAGGCCGACGCCGTCCCGGCGCCCGGCCGGCTCAAGGGCGCGCAGCAGCTCCAGCGTCCGCGCGGCGACGTGCTCGCGGGTCCAGAGGACCCCGGCGGCGGCCGAGCGCGAGAAATCCTCGACGTCCAGCGCGCCGAGCACCGCGAGGTCGTGGTTGCCGGCAAGGCAGAGCTCGCATCGCTCCCGCACCAGGTCGGCGCAGGCGTCGGGGTCGGCGCCGTAGCCGACGACGTCGCCGAGGCACCAGATCCGCTCGACCCC
>DASTHF010000220.1:0-4837 GCA_035605615.1 Solirubrobacterales bacterium
CGGAGCCTTCGCGGCACCCGATCACGGCACCCATGACCGACCCGAGCCTGATCCGCAACTTCTGCATCGTGGCGCACATCGACCACGGCAAGTCGACCCTGGCCGACCGCATCCTGGAGATCACCGGCGCCGTCGACCCGAAGAAGATGCGCGCCCAGGTGCTCGACTCGATGGACCTGGAGCGCGAGCGCGGGATTACGATCAAGGCGCAGGCGGTGCGCGTCGACTACGCCGGCTCCGACGGCGAGACGTACCACCTGCACCTGATCGACACGCCCGGCCACGTCGACTTCTCCTATGAGGTGTCGCGCAGCCTCGCCGCCTGCGAGGGCGCGCTGCTCGTCGTCGACGCGGCTCAGGGCGTCGAGGCGCAGACCGTCGCCAACACCTACCTGGCGGTCGAGAACGGGTTGGAGCTGATCCCGGTCATCAACAAGGTCGACCTGCCGGGGGCCGAGCCGGACCGGGTGGCGGGCGAAATCGCCGACCTGACCGGCGGCGACCCCGGGGAGGCGCTGCGGATCTCCGCCAAGACCGGCGAGGGGGTGGTCGAGGTGCTGGAGGCGATCGTCGCCCGCATCCCGCCGCCCGCCGGCAAGCCCGCCGCCCCCGCCCGCGCGCTGATCTTCGACTCCGAGTTCGACCAGTACCGCGGCGTCGTCGCCTACGTGCGGATGGTCGACGGCGCCTTCCGCAAGCGCCAGCCGATCCTCGCGATGCAGGCAGGGACGGCGGCCGAGATCGACGACATCGGCTTCTTCCGGCCGGCGATGACGGCGGTCGACGGGATGACCGCCGGCGACGTCGGCTACGTGATCACCGGCATCAAGGACGTCGCCAAGCTGCGCGTCGGCGACACGCTGACCGCCCGCGACCGTCCCGCCTCTGAGCCGCTCGAGGGCTACCGCGAGGTGCGTCCGATGGTCTTCTGCGGCCTCTTCCCGATCGACACCGACCGCTACGAAGACCTGCGGGACGCGCTCGACAAGCTGGCGCTCAACGACGCCGCGCTCTCCTACGAGCCGGAGACCTCCGACGCCCTTGGCTTCGGCTTCCGCTGCGGCTTCCTCGGCCTCCTCCACATGGAGATCGTGCGCGAGCGGCTGGAGCGCGAGTACGGCCTCGAGCTGCTGGCGACGACCCCCAACGTGCGCTACGAGGCGCACCTCGCCGGCGGCCAGGCGGTCGACGTCCACAGCCCCACCGAGCTGCCCGACCCCGGCTCGATCGAGTCGATCGAGGAGCCCTACATCCGCGCCACGATCATCTGCCCGGCCGAGTACGTCGGCGCCGTGATGGAGCTCTGCCAGGCGCGCCGCGGCACCCACGTCGACATGCACTACCTCAGCCCGCAGCGCGTCCAGATCCGCTACGACCTGCCGCTCGCCGAGATCGTCCTCGATTTCTTCGACTACCTGAAGTCCTCGACCCGCGGCTACGCCTCGCTCGACTACGAGCCGATCGGCAACCGCCCCTCCGACCTGGTCAAGGTCGACATCCTGCTGGCCGGCGAGAAGGTCGACGCGCTCTCGATCATCTGCCACCGCGACTTCGCCTACGAGCAGGGCAAGAAGCTGGTCGAGCGGCTGCGCAAGACGATCCCCCGGCAGCTCTTCGACATCCCGGTGCAGGCGGCGATCGGCTCGCGGGTGCTGGCCCGCGAGACGGTCAAGGCGCTGCGCAAGGACGTCACCGCGAAGCTCTACGGCGGCGACGTCACCCGCAAGCAGAAGCTGCTGAAGAAGCAGAAAGCGGGCAAGAAGCGGATGAAGCAGGTAGGTCGTGTCGAGGTGCCGCAGGAGGCGTTCCTGGCCGTCCTCGAGATCGACGAGTAGATAGGGTCTCGCGCCATGACATTGAAGACTGAAGCTGTTGGCAAGGAGTACCCCGCCACGACCTATGAGGTGGGGAAGGAGAAGATCGGGGAGTATGCGCGGGTGGTCGGGTTGGACAACCCGGTCCACTTCGACCGCGAGGCGGCGCAGGCGGCCGGCTACCGCGACGTCGTCGCGCCGCCGATGTTCGCCGTCGTCTACAGCTCGCCCGCCGCGGGACCGGCGATGCTCGACCCGGAGGTCGGGATGAACTTCGCCGCGATGGTGCACGGCGGCCAGGAGTTCGAGTGGGACGAGCCGGCCTGCGCCGGGGACGAGATCACGACCACGGCCAAGTGCCTGGACATCTCCGAGAAGGACGGCAAGGGCTTCTACGTCTTCGAGACGGACTCGGTCAACCAGAACGGCGACCGGGTCGCGCGCGGCACCTGGACGCTGATCGTGAGGGGGGTCTGAGATGAGTGCTGCGAGCCCTCCCGAACGAGCATCCATATCTGACTCTTTGCGAAGTGAGGGAGGGCGAAGCCAATGTCTTTGAAGCCTGGAGACGCGATGCCCGAGCTGCGGGTGACCCCCGACAGGTACCTACCGCACCGCTACGCGGGCGCCTCGGGCGACTTCAACCCGATCCACATCGACCCCGAGTTCGCCAAGGCGGTCGGCCTGCCCGGCACGATCCTGCACGGCCTCTACATGATGGGCCTGGTCGCCCGCGCCGCGACCGACGCCGCCGGTGGCGACCCGCGCTCCCTGAAGCGGCTCTCGGTCCAGTTCCGGGGCATGGGCGCTCCCGAGACCGAGATCGTCGTCAGCGGCACGGTCAAGTCGGCGGAGGACGGCAGGGCCGTGATCGATACGGTCGCCGCCCAGGGCGACAACCAGACGATCCGCAACGCCGAGGCGGAAGTCCAGCTCTAGGCGTTCCTAAAATGGAGGGTCGATGCTCTCCGCGCGACAAGAGCTGATCCTCCGTCTTGCCGTCGACGCCTACCTTGGGTCGGCGAAACCGGTCGCCTCGAAGCAGATCGCGGCGCGGCCGGAGGTCGAGTGGGGCGCCTCCACGGTGCGCGCCGAGCTGGCCGCGCTGGAGGCCGCCGGCTACCTGACGCATCCCCACACCTCGGCCGGCCGCGTGCCGACCGACGCCGGCTACCGCCACTACGTCGACACGCTGGTCGCCGCCGGGGCGCCCAGCGCCGAGGCCCGCGTCCGGCTCGAGCTCTCGCGCCTGCGGCGCGAGGTCGACGAGGCGATGCGCGAGACGACCACGGCGCTCGCCCGGGTCACCGACCTGATGGCCCTCGTCACCGCGCCGCCGCTCGGCGGCGAAACGCTCTACGTGCACGGCGTCTCGCGGCTGCTCTCCGCCGAGCACCTCGCCGACCTGCCCCACGTCGACGAGCTGGTCAGCGCCCTGGAGGGGCGCGCCGCTGTGCTCGCCACGCTGCGCTCCGCCCTCGACGAGCGCTCCGTCTTCTTCTGGATCGGCGGCGAGAACCCGCAGCCGGAGCTGCGCTCGGTCAGCGTCGTCGGCGCCAACTACGGCGTCGCCCACCGCAATCTCGGCTCGGTCGGCGTGGTGGGCCCGTTGCGCATGGACTACGCGACCGCGATCGCCTCGGTCAGCGAGGCGGCGCGCGAACTGTCCCGCTACTTCGAGACCGTCTACGGCGGCTGAGGCCGAGATGGCCGGCGACTACTACGAGACCCTGGGAGTGGGGCGCGACGCCTCCCAGACGGAGGTGAAGCGGGCCTTCCGCCGCCTCGCCCGCGAGCTGCACCCCGACGTCAACGGCCACGACCCCGGGACCGAGGAGAAGTTCAAGGCCGCGGCCGAGGCCTATGAGGTGCTCTCCGACCCCGAGCGGCGTCAGGCCTATGACGCCTACGGGCCCGAGGGGCTGCGCGCTCGCGGCTTCCCGGCCGGCGGCGGCTTCGGCTCGATCGAGGAGATCTTCCAGGCCTTCTTCGGCGGCGGCTTCGGCTTCGAAGTGCGGCGCGGCCCGATGCGCGGCCAGGACGTGCTCCACACGGTCGAGGTCTCGGCGCTGGAGGCGATGCTCGGGACGACGATCTCGATCCCCAGCCACGACGGCGAGCGCGAGGTCGAGCTGCCGGCCGGGACCCAGCACGGCGCCCGCTACGCGTTGCGCGGCCACGGCATGCCGGGCACAGGCGGCGGCCCGCCGGGCGACCTGGTGATCGCCGTCCACGTGATCGTCCCCACCGACCTCTCCGAGGAGCAGCGCGAGCTGGCCGCCAAGCTGGCCGAGACGCTGGAGCCCCACAACCTCCGCTCCGGTCCGGGCGAGGGCTTTTTCTCCCGCTTCCGCCGCGCCTTCGGCTGAGCCGCGGGCCGCTTTCCCGCCTCAAGGGTCGGATATCGTGCCGCCGATGCTGGCGACGATCACCGGCTACCAGATCGGCAAGTTCGTCCACGTCCTGGCGGTCGTGGTGGCCTTCGGGCCGACCCTGGCCTACCCGATCTTCGCCGCGGTCGCCCAGGGCACCGCGCCGCGCAGCGTGCCGGCGGTGCTGCGGGGCATCATCCGCG
The DNA here is from genome assembly GCA_035605615.1 of Solirubrobacterales bacterium. Lineage (GTDB taxonomy): Bacteria > Actinomycetota > Thermoleophilia > Solirubrobacterales > 70-9 > VRUE01. The sequence goes on from DASTHF010000220.1 coordinate 4,390, forward strand.
CCGACCGCTTCCTCGTCACGCCAGGGATGATCGTGTTGCTCGGCGCCGGGATCTACCTGCTCAGCGAGGGCAACTGGCCGAGCAACGCGAGCTGGGTGGAGGTCGGCTTCGCCGCGATCGTCGTCCTCTTCGCGATGGTCCACGCCTTCTTCGGGCCGCGCAGCCGCCGCGCCCTGGAGATCGCCGAGCGCGACCTCGCGGCGGGCGACGAGCTCAGCCCCGAGTTCGAAGCGCTCTCCAGGCAGATCGCCAGGGTCGGGCAGCTGGCGACGCTGATCGTCGTCGTCGCGATCTTCTTCATGGTCGTCAAACCCTGACGCCGCTGCCCGCCACCGCCGCCAAGCTCGACCCCGCCCTGCCGATCGCGATGTTCGACTCCGGGGTCGGCGGGCTCACGGTGCTGCACGAGTGCCTCGTCTCGCTGCCCGAGGAGGACTTCCTCTACCTC